>DASPRX010000049.1:0-4795 GCA_035624235.1 Burkholderiales bacterium | reverse complement strand
CCCGCGAGCAGCTCGTAGTCGGCGCCGTTCGCGCGCCACTCCACCTCGGCCTGCAGCGACGAGCCCACCTTTCCCGCGGCGCGCAGGTCCTCGATGCTCTTGCGCACCGGGCCCCGCAGCTCGCGCAGCCGCGCCCATTTGGCGAGCAAGGGTTCGGCGTCGGCGACCTCGGGCAGCGCGTGCCAGGTCTGGAAGAACACGCTGTCGTCCTTGCTGCCGGTGAATGCCGCCCACAGCTCCTCGGCGGTGAAGCTCAGGATCGGCGCGAGCAGGCGCACCAGGCTGTGCGTGATGTGGTAGAGCGCGGTCTGCGCCGAACGCCGCGCACGCGAGTCGGCGCCGCAGGTGTACAGCCGGTCCTTGAGGATGTCGAGGTAGAACGCACCCAGGTCCTCGGAGCAGAACGTCTGCAGCTTCTGCGCCACCAGGTGGAACTGGTAACGGCTGTAGTCGGCGGCCAGCTCGTCCTGCAGCCGCGCAGCGAAGGCGAGCGCGTAGCGGTCGATCTCGACCAGCTCGCCCACCGGCAGCGCGTGCCGCGCCGGGTCGAAGTCGGACACGTTGGCGAGCAGGAAGCGCAGCGTGTTGCGCATGCGCCGGTAGCTCTCCACCACGCGCTTCAGGATCTCGTTGGAGAGATTGAGCTCGCTCGAGTAGTCGGTGCTCGCGACCCACAGGCGCAGGACGTCGGCCCCGAGCGTGCCGGTGATCTCCTGCGGCGACATGCCCGTGCCGCGCGACTTCGACATCTTGCGGCCTTCCATGTCGATGACGAAGCCGTGCGTGAGCAGCGCCTTGTAGGGCGGCACGCCGTTCATCATGCACGACACGAGCAGCGACGAATGGAACCAGCCGCGGTGCTGGTCGGAGCCTTCCAGGTACAGATCGGCCGGGAACTCGGTCTCCCCCTTGTGCGAGCCGCGCAGCACGGTGAAATGCGTCGAACCGGAATCGAACCAGACGTCGAGCGTGTCCTTCACCTTGTCGTAGTGCGTGGCTTCGTCGCCCAGCAGCTCGCGCGGGTCGAGCTGCTGCCAGGCCTCGATGCCGCCGTCCTCCACGCGCTTGGCTACCGCCTCGAGCAGCTCGAGCGTCTCGGGGTGCAGCTCGCCGGTTTCCTTGTGCATGAAGAACGGCATCGGCACACCCCACTGCCTCTGGCGCGACAGCGTCCAGTCCGGGCGGTTGGCGATCATGCCGTGCAGGCGCGCCTTGCCCCAGGCCGGGAAGAACTGCGTGTTCTCGACGCCGCGCAGCGCGGTTGCGCGCAAGGGCTCCACAGGCTTCGCGCCCTCGTATCCGGGCACGTCGTCCATGCCTGCGAACCACTGCACGGTGGCGCGCAGGATGACCGGAGTCTTGTGGCGCCAGCAGTGCATGTAGCTGTGCACGAACGGCGCGCTGTGCAGCAGCGCGCCGCGCCGCTCGAGCTCGGCGACGATCTCCTGGTTCGCGTCCCAGATCATGCGACCGCCGAACAGCGGCAATGATTTCGAGAAGTGCCCGTCGCCCTGCACCGGCGTGAGGATCTCGTCGTCCTTCATGCCGTAGCGCCGGCACGAAAGGAAGTCCTCGACCCCGTAGGCGGGCGCCGAGTGCACGACGCCGGTGCCCGTGTCGAGTGTCACGTACTCGCCCAGGTACACCGGCGCGCGCCGGTCGTAGAGCGGATGGCGGAACGCGATCCCCTCGAGCGCCGCCCCCTTGCAGGTCGCGATCGCTCTGCCGGAGAGCTTGAAGCGCGCCAGACTGGCTTCCTTCAGATCGCTCGCGAGAATCAGTGCGCCCTTGTCGGTCGCGACGAGCGAATAGAGGATCTCCGGATGGACGTTCAGCGCCTGGTTGGCGGGGATGGTCCACGGCGTGGTGGTCCAGATCACCGCGCGGACGGGGCCGGCAGGCAGCGCGTCGAGTCCGAAGGCGCGCGCGAGCTTCGTGCGGTCCTCGTCTGCGAGCGCGAACGCGACATCGATCGCCGGGTCTTTGCGGTCCTCGTATTCGACCTCGGCCTCGGCGAGCGCCGAGCCGCAGTCGAAGCACCAATTGACTGGCTTCAGGCCGCGGTAGAGGTAGCCCTTGGCGAGCAGCTTGCCAAGCGCGCGGATCTCGTCCGCCTCGTTGCGGTACGCCATGGTGAAATACGGGTCATCCCAGTCGCCGAGCACGCCCAGACGCTGGAAATCGGCCTTCTGCCGCTCGATCTGCCGGGTCGCGTACGCGCGGCACAGCCGCTGCGTCTCCTCGGCCGAAAGGTGCTTGCCGTACTGCTTCTCGATCTGCACTTCGATCGGCATGCCGTGGCAGTCCCAGCCCGGCACGTAGGGCGCGTCGAACCCCGCCAGCGTGCGCGACTTGACGATCACGTCCTTGAGGATCTTGTTTACCGCGTGGCCGATGTGGATGTCGCCGTTGGCGTACGGCGGCCCGTCGTGCAGCACGAAGCGCGGCCGGCCCTTGGCAACCGTGCGCAGGCGCTTGTAGACGCCACGCTCCTGCCATTCGCGCGCCCACTGCGGCTCGCGCTTGGCGAGGTCGCCGCGCATCGGGAACGGCGTGTCGGGAAGATTGAGCGTGTCCTTGTAGTCAGCCATGCTTCGCAAAGAACTTCTTCACCATCGCCACGTCGCGCGCGATCGCCGCGCGCAGCGCGTCCAGATCCGGATATTTCTCCTCGTCCCTGAGCCGCTCGACGAAGCGCACCCGCAGGTGGCGCCCGTAGAGCTCCTCGGCAACGTCGAACAGGTGCACTTCCAGCAGCGGCGCCGCCACCTCGTTCACCGTCGGGCGCCGTCCCACGCTCGCCACGCCGGGCAGCCAGCGTTGCCCGTCGTTCGCGTCGGCGCCGCAGGCTTCCACCACGTATACGCCGGCAAGCGGCGCGCGCCGCGGCAGCACCAGGTTCGCAGTCGGGAATCCCAGCCTGCGACCGAGCTTGGCGCCGTGCGCGACGCGGCCCGAGAGCGTGTAGGGACGTCCGAGCAGCCGCTCGGCGCGCGGAAAGTCGGCCGCCAGCAGTGCGGCGCGCACTCCCGAGCTCGAGATGCGCTCGCCTGCCTGCGTCACCTCCGGCATCGGCTCGAGCGCAAAACCGTGGCGCCCGGACTCGGCCTCGAGCGCGGCGTAATCTCCGGCGCGCCGTGCGCCGTAGCGGAAGTCGCGGCCGACGAGCAGCCAACGCGTCCGCAGGCCCTGGACCAGCACCTCTTCCACGAAGCGCCCGGCAGGAAGCGCGGCGAAGCGCGCATCGAAGCGCGCGACGTGCACGTGCTCGATTCCGGCCGCGGCGATCAGCTCGAGCTTCTCGCGCAGCCGCGTCAGGCGCGCGGGCGCCGCGTCGGGCGCGAAGAACTCGCGCGGGTGGGGCTCGAACGTGAGCGCGCAAGACACGAGTCCGCGCGCGCGCGCCTCTGCGGCGACACGCGCCAGCATGGCCTGGTGTCCCAGGTGGACGCCGTCGAAGTTTCCGATGGTCAGCGCGTGCGAGCCTCGGACGGGCGATACGGATCCGTGCGTGACGACCATCTGGCGCGCTTAAAATGATGAATTGTAGCGGCTATTCCGCAGCTCAGCGAATGGCTCACGCGACCCTGACCCGGCCGGTGGCGAGCGGCCAGAAGGCTGCGAGGCCGAGAATCGGACCGGGCAGGAGGAGCCAGGCGACCTGCGCGCCCAGCTCCGGGATGCGCGCCGTAGCCAAGCTGATCGAGAACACTGTGATCAGGAAGCCGATGCTGTTCTGCAGCGCGAGCGCGCTGCCGAGCAGCTCGGGCGGGCAGGCGCGCGCCGAGAGCGCCGAGAACTGCGGCGAATCCGTGACCACTGCGACGCCCCACAACAGGAGCAGCGCGAGCGCCAGCGCGGGCGAGATCGCGCTCACCACGGGATAGGCGAGGCACATCGCGCCCGAGACCGCGAGCGCGAGGGCGGCAACCCGCGCGCTGCCTGCGCGCCGGCTCAGCCGGCCGCCTAGCACGCAACCTGCGCCGCCCGCCGCGATGACCGCGAACGACCAGGCCGAGACGCGCGCCGGATCGGCCGCGCCATCTCGCCCGAGGGCCGCCGCGGCGAGCAAGGGGACAACGGTCCACAAAGCGTAGAGCTCCCACATGTGGCCGAAATAGCCGAGGGCGGAGGCGCGAAAGGCCGGCACGCGGAAAGCGCGCAGCACGGAACCCCAGCCGGCGCGACGCGCGGCGCTGCTCCTCAGGTGCGGTCCGTCCCCGAGCGCGAGCACCGCCGCCCCTGAGACGAGCGCGAGCGCCGACGCCGCGAGTACCACCGCCTGCCACGAGGCCCCGCTGCCGGCGGCGCGGATCGCGTGCGGCAGCGCCGTGCCGATCGTCAGCATGCCGACCAGCCAGCCAAGCGTCTCACCGGCGCGTCCCGGCGCCCAGCCGACGACGAGCTTCATGCCGAGCGGATAGATCCCCGCGAGCGCGAAGCCCGTGGCGAAGCGCCACGCCATGCCCGCTGCGACGCCGTGCGCGGCGAGCGCAAAGGCGCCGTTGGCGAGCGCGCCGAGCACAGCGCAGACGGCGAAGATGCGGCTCGCCGGGTAGCGGTCGGCGAGGCCCGAGAGCGAGAAAAAAAGCGTTCCGGCGATGAACCCGAGCTGCACCGCACTGGTGAGCGCCCCGAGCTGCGCGGTGCCCAGCCCCCAGGCGCGCGCCAGGTCGCCGGCCGCCGCATTGGCGCTGAACCACAGCGAAGTGCCGAACAGCTGCGCGCCGACGATCAAGGGGACTGCGGCCGCGCTGCGGTTGCCGGGATGCTCGCTCATGGTGCGCGAGGGTAC
>DASPRX010000259.1:0-14837 GCA_035624235.1 Burkholderiales bacterium | reverse complement strand
GCCGATGGCGATGTACCACTCCTGGGACTCGCAGAACGCGTGGCTGCGGCAGATCCACGGCCACAACTATCTGTTCGTCAACCCGCGCAGCGCGCGCGCCGCGGGCATCGCCGACGACGCCTGGATCTGGGTCGAGTCGCCGTGGGGAAGAGTTCGCTGCATGTGCCGATACAGCGAAGCGGTCGAGCCGGGCACGGTGTGGACCTGGAACGCGATAGGCAAGCAGCCGGGCGCCTGGGGCCTCGCGCCGGACGCGAACGAAGCGCGCAAGGGCTTCCTGCTGAACCACCTCATCAGCGACGAGCTGCCGCTCGAGGGCGGACGCACGTCGAACTCCGATCCGGTCACAGGTCAGGCCGGCTGGTACGACGTGCGGGTGAGGATTTACCCGGCGGGTCAGGAAGGGGTTTGGCCTGAGTTTCAAACCTTGAATCCCGCCCCGGGAACCCGCAAGGCCCCCCGCAACTGGCTCGCTTATGTCGCCGGGAAAAGGATCGAGCGATGACTCAGCTCGCCCTAGTTATCGATCTGAACGTGTGCGTCGGCTGCCAGGCCTGCGTGACGAGCTGCAAGCAGTGGAACACCTCGGGCACGGCGGGCTACATGTCGGACGACAACCCCTACGGCGCCGACCCGACGGGAACGTTCTTCAACCGCGTGCAAACCTTCGAGGTGGGCGAGTTCCCGAACACCGAGACGGTGCACTTCCCGAAGTCCTGCCTGCACTGCGAGGAGCCGCCCTGCGTGCCGGTGTGCCCGACCGGGGCCTCGTACAAGCGCGCCGAGGACGGCATCGTGCTGGTGGACTACGACAAGTGCATCGGCTGCAAGTACTGCTCCTGGGCCTGCCCCTACGGCGCGCGCGAGATCGACGCGCACCAGAAGGTGATGAAGAAGTGCACGTTGTGCGTGGATCGCATCTACGACCCGGCGCTGCCGGAAAAGGAACGCAAGCCCGCCTGCGTGCTCGCGTGCCCGACGAGCGCGCGCATCTTCGGCGACATCCACGATCCCGAATCGCAGGCCGCAAGAGCAATTCGCGAGCAGGGCGGCTATGCGCTCATGCCCGAGTGGGGCACGCAGCCGGCGAACCACTACCTGCCGCGGCGCCGCACCGAGATCCGCATCCATCCCGACGAGCTCGAGCGCCACGACAACCCGCTCAAGGTCGACGGCCTGCTGCCCCGGCCTTCGGCGAAGGATCCGGCGCTCGACGATGTGACGAGCTGGTAGCCGTGCGGCCCGCCTGGTCGGTCATCCTGCTCACTACCCTCATCGGCGCGGGCCAGGGACTCTTTCTTGCCCTTACTGGAGTTGAGGTCATTGGAAATGCCACACCAATGTTTCTTGTGGGCGGTGCAATCATTTCCCTTTGCCTGCTGGGCGCAGGCCTGATCGCGTCGTTCTTTCACCTCGGCCATCCAGAGCGCGCCTGGCGCAGCGCGGCCAAGTGGCGTACCTCGTGGCTGTCGCGCGAGGTGATCGTGCTGCCCGCGTTCATGGTGGCGGTGCTCGCCTGGGGCGCCGCACAGTGGCTTGACTGGCCGACGCGCGCGCTCGCCGCGGCGGGAGTCTTTCTCGCCCTCGCGCTCTACGTGTGCACCGGGATGATCTACGCCTGCCTGCGCTTCCTGCAGGAGTGGCACAGCCCGCTGACGGTCGTGAACTACCTCGTGCTCGGCTGCGCCTCGGGCTTCACGCTCGCGGCCGCCTACGCTGCTTGGGCCGCGCCCGCGCTCGCCCCGGTGCTCGCGCTCGCCGCGCTCGGCTGGACGCTTGCCGGTCTCGCCACGCGCGGCGCCTCGCTCGTGCGCAACGCGCGCCTGAAGGCGCGCTCGAGCCTGCAGAGCGCGATCGGCGTCAAGCACCCGCGCATCGCGCAGAAGGCGCAGGGCGCGATCGCCGGCTCGTTCAACACGCGCGAGTTCTTTCACGGGCGCACTGCAGCCGCGCTGCGTTCGGTAAAGTGGCTGTTTCTCGCCGGCGCGTTCGTCTTGCCCGCGGCGCTGCTCGTGGCGGGACTGCCGACGCTCGCTTGTATCGTGCAATTCGCCGGCCTGATGGCCGAGCGCTGGTTTTTCTTCGCGCAGGCGAACCATCCGCAGAATCTTTACTACCAGGCGGTGTCTTGAGACATGAGCGCGCGTATTTTTGCTGCGCCGCGGCTTGCCTCGTATGACAGCGCTGGTATATTAACGAACTCTAATATTCCCCTGCTCGCAGTCGGGTTTTAACTGCGGTCAAAAGCGGATTGACACGAGGTGGTATAAGCCCATGACCACCACCGAACGAAAGGAATCGACGCAATGAACTTCGACAAGGAACTCGACGCTCGCGGACTCAACTGCCCGTTGCCGATCCTGCGTGCCAAGAAATCGCTCACCGACATGCAGTCCGGGCAGGTGCTCAAGATCATCGCCACCGACCCGGGCTCGGTCAAGGACTTCCAGGCCTTCGCCAAGCAGACCGGCAACGAGCTGCTGTCGCACTCCGAGGCGAACAAGGAATTCACCTTCTTCATGAAGCGCAAGTAGCGAGGGGCGGCCGTGGCGACCTACGCCGAGATGCAGGAGGTTTTCGACGATATTCGTAGCGATTTTCGTTACGAGCACGAGCTGAACGGCTGCCTGAATTGCGGCATTTGCACGGCGACCTGCCCCTCGGCGCACTTCTACGACTACAGCCCGCGCGAGATCGTGCAGCTGCTGTGGACCGAGAACGTCGAGCAGGTGTACGACGCGATGCAGGAGAAGATCTGGGCTTGCGCGCAGTGCATGACCTGCGCGGCGCGCTGCCCGTTCAAGAACTCGCCGGGCGGCCTGGTCGCCATCATGCGCGAGGTCGCGATCAAGCACGGCTTCCAGTCGGCGAAGGACGTGCTGCGGCCCTTCGGCCGCGTGATGCTCAAGCTCATCACCACCGGCAACCAGCTGTCGCCGGACATGATTCAGCCGGATCACTTCCCGGACTGGGGTCCCAACATCCAGAAGGTCGAAGGCGACCTGAAGATCCTCAGGAAGGCGATCCCGATGAAGACGCTGCAGACCACCGACACCGCGTGGGAAGTGGCGCTCAAGACCTCGGTCGAGATGTACACGATCTGGGAGATGACCGGCGTGCTCAAGCAGCTCGAGACGATGGACGAGAACCTGTTCGACGTCATCGAGGACTTCATCGACGAGAAGCGCGAGGAATACGAGGAAATGCTCGAGGAGCAGGAGGAAGGCGAATGAGCGGAATCGCGGGACACGGAGAGTTCTTCCAGCCGACCGACCTGTCGGCCGAGGACGCGGAGAAGGCCACCGCCTGGGTGCGCAAGCAGGTCGACCGGCGCTCGGTCGACCTCGGCGAGCGCATGGACGACGTGCGCGAGCACATGTGGGAGTTGGAGAAGGAGGGCGAGATCATCGTCCATCGCATCTCCGACGCCCACCAGCCGCGCATGGTGAAGACGCTGTTCGGCTGGGACAAGAAGATCCCGACCATGCAGCTCTGGCATCACAAGAGCTGCGGCCAGTGCGGCAACATCCCGGGCTACCCCACGTCGCTCTTGTGGACCATGAACAACCTCGGCATGCAGCCGGGACGCGACTACCTGGACGAGACCGACCAGACCTCGTGCACCGCGTGGAACTACCACGGCTCGGGCATCGGCAACGTCGAGTCGCTCGCCGCGGTGTTCCTGAGGAACTTCCACCAGGCCTACGTCTCGGGCAAGCGCGTGGGCCACGGCGCCGGCCATTTCTATCCGCTGGTGCATTGCGGCACCTCGTTCGGCAACTACAAGGAGGTCCGCAAGTACCTGATCGAGAACGCCACACTGCGCGAGCGGGTGAAGAAGATCCTCGGCAAGCTCGGGCGGCTGGTCGACGGCAAGCTGGTGATCCCCGAGGAGATCGTGCACTACTCCGAGTGGGTGCACGTCATGCGCCGCGACATCGCGACGAAGCTGCAAAAGATCGACGTCTCGAACCTGCGCGTCACGGTGCACATGGCTTGCCACTACTCGAAGATGGTGCATGAGGACGCGATCTACGACCCCGAGGTGCTCGAAGGCAACCGCGCCGCGGTCGGCACGTCGATGGCCGCCGCGCTCGGCGCGCAGGTGATCGATTACTCGACCTGGTACGACTGCTGCGGCTTCGGCTTCCGCCACATCATTTCCGAGCGCGAGTTCACGCGCTCCTTCACCATCGAGCGCAAGATCAAGGTCGCCAAGGAGGAGGCGAACGCGGACGTGATGCTCGGTATCGACACCGGCTGCGTCACCACCATGGACAAGAACCAGTGGATCGGCCGCGCGCACGAGCAGCAGTACTCGATGCCGATCATGGCCGACATCCAGTTCGCCGCGCTCGCCTGCGGCGCCGACCCGTTCAAAATCGTGCAGCTGCAGTGGCACGCGAGCCCCTGCGAGGATGTGGTCGAGAAGATGGGCCTGTCCTGGAGCGAGTCGAAGAAGCGCTTCGAGGAGTACCTGAAGGAAGTCAAGGCGGGCAAGATCGAGTACCTGTACAACCCCGAGCTCGCGCTGAGCGCGTAATGAGATGAACGACACGATACTGGTGGTCGGCGCAGGGCCGACCGGGCTCTCGGCGGCGCACGGCCTCGCCTCGGTAGGCCGCAAGGTGGTGCTGGTGGAGAAGTCCGACCGCCTGGGCGGCGCGCCGATCCACTCCGGCTACGCGAAGCTCGTGCCCTCGGGCGAGTGGGCCAAAGATGCGATCGGACGGATGGTCGAGCGGGTCGAAAAGAATCCCCTCGTGACCGTGTTGAAGCAAACCAAGGTCGCCAAGCTCGACGGGGAGCATGGCAACTTCAGCGCGACCCTGTCCAACGGGCAGACGGTGCAGGTCGCTGCGGCGGTGCTCGGCACCGGCTTCACGCACTTCGACTCGATCAACAAGCCGGAGTGGGGCTTCGGCACCTACGAGGACGTGGTCACCACCACACAGGTCGAGCAGATGGTGGGGGCGCACAAGATCGCCTGCCCGTCCGACGGGCGCACGCCCGAGCGCGTCGCGATCCTGCTGTGCGTGGGCTCGCGCGACCGGCAGATCGGGCGCGAGTGGTGCTCCAAGATCTGCTGCACGGTGTCGACCAACCTGGCGATGGAGATCAAGGAGCTGTCGCCGAAGACGGACGTGTACATCTACTACATGGACATCCGCACTTTCGGCTTGTACGAGGACAAGTTCTACTGGAAGTCGCAGGAGGAGTTCGGCACCAAGTTCGTCAAGGCGAGGATCGCCGAGGTGACCATCGCGCCGGACGGCAAGAGGCTGCTGGTGAAGGGCGAGGACACGCTGGTCAAGCGCCCGATCGTGATCCCGTTCGACTTGGTCGTGCACGCGATCGGCATGGATCCGAACGAGGACAACCCGGAGATCGCCAAGGTGTTCGGGGTGGGCCTGGAGAGCCACGGCTTCCTCGAGCGCGGCGAGCACTACACCAGCTCCTTTTCCTCCACGCGGCCGGGCATCTACGTCGGCGGCTCCGCGCTCGCGCCGGAGGACATCGACACCTGCGTGTCGCACGGCCTGGCGATGGCGATGCGCGCGGTCGGGGACCTGGCGGCGCTCGAGCGCAAGGCCGCCTGAGCGGCGCACCAGCGATGCTGCAGCTCGACGCCGGGCGCTTCGCGAGGCATTTCTCGGAGTTCGTCGCGCTCGCCGACGCGGGCCCGGGCCTCACGACCTACGTCGGGCTGCTCGAGGCGAAGCACCGGCTGTTCGCCGGGCTGCTCGCGGCGCCGCAGCGCATCGACCTGGGCGCCGCCGAGTCGCTGCTCGACTCGGTGTTCACCGCGCGCCGCAAGCTCTATCCGGTGCTCGAGCGGCTCGGCGCGGCGGGCGTCTCCGAGCGCGTGGCGCAACTCTTATCCGGCGAGGCGACGATCGACGCGTTCTGCGACTCCCTCGATTATCCGCAGGAGCGCGTGGCGCGCAGAAAACTGCGCGGCGCGGCGGGCGATTTCGCCGCCGAGCTGCTGCATTTCGCCGACCCGCAGGCGCATCCGCTCATGACGCGCTGGGTGTGGGACGTCTCCTCGGGCAGCGGCGCGCTGCGCGAGCTGATGAACGCGGAGCATTCCGGCGCAATGGACCACGCCGCGGCGCGCGGCTGGATGTACGAGCGCTTCGGCGAGCAGGGCATCTGGCGCGAGCAGCACTGGCTCACGGACCTGGTGCTGGCGATGGCCTACGTCGGCTATTTCCGCGCCATGACCGGTGGCGTGCTCGGCTCCGACTTCACGCGCGCCAGCACCCCCGACGAGCAGCTGCGCAAGCTGCTCGGCGTAGACGGCGGCAACCGCTCGCGGGTGAGGAAATCGCCCGCGACGATTCACTAGGGAAGACGAATGCCGATTCACGAGAAGTCTCTCATCGATCCGAACCAGGTCCTCACGGCCGAGAAGCTGGTGGTCGAGGGCGTAGACGTGTCGGGGCACTGGAACACGATGATCCTGCCGCGCACGGTGCCCGATTACGATCCGGAGTTCCAGAAGACAATCCGCGCCCTGCCGGGCGGCGAGAACGTGCACCGCTGCTGGCAGTGCGGCTCGTGCACGAACTCGTGCACCATGTACGCGATCAACACCGACTTCAACCCGCGCTACTGGATCTACTGCACGAACCTCGGCCTGCAGTCGGAGATCGTCAAGGACAAGGACATCATCTGGCAGTGCGTATCGTGCAACAAGTGCACCAACATCTGCCCGAAGGATGTGCGGCCCGAGGGCGTGATGAAGGCGCTGGCGCACTGGCTGGAGATGGAGGGCCACACACCGAAGTCGAATTCCTCGGTGTTCGACGAGGAGTTCACGCGCCAGTGCATCGAGCGCGGGCGCATCGAGGACAGCGAGGTGATGTTCAACTTCTTCAAGAAGACCGGCGTCGACATCGTCGAGCTGGTGAAGAAGGGCTGGCTCGGTGTGTTCATCGCGCGCATGAACAACCTGCCGCTATTGAAGGAGCGCAGGATCGGCAAGTTCCTCGCGCGCCTGCCGATCACCGGCCCGCTCAAGATGGGCTGGATGATGCTCGTCAAGCCGCGCACGCGCGGCTGGACGAAGACCGGCGCGGTATTGCAGGCGTATCTCAAGGAGCAGAAACATGGCTAAGGTCGCTTACTACCCCGGCTGCGCGCTGGAAGGCTCGGGCGGGCCCTACGACCGCTCGACGCGCGCGCTCGTCAAGGAGCTCGGGCTCGAGATGCACGAGCTCGGCGACTGGAACTGCTGCGGCGCGATGGAAGTGAAGAACGTCCACCCGATGCTGCAGACCTACATGTCGGCGCGCAACCTCGCGATCGCCTCGGAGAAGATGGGCTTCGACACCGTGATGGCGCCGTGCAACGGCTGCTACCACAACCTGAAAAAGGCCGAGTACGAGTGCGCCACCTCGGCCGAGACCTTGCACACGGTGCAGGACCTCGCCAAGAAGGCCGACGACCCGGTGTACAAGGGCGACGTGCGCACCGTGCACCTGCTCGAGTGGCTGATGGAGGAGCTCGGGCCCGAGGGCATCAAGGCGAAGCTGAAGAACTCGCTCAAGGGGGTGAAGATCGCCAACTACTACGGTTGCATGTACACGCGCCCGCGCCAGATCTTCCCCGAGAAGGACCAGGGGCCGGGCTCGGAGTCGAGCACCAAGCCGCACTTCATGGACGACCTGCTCGCCGCGGCCGGCGCGGTGAACGTCGAGTACCCGCTCAAGACCGCCTGCTGCGGCGGTGCGCACACGCTGTCGGACTCCGACACCTCGACGCAGCTGGTGCTGAACCTCCTCCAGGCGGCCGAGGATTGCGGCGCCGAAGTGATCGCCACCGAGTGCCCGACCTGCCACTCGGGCCTGGAGATGCACCAGGTGCGGGCCGAGACGAAGTTCGGCATCAAGACGAAGGTGAAGATCCTGTACTTCACGCAGCTCCTGGGCCTCGCGCTCGGGCTGTCGGCACGCAAGGTCGCGATCCACGAGAACGTCAGCGACTCGATCGACCTTCTCGAGGAGAAGGGCATAATCTAGCGGATGGCGATCTGCAACGGCTGCGAGGTGCGCCCCGAGCTCCACTACGACGCCGATTTCCAGATCTGGGTGCGCGTGGAGGAGGACGGGGCGGTGAGCATCGGCATGACCGACATCTCGCAGACCCGCGCGGGCAGGATCATGCACGTGCGCGTGCGCCGTCCCGGCAGCGCGCGCCCGCGCGGCAAGCCGGTCGCCACGGTCGAGACCGGCAAGTGGGCCGGCCCGGTGCCAAATCCCTTCGACTGCGTCATCGAGGCCGCGAACGAGGCGGTGCTCGATTTCCCCGAGCGCATCAATCGCGACCCCTACGGCGAATGGATCGCGCGCGTGCGCCCGTCGGCGCCGCTCGCCGAGGCGCTCGTGGGCCTACTCACCGGCGCGGCGGCGGAAGAAGGTTTCTGCGCGCGCTGCCGCGCCGACAAGATGGTGTGCAAGCGCCCGTGAGCGCGAAATACGTCGAGCACGAGGCGAAGACTGTCGTCATCGTGATGACCAGCGGACCCGCGACGCCGGGGCGCTGCGGCACGCCGTTCTACCTCGGCGCGCTGCTCGCCTCGATGGACGCCGAGGTGACGATTTTCTTCACCATGGAGGGCGTGCGCCTGGTGCAGACCGGCGTCGCCGAAAACTTGACGGCGGTGGAAGGCGGGAAAAGAATTATCGAGTTCATGCGCGATGCGAAGTCCGCGGGCGTGAAGTTCCACGCCTGCCGGCCTGCGCTGCCGGGCTACGACATCGAGCCGGTCGACCTGATCCCGGAGATCGACGAGGTGTCGAGCGGCGGCGCGCTCGCCGACATGATCCTTTCCTGCGACAGGGTACTGTTTTTCTGAGGAGGTATTCCCGATGGCATCGGTCAAGAATTGCAACCTGCCCGACGATCTGTACTACAACGTCGAGAACAACGTATGGGCGCGCAAGGAGGCCGACGGCACGGTGACCATCGGCATGACCGCGTACGCCTGCGCGCTGGCCGGCGAGGTGGTCGCCTACACGCCGAAGAAGGTCGGCCGCTCGGTCGAGCTGAACAAGTCAGCCGCGACCATCGAGTCGGGCAAGTGGGTGGGCCCCGTCAAGACCCCGGTGGGCGGCGAGGTGGTGGCGATCAACGACGCGGTGAGCGCGAATCCGAAGAGCATCAACGCCGATCCGTACGGCAACGGGTGGCTCGTCAAGCTCAAGCCCGGCAACTGGGACGGCGATGCCGTCGCGCTGGTGACCGGAGCCGCGGCGACGAAAGCCTTCGAGGCCAAGATGGCGGCCGACGGCTTCGCCGGCTGCCCCTAAAGCGTGAGCGGCTGGTTCGAACTCGCCGCGGGCATCGAGGCGCTCGAGCCGGCGCGGCTCGACCGCGATCTGGTCGCCCGCCTGGCGCGCGCGCCGCGGCCGGGCCGGGGCATCAACTTCTACACGCCGACCTTCAAGGCCTACGCCTCGAGCGAGATCTCGTCCTGCGGCAAGAGCGCCTGGCCGGCGGTGTCGATTACCGGCGGTGCGTGCAAGCTGCAGTGCGACCACTGCAAGGCGAAGGTGCTCGAACCGATGATCCCGGCGACGGCGCCCGAGGCGCTGTGGCGCGTGGTTAACGAGCAGGTCGCGCTCGGCGCCAAAGGGATGCTGCTCACCGGCGGCTCGAACCACCGCGACGAGGTCGAGTACGGGCGGTTCCTGCCGGTGGTGCGGCGCGTGAAGGACTCGTACCCGGACTTCCGCATCGCCATCCACACCGCGCTCGTCGACGCGGGCATGGCGCGCGCGATGCAGGACGCGGGCATCGACGCCGCGATGCTGGACGTCATCGGCGCGCAGGACACGGTGTCGCAGGTCTACCACCTGCGCCGTCCGGTGGAGGACTTCGAGCGCTCGCTCGAGACGCTGGTCGCCACCTCGATGAAGGTTGTGCCGCACATCGTGATCGGCCTGCACTACGGCCGCATGCTCGGCGAATGGCGCGCGCTCGAGATGATCGCGCGCCACCGCCCCGCGGCGCTGGTGCTGGTGGTGGTGATGCCGTTCTACGCGCCGGCAGGCAGGCCGTTCGCCACGCCCTCGTCGCGCGAGGTGGGGCGCTTCTTCCTCGACGCGCGCACGGCGCTCCCCGAGCTGCCGATCCTGCTCGGTTGCGCGCGCCCGGCTGGGCGCGCCAAGCTCGAGATCGACGCCTACGCGGTGATGGCAGGACTGGAGGGCATTGCGCACCCGGCCGAGGGCTCGGTCGAGCTCGCGCTCGGGCTCGGGCGCGAGGTCAAGGTGACGCCGGCTTGCTGCTCGATCGCGGTCGGCGAGGAGGTGCTCGCATTCCGGGATCCGGCCGCGCCACGCATCGACCCGCGCCTGGTCGTGGAAGCCGAGAAGCGCGCCGCCTCGCGCATTTCGCGCATTCCGGTAGTGGCCGCGTGAGCCGCGCATGCGAGTCTGCGACCTCCTCGTGATCGGCCTCGGGCCGGCCGGCGCGAGCGCGGCCGCGGCCGCCGCGCGCGCCGGGGTCGCGGTGATCGCGATCGAGAAGAAGAAGGTGGTCGGCATCCCGGTGCAGTGCGCCGAGTTCATCCCGCTGCCGATGTCGGGCTACGCGCGCGCCGAGGTGCGCACGCAGCCGATCGCCGGCATGTCCACTACGCTGCCCTCGGGCGCGCGCGCGGCGCGCGCGTTCGGCGGACTGATGATTCGGCGCGAGCGCTTCGATCAGGCGCTGGCGAAGAACGCCGGCGACTGCGGCGCGCTCCTATGGACCGATACCGCGCTGCGTGCGCTCGACCCGGGAACGGGCGTGGCGCGCGTGAGCACCGCCTCCGGGCTGCGCGAGATCCGCTACCGCATGCTGGTTGCCGCCGACGGGCCGCTCTCGTCGGTCGCCGCCTGTCTGGGGCTGCCGCGCCTGCCGATCGTCACGACGCGCCAGTACACCGTGCCGCTCGCGCGGCCGCAGAACGACACCGACATCTGGCTCTCGGCGCGCTACCCGGGCGGCTACGCGTGGCTGTTTCCCAAGGGCAGCGTCGCCAACCTCGGTCTGGGCCTTGACCCGGCGCTCGAGAACGACATGAAGGAGCCGCTCGACGCGCTGCACGAATCGCTCGTGCGCGAGGGGCGCGTCGGCGCGGAAGTGCTGCTGCGCACCGGCGGGCCGATTCCGGTCGGCGGCCTGCGCGAGCGCCTGGTCGAGGGGCGCGTGCTGTTCGCCGGCGACGCGGCGGGCTTCACGCACCCGATCACCGGCGCCGGCATCGCGCCCGCGGTGGCCTCGGGCGAGCGCGCAGGCGCGGCCGTCGCGCAGGCGCTCTCGGGCGATGCGCAGGCGCTCGCCGCGTACGAGGAAGAGATGCGCGACGAATTCGGTCCTGCGCTCGAGCGCGCGCTCGTCGCGCGCCGCCGCATGGCCGGCATCTGGAACACCCCAGCAGCCGAGGAGGATGCCGAGCATCGCCGCGGCTGGATCGCTTATCCGGAGTACTTCTCATGAGCGCCGTGCAACCGCTGCAGTTCTACCGCCCGAACTACCACGTCAAGACGCCCGAGATGCGCTCGCCCGAGTACGTGCAGATGAGCACGGCCGCGGCGATCACGCTCGGGCTCGTCGCGGGCAAGATGCACCGCACCTCCTGCACGCACTGCCTGAACCTGCTCGTCACTTATCCCGAGGGCTGCCGCGCCAACTGCGCCTACTGCGGCCTGGCGCGCCACCGCGAGGAAGCGCGCGACTACGCCGACCGCAATTTCATCCGCGTCGACTGGCCGACCGCGCGCTACGACGAGGTGATCGAGCGCGTCAGGGCGGGCTCGGACAAGGGGCGCTTCCAGCGCATGTGCATCTCGATGATCACGCACCCGAACTCGAACGACGACACCTTCGTGCTGCTCGAGCGCTGGGTGCGCGAGGTGCCTTCGGTTCCTGTTTCGATTCTCTCGAATCCCACCACTCTTGAGAAAGACGACCTGATCCGGCTGCGCGAGCTCGGCGCCGACATCTTCACGGTGGCGCTCGACGCGGTTACGCCCGAGATCTTCGACCGCACGCGCGGGCGCGGCGTCGACAGCCCGCACAGCTACGAGCGCTACTGGCGCACGATCGAATGGGCGGCCGAGGTGTTCGGCCCGGAGAAGTTCGGCGCGCACCTCATCTGCGGCATGGGCGAGACCGAGGAGGAAATCCTGCGCGTGGCGCAGAGAATCCGCGACCTGGGCGGCCACAATCACATGTTCGCGTTCTTTCCGGAGCGCGGCTCGCTGATGGAGGACTGGCCGCCGGTCGACCGCGGCCAGTGGCGCCGCGTGCAGCTGGCGCGGTTCCTCATCGACTACCGCGGCGAGCGCGTCGAGGACATGCGCTTCGACGCCTCCGGGCGCGTCGTGGATTTCGGGGTGCCGAAAGAGGTTCTGCAAGCGCAAATCGCCTCCGGGACACCGTTCCGCACGTCCGGTTGCCCCGGAAAGGACGACGAGGTGTCGGCCTGCAACCGGCCCTACGGAGATTCCAGCCCGACGGACATCCTGTCGTTCCCGTTCGCGCCCGCCCGGCGTGACCTCGACCGGATCGTGAAGCAGATGGACGGCCAGCCGGTCAAGGCAGGCAGGTAGGCCGGGGCAGAGGCTTATCTAGGGATAAGAAAGGCTGACTGGAGGGCCGGCGATTTCTGGCAGACTATTTCGGTAAATTCGAATATTTGGAGGAGCGACCATGGAAGCCTCGCCGAACGCAGCACTTATCGACGACCTGATCAAGCGCCGCATCGAGGAGCTGCTCCCACAGAAGCTCGACGAAGCGCTCGCCAAGCGCGAAGAGGCACGTACCCCGTCGATGACCATCATCGCCACGAAGGGCACGCTCGACTGGGCCTATCCGCCGTTCATCCTGTCCTCCACCGCGGCGGCGCTCGGGTGGAAGGTCGACATCTTCTTCACGTTCTACGGCCTGCAGCTGCTGCGCAAGGACATCTCCGACCTGAAGATCTCGCCGCTCGGCAATCCGGGCATGCCGATGAAGATGCCCTTCGGCCCCGAGTGGTTCAAGCACATCAACTGGAACATTCCGAACCTGGTGCAGGCGGCGATCCCCGGCTTCGAGTCGGTCGCCACCACGCTCATGAAGCAGACGATCAAGAACAACGGCGTCGCAGACATCACGGAGCTGCGCAGCCTGTGCCTGGAGGCGGGCGTCAACATGATCGGCTGCCAGATGACGGTCGACCTGTTCGGCTTCAAGCACGAGGACTTCATTCCGGAGGTCAAGGAGTACTGCGGCGCGGCGACCTTCCTGCCGATGGCGAAGGACGCCGACGTCAGCCTGTTCATGTAAGAAGCACGTCCATTACTACTACAAGAGGGGGAATGCAGATGAAG
Organism: Burkholderiales bacterium; assembly: GCA_035624235.1. GTDB lineage: Bacteria > Pseudomonadota > Gammaproteobacteria > Burkholderiales > SG8-39 > DAHVFK01. The sequence goes on along the minus strand of DASPRX010000259.1, from coordinate 1,467 downwards.
AAGCTCGCGCTCGCGGCGCTCGTCGCTGCGGCGTTCGCTCCGGGGTTCGCCTCGGCGACGGACGGATATTTCTCGCACGGCTATGGCATGAAGGCGAAGGGCATGGGCGGCGCAGCCACCGCCGTGGCCGACGACGCCTTCGGCGGCGCCAACAACCCGGCGACCATGGCCTTCGTCGGCGACCGGCTGGACGTCGGCATCGACTGGTTCCGCCCGCAGCGCTCGGCGAGCCGTGTCGGCAGCGCGGGCGGCACGGGGTTCCTGGATGGCTCGGCCGACGGCAACGAGACCTCGAACTTCCTCATCCCCGAGTTCGGCTACAACAAGATGCTGAACCCGAACCTCGCGCTCGGCGTCACGGTGTACGGCAACGGCGGCATGAACACCGACTATCCGACCGGCCAGCTTGACCAGGGCGTGTGCATGGGTGGCGCGCCGAACGGCGTCAAGGTGAACCTGCTGTGCGGCCAGGGCAACCTGGGCGTCGATCTGTCGCAGCTGATCATCGCGCCGACAGCGGCCTACAAGGTCGCCCCGCAGCATTCGCTCGGCATCTCGCCGCTGATCGGCTATCAGCGCTTCAAGGCCTACGGCCTGCAGGCCTTCTCGGCGATATCTTCCGACCCGAGCAATCTCAGCAACAACGGCTATGACGACGCCTGGGGCTGGGGGGTGCGCATCGGCTACTACGGCCAGCTGAGCCAGACGGTCTCGATCGGGGCGGCGTACTCGAGCAAGATCAGCATGAGCAAGTTCGACAAGTACAAGGGCCTGTTCGCCGACCAGGGCGGGTTCGACATTCCCGAGAACTACAGCCTCGGCGTCGCCTTCAAGCCGTCCTCGCAGTGGACCTTCGCCGCAGATTACGAGCGCATTAACTACAGCGGCGTGAACTCGGTCGGCAATCCCAGCAACGTGCTGGGATGTATTCCGAATCCTCCCGCCGGCCCTGCTACTCAGGCGGCGTGCCTCGGCGCGAGCGGATCGAGCATCGGCTTCGGCTGGAAGGACATCAACGTGTACAAGCTCGGCGTCGAGTACCGCATGAACCCGCAGTGGCTGCTGCGCGCGGGCTACAACCACAGCGACAATCCGATCCAGGCGCGCGACGTGACCTTCAACATCCTCGCGCCCGGCGTGGTGCAGGACCACCTGACGCTCGGCTTCACCTACACGCTGGCGGATCGCTCCGAGATCACGATGGCCTACATGCACGCCTTCGAGAAGTCGGTCTCCGGACCGGCGAACAACCCATACTTCCCGGTCGGCGGCACCGAGACGATCAAGATGTACGAGGACTCGCTGGGCATCGCCTGGGGCAAGAACTTCTAGCCTGAGCGGTCGCGGGTAGACGCGGGGCGCGTGCTGCGAAATAATCGCAGCACGATGAGCCCCGCGGGCAGCATTCCGGTCACCGATGTCGGCGCGCTGAAGAACGAGCTGCGCAAGTACAAGCTCGGCAAGAAG
>DASPRX010000037.1:0-5872 GCA_035624235.1 Burkholderiales bacterium | reverse complement strand
ACTTCCCGGACAAGCCGGAAGCCAAGGGGCGCGCGGAGGTGATCATCGGCAAGCAGAGGAACGGCCCGATCGGCAAAGTAGAGCTGACGTTCCTTGGCCAGTTCACTCGCTTCGAGAATTTCGCGCCGCCGGGAACGTTCTAGGCGGCACGTCCAGACTGCGGCACGGTCTGCGCTGATCGTCGCGCTGGCGCTGCTCGCGCTCGGTGGCACTGCGCGCGCCGAGGAGGGCGGGGGCGGGACTTCCGAGCCCGCCGGGCAGGCGCCGCTCGCCGCGAAGCCGGGCTACCGGCTGGTGATCGAGGCGCCCGACGAGGTGCGGCGCACGCTCGAGCGCGGCCTGAGCCTCGCGCGCTGGCAGGACGACGCCGCGATGACCGAGACGCTGCTGCGCCGCCTGGTCGACGAGGCGCGCCCGGAGATCGTGCAGGCGCTCAATGCCGAAGGCTGGTTCTCGCCGCGCGTCGAGACCGCCGTGGAGTACGCGAACGGCGGCCTGATCGCGCGCATCAAGGTGGACCCGGGCGAGCCGACGCGCGTCAGCGCCGTCGCCTTGCGCTTCAGCGGACCGGTCGCGGCGGCCGATCCCTGGGACGAGGCGCGCCGCCGTGCGGTGCGGCGCGCCTTCGGCCTGCAGGCCGGCGCGCGCTTCACGCAGGCCGCATGGGAAGCGGCCAAGCAGCGCGCGCTCGCCGCGCTCGCTGCGGAGCGCTACGCGGCCGCCTCGATCGCCGCCAGCGAAGCGCGCATCGACCCGGAGACGCGCAGCGCCGCGCTTAGCGTCGCGTACGACTCTGGCCCGCCGTTCTACATCGGGACGATCGAGGTCTCGGGCACGCGCCGCATCCCCGCGCGCCTGGTCGAGCACTTCAACCCGCTGCGCGCGGGGGAGCCCTGGAGCCGGGAGCGGGTGTCCCTGTACGAGCGCCGCCTCGTCGAGAGCGGCTACTTCGTCGGCGCCTCGGTCGAGATCGATCCGGATCCCGCGCGCGCGGCGGCGGCGCCACTGCGCGTGCGCGTGATCGAGGGGCGCAGCCAGCGCATCACCGGCGGGCTCGGCTACAGCACCGACGTCGGCGTGCGCGGCAATCTGAACTACAGCCACAGCGACCTGCCGCTGTTCTCGCAGCCCTGGCGCCTGCGCAGCAGCCTGCGCGCCGACAGCAAGACTCAGACCCTCGAAGGCGTGATCGACGGCCCGCCGCGGCCGAACGCGACGTGGGACAGCTACGGCGGGAGCCTCGAGCGCAACGACATCCAGAACGAGAAGACGCTCGGCGCGCGCCTGGGCTACGCGTACAACTGGGGACTCGAGCGCAACCCCTCGCGCATCGGCCTCGAGTGGCGCGTCGAGCAGCGCGAGATCGCGGGGCTCCCCGACGACAACCGCTACGCGGTGTTTCTCGGCTGGCGCAAGACGCTGCGCGAGACGGATGATTTCATCGACCCGACGCGCGGCTACCTCGGCTCGATCGAGCTCGGCAGCGCGATCCCCGGCCTCGCCACGCAGAATTTCCAGCGCGCGCTCGCGACGATGAACTTCTTCGTCCCGGCGGGACAGCGCGACGATCTGCAGTTCCGCGCGCAGGCGGGCTACGTGCGGGCCTCGACGCGCGAGGGGATTCCGTCCGCGTACGTGTTCCGCACCGGCGGCGACCAGACGGTGCGCGGCTACGCCTACGAGTCGATCGGCGTGCCCGAGGCGGGCGCAATCGTCGGCGGGCGCTACCTGGCAGTGGGCAGTGCCGAGTACATCCGCTGGCTGACGCCCGAGTGGGGCGCGGCCGCCTTCGTCGACGCGGGCGACGCCTTCGACGACTTCAGCACGCGCGCGTTCAAGGTCGGCTACGGCCTGGGCGCGCGCTGGCGCTCGCCGATCGGGCCGTTCCGCATCGATCTCGCCTACGGCCAGCAGGCGCACTCGCTGCGCGTGCACTTCTCCGCGGGGTTCAGCTTCTGATGGCGCGCCTCGGCTTGCGTCTGCTCATCGCGCTCGCGGCGGCCGCGCTCGCGGCGCTCGTCGCCGCCGGCGCCTGGCTGCTCGGTACGCAGCAGGGGCTCGCCTGGGCGCTGGCGCGCGCCGGCGAGGCGAGCGGCGGAAAGCTCGTCGTCGAGCAGCCGCAGGGCACGCTGGGCGGCGGCCTGACGCTCGCGCGCGTGCGCTGGGCAGAGGGCGCCGCGCGCATCGAGGCGCGCGCGGTGCGCCTGCGCGTCTCCCCGCTCTCGCTCGTGCTGCTGCGGCCCGATTTCGCGCGGCTGGAGTGCGGCGAGCTCGAGCTCGTGCTGCCGGAGAGCGCCGGAAGCGCGGCGCTGCCCGAGTCGCTCGCGCTCCCGCTGCGCGTGCACGTCGCGCGCCTGCAAATCGGCACGCTGCGCGTCGTGCGCGGCGCGCAGGCCTTCACGCTGCGCGACCTGCGGCTCGCGTACGGCTACGGCCGCGGCTTGCACCGCGTCGAGCGCCTGCACCTCGCGCTGCAGGGCGTCGCGCTCGAGGGACGCGCGGCGCTCGGCGCGGCGCCGCCGTTCGCCGCGAGCGGCGCGCTCACGCTCGCCGGCGCGTACGCCGGCGTGCCTTTCTCCGCCGGGCTTGGCATCTCGGGAGATCTGCGCGAGCTGGGCCTCGAGCTGAGCGCGCGCGCCAAAGGCGCGAGCGCCGAGGGGCGCGCGGCCTTGCGCCCGCTCGAGGGCCTGCCGCCACAATCGCTCAGCCTGCGCGTGCGCGGGCTCGATCTACACGCCTTCGACGGCGCGTTGCCGCATACGCGGCTCGCGCTCTCCGCCTCGCTCGAGCGGCGCGGCGATGCGCTCGCCGGACCGCTCGAGGCCGATTTCGGGGCTGCGGGCAGCGTCTCGGGTAGCGTGCGCCTGGATGCCTCGCTCGCGATCGGCGCACGGCTGCGCTTCGCGCGCGTCGACCTTTCGCGGCTCGGCGATCTGCCGGCGAGCGCGCTCGCCGGCGAAGCCACGCTCGCGGGCGAGTTCAAGGGCGAGCGCCGCCTGCGGCTGGAATTCAGCCTGACGCCCTCGACGCTCGCCGGACGCCCGCTCTTGGGCCGTGGCCGCATGCTGGTGGCGGGCGAGCGGATTGCCGAGTCCGATCTCGATATGCAGTACTCCGGCGCCTCGGTCGGCGTAAGCGGAGCGTTCGGCGGTCCCGCGGACCGCTTGCGGCTGCACGTCAGCGCATCCGAATTGTCGGCGCTTGCGAGCGCGCTAAGCGGAAGGGCGACGCTCGAGGGCGCGTTGTACGGCGGCTGGCGCGATCCCGCCGTTTCGCTCACTGCCACGGCGAGCGACCTCGCGCTCGGGCCGCGGCTCGCCGCGGAGCGCGTTCGCCTGCGTGTCGACGGCACGCGCGCGCGGCACACGATCGAGCTCGCGGCGCAGGGCAAAGGGCTCGACATCTCCGCCAGGCTCGAAGGCGCGCTGCGCGGCGCGAGCGACTGGCGCGGCACGCTCGTGTCGGCGCGCAACCGCGGCGCGCTGGCGTTCGAGCTCGAGCAGCAGGCGGCGCTAAGCGTCCAGCCGGGGCGCATCGAGCTGCGCGCGCTCGACCTGCGCTTCGAGCACGGGCGCGTGCGCGTGGCGGAGCTGCACTGGCAGGACGGCCGCCTCGCCAGCTCGGGAGAGCTGAGCGGCGTCGCCGTCGTGCCGCTGCTGCGCCTGGCGGGCTCCGCGGCGCCGCTCGAGGGCGGGCTCACGCTCGGCGCGCAGTGGTCGTTCACCGGCGCGCCGCTCGCGAGCGGCACCTTCAGGTTATGGCGCGAAGGCGGCGACCTCACGATCGGGACCGCGCCGCCGCTCGAGCTCGGCCTGAGCGCGCTCGCAATGAGCGGTGAGCTCGCCGCCGGACGCATCGAGGCGAAGGGAAGCTTCGCGGCCCGCGTCGGACGCGGTGAGCTCGCGCTGCGCCTAGAGCCGGGGACGGGCGCCGCGGCGTTTCCCTACACCGCGGACTCGCGCCTCGATGCGCGCCTCGATGCGCAGCTCGCCTCGCTCGCGCCGTTCGCCGCGCTGATCGACCGCTCGGCGCGCATCGACGGCAAGCTCGCCGCGACGCTCGAGGCGCGCGGCACGCTGGCGCAGCCGGCCTGGTCGGGCGATATCGAGGGGGAGGGTCTGAGCTACGCGCGGCCGCCGGACGGAATCTATCTGACGAACGGCCGCCTGCGCGCGCGCCTGGAGGGCGACCGGGTTCAGCTCACCGAGCTGACGATCGCCTCGGCGGGGGGCGGCAGCTTCGCGGCGCAAGGCACGCTCGCGCGCGGCGAGGCCGAGCGCGCGGCGATCAGCTGGCGCGCCGACAAGCTCGCGCTGCTCGAGCGTCCCGATCAGCGTCTGGTGCTGAGCGGGCAGGGCGCCGCGGGAATGACCGGGCGCCGGCTCTCGTTCTCCGGGTCGCTGCGCGCGGACAGCGGCTTTTTCTCCTTCGACACGAGCGCCCTGCCGCGTCTGGGCGACGACGTGGTGGTCGCGGGCCGCGAGCCGCCCGAGCGCAAGGAGCAGCGCATCGGCCGCAAGGAGAACCCGTCGCCGGTCGACGTCGACCTGCAGCTCGACCTCGGCCGCGAGCTGCGCATCCGTGGGCGCGGCATCGAGGCGGGCCTAGCCGGCGAGGTGCACGTGCATACCAACGACGCAGGCGTCCTGATCGCCGAGGGCACGGTGGATGCCGAGCGCGGGACGGTGACGGCCTACGGCACCCGCCTCGCGATCGAGCGCGGCCGGCTGATATTCGACGGTCCGCTGAACAAGCCCTCGCTCGACATCGTGGCGATGCGCCGCAACCAGGAGGTCGAGGCGGGCGTCGCGGTGACCGGCACGCTGCAGAATCCCGTGGTGCGCATCGTCTCCGAGCCGCAGGTGCCCGAGGGCGAAGCGCTGTCGTGGCTCGTGCTGGGGCGCGCGCCTGGCGCCGGCTCGGGCGCCGACCTGACGATGCTGCAGACCGCCGCCGGCGCGCTCCTCGGCCGCGGCCCCGGCGGCGCCGACCGCTCGCTCGCGCAGACCCTGGGCGTCGACTCGATCTCGGTCGGCGGGGGCGGCGATCTCGGCGGCCGCTTCGTCACGGTAGGCAAGCGCGTGAACGATCGCACCATGGTCCTGTTCGAGCAGGGCCTGGGCGGGACCGCGAGCGTGCTGCGACTCGATTTCGAGCTGTCGCGCCTGTGGTCGCTAAGCGCGTCGACCGGACAGCAGAGCGACGTCGGGCTGCGCTTCAGGTACAGTTTTGACTGAGATGAGTCGACTGACATGAAACGCCTGCTGCTATGGAGTCTGGCCGTCTTGTTCGCGGCGCAGTGCGCGTACGCCGAGGACAGCACGACGCGCAGCGTGCAGGCGCGCGCCTATCCTGCGGCGCAGGCGGGAGCCGCGGGGCCTGCGCGGCTCGACTTCCTGTTCGGCGATACCCGCGGCTGGCTCGATTCCGAGGGGGTCTGGAACGTGTCCGCCGACGTCACGCACCGCGGACTGCTGTGCGCGACCTACGAGCTCGGCGTGCGCTTCGGCGCGGGCGAACCGGGCTGCGACAACGTGCAATGGCTCGGCGCGGTGCGCTACGTCACCGCGGAGCGCCAGTGCAACAACGCGACCGTGCGCCAGTCCGGCGGCGACAAGCAACCGGAACTGGCGCGCGATTTCTCCCGCATCACATGCGCGGAGCGGGTGATCCGCTGCACGGGGAACTGCAAGTAGCGCGGGCCGTGCGGCCCGTCCGCAGGCTTACTCCACGAGCGGAATCTGGCTCGCGAGCTCGTACTTGACGATGGCGCGGATCTTCGACTCGATCTGCAGGTAGCGCGCCGCCTTCTTGGGCGGCAAAGCCTTGAGCAGCTTGGCGGCCTCGCGCTTGCGCATGGCGGCTTCCGCCT
>DASPRX010000280.1:0-37158 GCA_035624235.1 Burkholderiales bacterium | reverse complement strand
CACCTCGCCCAGTATGCGCACGCCGAGGCCCGGCCCGGGGAAGGGATGGCGGAACACCATCTCGCGCGGCAGGCCGAGGGCGAGCCCCAGCTCGCGCACCTCGTCCTTGAACAGCTCGCGCAGCGGCTCGAGCAGCTTGAGGTGGAGAGTTTCCGGCAGCCCACCGACGTTGTGGTGCGACTTGATGCTGCTCGCCTTCTTCGTCTTCGCGCCGGCCGATTCGATGACGTCCGGGTAGATGGTGCCCTGCGCCAGCCATTTCGCGTTCCTGATCTTCCCCGCCTCGCGCTGGAAAAGATCGACGAACTGCTTGCCGATAATCCTGCGCTTTTGCTCGGGATCGGTTACGCCCGCGAGCGCAGCGTAGAACTCCTCGGTCGCGTCGACGTGGATCACCTTGACGTGCATGTGCTTGGCGAAGGTGTCCATGACCTGCGCCGCCTCGTTCATGCGCAGCAGGCCGTGATCGACGAACACGCAGGTGAGCTGCGCGCCGATCGCCCGGTGGATGAGCGCCGCGGCCACCGACGAGTCGACCCCGCCCGACAGGCCGAGGATCACCTCCTCGCGGCCGACCTGCTCCCGGATGCGCGCCACCGCCTCGCTCACGTAATCCGGCATGTTCCAGTCGCCGGCGCAGCCGCAGATGTCGCGCACGAAGCGCTCCAGCATGCGCTTTCCCTGACGCGTGTGCGTCACCTCGGGGTGGAACTGCACGCCGTAGAAGCGACGCGCTTCGTCGGCCATGCCGGCGATGGGGCAGGCATCGGTCGAAGCCATCAGCCTGAAGCCGGGCGGCATGGCGACGACCTTGTCGCCGTGGCTCATCCACACCTTGAGCATGCCGTGGCCTTCCGCGCTGCGGTAGTCCTCGACGCCGTCGAGCAGCTTCGTATGGCCGCGCGCGCGCACTTCGGCATAGCCGAACTCGCGCACCTTGCCCGCCTCCACCCTGCCGCCGAGCTGCTGCGCCATGGTCTGCATGCCGTAGCAGATGCCCAGCACAGGCACGCCGAGATCGAACACCGCCATCGCCGCGTGGTCGTGCGATTCCTCGTACGCGGACATGTAGCTGCCCGAGAGGATGACGCCTTTGGCGCCGAACGCGCGCACGAACGCGTCCGATACGTCGCAGGGATGGATCTCGCAGTAGACCCTGGCTTCGCGCACGCGGCGCGCGATGAGCTGCGTGTACTGCGCACCGAAATCGAGAATCAGGATCTTGTCGTGCATCCCGATCTCATTCGACGCGGTAGTTCGGCGCTTCCTTGACGATCTGGACGTCGTGCACGTGCGATTCGCGCACGCCTGCGGTGGTGATCTCGACGAAGCGGGACTTGCTGCGCAGCTGGTCCACCGTCCCGCAGCCGGTGTAGCCCATGCTCGCGCGCACCCCTCCGAGCAGCTGCTGGATCACCGCCAGCACCGGTCCCTTGTACGGCACGCGCCCCTCGACTCCTTCCGGAACGAGCTTGTCGACGTTCATCTCCGAATCCTGGAAGTAGCGGTCCGCCGCGCCCTTCTGCATCGCCCCGAGCGAACCCATGCCGCGGTAGGACTTGTAGGAGCGTCCCTGATACAGCTCGATGTCTCCGGGCGCCTCGTCCGTTCCGGCGAACAGGGAGCCGAGCATCACGGCATGCGCCCCGGCGGCGAGCGCCTTGGAGATGTCGCCCGAATAGCGGATGCCGCCGTCCGCGATCAGCGGTACGTCGATTTTGGCGAGCGCTTCGGCAACGTTCTCGATCGCCGTGATCTGCGGTACGCCGACCCCCGCGACGATGCGCGTGGTGCAGATCGATCCTGGCCCGATGCCAACCTTGACGCCGTCGGCCCCGTGGTCAACGAGCGCGCGCGCGCCGTCCCCGGTCCCGACGTTGCCGCCGATCACCTGCACCTTCGGGTGGTTCCTCTTGATCCACTGTACGCGATCGAGCACGCCCTGGGCGTGCCCGTGCGCCGTATCGACCACCAGCACGTCCGCGCCCGACTCGACCAGCATGGCCACGCGCTCCTCGGTACCCTCCCCGACGCCTACGGCCGCGCCTACGCGCAGCTTGCCCTGCGGATCCTTGCAGGCGTTCGGATGCGCGCTTTCCTTGAGAATGTCCTTGACCGTGACCAGCCCCTTGAGGCTGAACTCGTCGTCCACGACGAGCACTCTCTCCAGGCGGTGCTTGTGCATGAGCTGCATCGCCTCTTCGCGCGATGCGCCTTCGCGCACCGTCACGAGCTTGCGCTGCGGCGTCATCATCGCCTTAACCGGCTGGTCGAGATTGGTCTCGAAGCGCAGGTCCCGGTTCGTGACGATCCCCACCACCTTGCCCCCCTTTACGACCGGAAAGCCGGAGATCTTGTATTGGTGCTGCAAGGCGATCACCTCGCGCACCGTCATCTCGGGCGTCACCGTCATGGGGTCGCGCAACACGCCGGATTCGAAGCGCTTGACCTTGGCGACCTCCGCAGCCTGCGCCTGCGGAGTCAGGTTCTTGTGCACGATGCCGATGCCGCCTTCCTGCGCGATGGCGATCGCCAGGCGCGCCTCGGTGACCGTGTCCATCGCCGCGGACACGAGCGGCACATTCAGCTCGAGCGTACGGGTCAGGCGGGTTTTCAGAGAGACCTCGCGCGGCAGGACGCGCGAGTGGGCGGGAAGGAGGAGAACGTCGTCGAAGGTCAGCGCCTTCTGGATGACGCGCATTGAGGATACCTTTCTCGCAAAGCGGCATTATACGCGAGCGTGAGAAGTACTCGTTTGACGGTTTCAGGGAAAGCCGATACCGTCGTCGTGTCCTCGAGGGCGGCGCACGCCGCATGTGAATCTGGAGACCGAGCGCTGGGAGGGAGCATGAGACTGTCGCAGTGGTTCACGCTGATGCTTAGCGGCCTGGCGGTGGCCGCGGCCCATGCGCAGGGCTACAAGTGGATCGACTCGGATGGCCACGTGAAATACGGAGACACGCCTCCGCCCGGCGTGAAGGCCACGCCTCTCGGCCCGCCTCCGCCGCCGCCCATTAGCGCGACTTCGCCTTCGGGCTCCGCCGGTAACGGCGGAGCCGCGGGAGCCAGCACGGGGCCGCTGACGCCGGCTCAGCAGGAGCTCGAGTTCCGCCGCCGCATCAAGGAAGCCCAAGAGGCCGCTGCCAAGGCGGACAAGGAACACCAGGCGGCGGAAGACAAGAAACAGAACTGCGCCAACGCCCAAGAGGCGCTGCGCACGCTCGAGAGCGGCCAGCGCATTATGCGCACGGACGAGAACGGCGAGCGCTACTACGTCAGCGACGAGCAGCGGGCGGCGGACGAAGCCCGCGCGCGCAGGGGGGTGAGCGACTACTGCAACTAGCGCTGCCGCTGGCGCCGCTTGGCGCGCGCCCGCCGCGCCTCCTTCGGGTCTATCTCCAGCGGGCGATATACCTCCACCCGGTCGCCGTCGGCGAGCGCATGGGCCATCGGCACCCGCCGTCCGTGTATGCCGAGCTGCTCTTTGCGGAGGTCCAGCTCCGGGTGGCGCTCGAGCAGACCCGAGGCTTCGAGCGCCTGGCCCGCGGTGCAGCCCTCGGCGAGGCGCAGGCGCACTGCATCGAGCTGTCCCCGCCGCGCGTACACGATTTCAATTTGCAGGCGCTTGGCCATACAAGGCCTCGGCACGGCGGCTGAAGTTGCCGACCATGGTGTCCGCGATATGGCTGAAGAGCGGATCCAGCGCCTTGGCCAGCAATCGGCTTGAGAACTGGTACTCCAGCCGAAATTCGATGCGTGCCGCGTGTTCGCCGAGCGGATAGAAGCGCCAGCTCGCGGCGAAGTGTCTGAATGGACCCTCGACGAGCCGCATATCTATGCTCTCGCCGGGGCGGTTGGAGTTGTCGGTCGTGAAGCTTTGCCGGATGCCCTTGATTCCGACCGTGATCGTGGCGAGGGTACGGCCGGGTTCACGCGCTAGCACCTTGCTCGCGAGGCACCATGGAAGGAAATCAGGATAGGCCTCGACATCGTCCACAAGGGCAAACAGCGCGTCGGCGGAATGTTCTACGATGGCGGAGCGCACGATGCGCTTCACGGGCTCTCCCACTGCGCTGCTACAATCCGCCCCCTTTCCGGCCCGCGCTCATGTCCATCGTCCAGAATCGCAAGGCTTCTCACGATTATTTCATCGAGGAGCGCTATGAGGCGGGTCTGGCGCTCGAAGGCTGGGAGGTCAAGGCGATTCGCGCCGGCCGAGTGCAGATCGCCGACGCCTACGTCGTGGTGCGTAACGCCGCGCTGTGGCTGCTCGGCGCGCACGTCAGTCCGCTGCCTACCGTGTCGACCCACTTCACGCCCGACCCCACGCGCACCCGCAAGCTGTTGATGCATGCCGAGGAGATCGGGAGGCTGATCGGCAAGGTCGAGCAGCGAGGCTATACGCTGATCCCCCTGGACATGCACTACCGCAAAGGGCGCATCAAGCTCGAGATCGCGCTCGCACGCGGCAAGCTCAAGCACGACAAGCGCGCCTCCGAGCGCGAACGCGAGTGGCAGCGCGACAAGCAGCGCCTGCTGCGCGGCCGCGGCTGAATCCAAGCGCCTCAGGCGACCGGGGATGCCGCCTTCTTCGCATCGCCTGAGGGCGACTTGCCGGCGAGCGAGAGCCAGGTCGACACTACGGTATCGGGATTGAGCGACAGGCTCTCGATACCCTGCTCCATGAGCCAGCGCGCGAGGTCCGGATGGTCCGACGGCCCCTGGCCGCAGATGCCGACGTACTTGCCCTGCTTGCGACAGGCTCCGATCGCCATCGAGAGCATGGCCTTCACCGCCGGATCGCGTTCGTCGAACACCTCGGCGACGAGCCCGGAATCCCTGTCCAGCCCGAGCGTCAGCTGCGTCATGTCGTTCGAACCGATCGAGAAACCGTCGAAGTGTTCGAGGAATTCCTCCGCCAGCACCGCGTTCGAGGGCAGCTCGCACATCATCACCAGTCGCAGGCCGTTGGCACCGCGCTTGAGACCCTTCTGCTCCAGCAGGCGCACCACCTCGCGCGCTTCGCTCACGGTGCGCACGAACGGCACCATCAGCTCGACGTTCGTCAGTCCCAGTTCGTCGCGCACCTTCTTCATGGCGGCGCACTCGAGCTCGAAGCAGTCCCTGAAGCTCTGCGCGATGTAGCGCGAGGCGCCGCGAAAGCCGAGCATCGGGTTTTCCTCCTCCGGCTCGTAGCGCTCGCCGCCCAGCAGCTTGCGATATTCGTTCGACTTGAAGTCCGACAGCCGCACGATCACCGGTCGCGGCCAGAACGCCGCGGCGATGGTCGCCACGCCTTCGACCAGCTTCTCACCGAAGAAGGTCCGCGGGTCGGGATAGCCGCGCGCGGCCTTTTCCACCTTCGCCTTCAGTTCCGCCGGGAGCTTCGGGTATTCCAGGCAGGCGCGCGGATGCACGCCGATCTCGTTGTTGATGATGAATTCCAGGCGCGCGAGCCCGACCCCCGCGCTCGGCAGCTGCGCGAAATCGAAGGCTAGCTGCGGATTGCCGACGTTCATCGCGATCTTGACGGGAATCTTCGGCATCTCGCCGAGCTCGCTAGTGACCACGTCGAACGGCAGGATGCCGTCGTAGACGTTGCCCGTATCGCCTTCCGCGCACGATACCGTCACCGCCCTGTCGGTAGCCAGGCGCTCGGTCGCATTGCCGCAGCCCACCACCGCGGGAATGCCGAGCTCGCGCGCGATGATCGCCGCGTGGCAGGTGCGTCCTCCCCGGTTGGTGACGATCGCGGAGGCAAGCTTCATCACCGGCTCCCAGTTCGGATCGGTCATGTCGGTCACCAGCACGTCGCCCTTGCGCACTAGCGACATTTGCGAGGCATCTCTCACCAACCGGACCGTCCCGCTGCCGATCTTGTGGCCGATGGCGCGTCCGGCGACCAGGACCTTGGAGCTTCCCTTGAGGGTATAGCGCTCGCCTGCACCCTGCTTGCGCGAGCGCACCGTCTCGGGCCGCGCCTGCAGGACGTAAAGCCTGCCGTCGAGGCCGTCCTTGGCCCATTCGATGTCCATCGGGCGGCCGTAGTGCTTCTCGATTTCGACCGCGTAGCGCGCCAGCTCGATGACCTCGGCATCCGACAGGGAAAAGCGGTTGCGCTCGTCATCGGCCACGTCGACCGTGCGCGTTGAGCGCCCCGCGGCTTGCGCATCCGCAAACACCATCTTGCTCAGCTTCGAGCCCAGGGCGCGGCGGATGACGGCGGGCCGCCCCCGCGCGAGCATGGGCTTGTGCACGTAGAACTCGTCCGGATTGACGGCGCCCTGCACCACCATTTCCCCCAGGCCCCAGGAAGCCGTGATGAAGACGACGTCGCGGAAGCCGGATTCAGTGTCGAGCGTGAACATCACCCCGCTCGAACCGAGGTCGCTGCGCACCATCTGCTGCACGGCGGCCGACAGGCCCACGCCCCTGTGATCGAAGCCGTGGTGCACCCGGTAGGAGATCGCCCGGTCGTTGTATAGGGAGGCATAGACGTGACGGATCGCCTCCAGCACGTTCTCCACGCCGTGAATATTCAGGAAGGTCTCCTGCTGGCCGGCGAACGACGCGTCGGGCAGGTCTTCGGCCGTCGCCGAAGACCGCACGGCGAACGAGAGTTGACTCGAGGGACTTTTCGTAACTTCTTGATAATACTTTCGTATCTCTTGTTCAATTTCTTTCGGAAACGGGGCTGCATCGATCCACGAGCGAATCTCCTTGCCGCAGGCTGCGAGCGCGCTGACGTCCGTCGGGTCGAGCCGCGCGAGACGCTCGTCGATGCGCCGCTCCAGCCCGCTGTGCGACAGAAACAGACGGTAGGCCTCGGCGGTGGTGGCGAAGCCGCCGGGCACGCGAATGCCGGCTTGCGCCAGGTGGCCCATCATCTCTCCCAGCGAAGCGTTCTTGCCTCCGACCTGGTCCAGGTCGGCCATGCGCAGATCCTTCAGCCAGGACACCAACATCGCCGCTGCTCCCGTGCTATTGCCCAAACCGGGCAAAAAATTCTATTTTACCGGCATCCATGCGCCGCACAGTCTTCTTCGTTTCCGACGGCACCGGCATTACCTCACAGATGCTCGGGCACAGCCTGCTGACCCAGTTCGAGGGGGTCGACTTCAATCAGGTCACGCTGTCGTTCATCGATAGCGTGCAGAAGGCCGAGGAGTGCCGCGCTCGCATAGACCAGGAAATGGCCCGCGGCAATGGCCATCCGATCGTCTTTTCCACGCTGGTGAACGGCGACGTGCGCGCGGTCATCCGCAAGACGAGCGCGCTGTTTCTGGACTTCTTCGAGACATTCATCGGACCGCTCGAGGCCGGGCTAGGCATCCCCTCGACGCACACGATCGGCCGCTCGCACAGCGCGATGGACAAGAAGGAGTACCACAACCGCATCGAGGCGATCAATTTCGCCATGTCGCACGATGACGGTGCCAGCGACGTCGACCTGGACGCGGCGGACGTGATCCTAGTGGGCGTGTCGCGCAGCGGCAAGACGCCGACTTGCCTCTATCTCGCGCTGCAGTTCGGCGTCAGGGCCGCTAACTACCCTCTCGTTCCCGAGGACCTGGAGGCCAGGCAACTGCCCCGCGCGCTGCGCGCGCGGAAATCCAAGCTCTATGGCCTGAGCATCGCACCGGAACGGCTTGCGGAAATCCGCCAGTCGCGGCGTCCGCACAGCCGCTATGCCGACCCGGCCAACTGCCGCTACGAGGTCGACCAGGCGCAGGATCTGATGCGGCGCGAGGGCATACGCTGGCTGGACACCACGGCGAAATCGATCGAAGAGATTTCCACGACCATCATGCGCGAGCTCAGGATTGAGAAGCACCTGTTCTGAGCTGGCGCACTCTTTCGTAGAGGCAGATCGCCGCTGCGGCGGCGACGTTCAGGGACTCGATCCCCGTGGCGAGCGGAATCGTCGCGCGCTCCGCGGCCCGCGCCGCGGTTGCGGCGCTCACTCCCTGCCCTTCGGCGCCGAAGACCAGACCGGCGCGCCCCGTTAGGTCGATTTGCGCGAGGGGCCGGCCGCCGTGCGCCACGGCGCAGACGATCCTGCCGGCGAACTCGTCCATCGCGGCAGCCAGATCGTCCACTTGCAAGATGCGCAGCGCGAAGTGCGCGCCCATGCCCGCGCGCAGCGTCTTGGGTGCCCACGCGTCCGCGCAGCCGCGCGCCAGCACCACGTCGTGAACGTCGAACCCCGCGGCGACGCGCAGGATCGCGCCCAGATTGCCCATGTCCTGAATGCCTTCGAGGAACACGCATGCCTGCGCTGCCGCGAGAGAGGGCTGCTCCGCGGGGAGCGGGATCTCGGCCGCAATGCCCACCGGCGCTTCGGCGTCTGCGATCGCCTCGAAGACCGCGTCCGACATCACGACAGGGCTCAGGCCGGAGCGCGCGACAAGATGCGCCACGTCCGCGCGCTCCAGCGCACGCTCGCTTGCGAGCAGCGCGACCGGCGCGCCGCCGCGCTCGAGGAATGCCTCGACCAGATGCAGCCCTTCGATCAGCGCGCGCGCCTCGCGGCGCCGCAGGCGGCGGTCGCGCATCAAGCGCCTCCAGCGTCGCACCTGCGGATTGTCGCGTGAACGCAGCAGCTTCACGGGCGGAACTCCGCGCGCCTAGCCGCGCGCACGATCGAGCACGGCGAGCACGGCGTCGGCGGCCTTCTGCGCGGCACCCTGGCGCAGCGTCAAATGGATGTCGTGGAATCTCTCGCGTTGGCGTCGTTGCGCGTCCCCGTCCCGCATCAACGCGATGAGCGCCGCACTGAGCGCCGCCGGCGTGGCCTTTTCCTGCAGCAGTTCGGGCACCAGAAATTCGCCCGCCAGGATGTTGGGCAGCCCGACGTACGGAAGACGGCGCATGCGCCGCATGAGCGCGGCGGTCAGCGGCGACATGCGATAGGTGATGACCATCGGCGTCTTGAAAAGCGCCGCCTCGAGCGTCGCCGTGCCGCTCGCCACCAGGGCCAGATCCGCAGCGGCGAGCGCGTCGTGCGAGTGGCCGAACAGCAGCGTGAGAGACAGCTCGCTTGCCGCGTGATGCCGCAGCGCCGTCTCGAACAGCTCGCGCGTCTCGCGAGTTGCCATGGGGCACACGAAATGAATGTCCTCCACTTCCTCCTGCAGACGGCGCGCCGTCTTAACGAATGGCTCCGCCATGTACTGCAGCTCGGAGAGGCGGCTGCCCGGAAGCAGCGCGACCACCCGCTTCGCGCGCGGCAGGCGCAGCTGCGCCCGCGCATCCTCCTTGTTTACCTCCAGCGGAATGATGTCGGCGAGCGGGTGACCCACGTATGTCACCGGCACACCGGCGCGCTCGTAGAGCGCCGGCTCGAAGGGAAACAGGGCCAGCATGTGCGTCACCGAGCGCGCGATCTTGCCGATGCGCCATGCCCGCCATGCCCAGATCGACGGACTCACGTAGTGCACCGTCGGAATGCCAGCGCGTTTGAGGCGCTGCTCCAGGCCCAGGTTGAAGTCCGGCGCGTCGACGCCGATGAAAGCGGCCGGCGGGTCGGCCAGCAGGCGCGCGGCGAGGCGCTTGCGTATCGCCGAGATCTCGCGCACATGGCGCAATGCCTCGACGTAGCCACGCACCGCGAGCTTGTCCATCGGATAGTCCGCCACGAAGCCGAGAGCCTGCATCTTCGGCCCGCCGATGCCGTAGAAGCTCAATTCCGGCCTGCGTGCCTCCAGCTCCGCGATCAAGGGTGCGGCGAGAAGGTCGCCGGAAGCCTCACCGGCCACCATGGCGATGCGTGCCGCTTGTCCGGCCACGGTCTAGCGCACGATGCCGCGCGAGGAGCGCGCCAGAAAATCCACGATCGGGCGTACTTCGGCATGTTCCTGGGCGAGCGTCTGCAGCGCTGCGCTTGCCTCCTCCATACCGAGGCCGGAGCGGTACAGGGTCCGGTACGCGCGCTTCAGCGCGCCGATGCTCTCGGCGGAGAATCCGCGCCTGCGCAAGCCCTCGCTGTTGATGCCGTACGGCTTCGAATCGTGGCCGGCGACCATGACGTACGGCGGGACGTCCTGCACCAGTATCGTGCCCACTGCGCTGAAGCTGTGCGCGCCGATATGCACGTACTGGTGCACCAGTGTCACGCCGCCCAGAATCGCCCAGTCGCCGATATGCACATGCCCGGCGAGCTGCGTCGCATTGGCGAAGATCGTATGGCTTCCGACCTGGCAGTCGTGCGCGATGTGTACGTAGGCCATGATCCAGTTGTCGTCTCCGATGCGCGTGACGCCCGCATCCTGGACGGTGCCGCGGTTGATCGTCACGTACTCGCGGATCGTGTTGCCGTCGCCGATCTCGAGGCCCGTGTCCTCGCCGGCGTATTTCTTGTCCTGGGGCGCACCGCCGACGGCCGCAAAGGAATGGATGCGGTTATTGCGTCCGATGCGCGTGCGCCCCTCGATCACGGCGTGCGCGCCTATCGAGCTGCCGGCGCCGATCTCGACCTGCGCTCCGATGATCGCGTACGGTCCGACGGTCACGTCCGCGGCGAGCCGGGCCCCCGGCTCGACGATCGCTTTCGGGTGGATCATCGCTTCTCTAGCGGCGTGGCGCGCAGCGTGCAAAGGATATCGGCTTGCGCGACCATGCCGCCTTCGACCTTCGCCACGCAGGCGAACTTCCAGATATTGCGCTTGATTGCTTGAACGACCACCTCGATCTCGAGCTGGTCGCCAGGGACCACCGGCTTCTTGAAGCGCGCGTTATCGATGCCCGCGTAGTAGTAGAGCGAGTTTTCCGTGGGCAACGCGCCCTCGGTGCGAAAGGCGAGCACGCCTGCTGCCTGGGCCATGGCTTCGAGAATCAGCACCCCGGGCATGATCGGCCGGTAGGGAAAATGCCCGGGAAAATACGGCTCGTTGATAGTCACGTTCTTCAGCGCGACGATGCGCTTGCCGGCCTCGAATTCCTTGATGCGATCGATCATCAGGAACGGGAAGCGCTGCGGCAGGTGCGCGAGCACCGCCGTGATGTCCATATCGGTCATTCTTGTTCCTTTCCCTCGAGTCGCTTCTCCAGTGCGCGGATGCGCTCGGCCAGCTTTGCGAGCTGCCTCACGTGCGCGGCATTCTGCAGCCAGGCCGCGTTTTCGTCGAACGGGAATACGCCGGTGTAGGTGCCCGGCTTGAGAATCGAGCGCGACACGAGCGTGCCTCCCGAAATGGTGACGTGATCGACGATTCGCAGGTGCCCTGCGATCATCGCGGCTCCGCCGATCATGCAATGACGGCCGATGCTCGCGCTGCCCGCGATGCCGACGCAGCCGGCGATCGCAGTATGCGCGCCGACGCGCACGTTGTGTCCGATCTGGATCTGATTGTCGAGCTTGACCCCATCCTCGATTACGGTGTCGTCGACGGTACCCCTGTCCACGGTCGTGTTCGCTCCGATCTCCACGTCGTCGCCGATCAGCACGCCCCCGATCTGGGGAATCTTCACCCAGCGGCCTGCATCGTT
Source organism: Burkholderiales bacterium (assembly GCA_035624235.1). Lineage (GTDB taxonomy): Bacteria > Pseudomonadota > Gammaproteobacteria > Burkholderiales > SG8-39 > DAHVFK01. Next base: position 25,671 of record DASPRX010000280.1, on the reverse strand, counting down.
CGCCAAGCCGAAGCCGTCGGCGCCGATCACCGCGCCGGAATGAATGATCGAGCGCGCCCCGATGCGGCAGCCGTGATAGATCACGACCGAGGGGTGCAGGCGGCTGTCCTGGCCGACTACCGAATCCGCTCCGACGTAGCAGCCGGCGCCGATCCAGGCGCGCGCGCCGATCGACGCGCCGTCACCGATCACGGCGCCGGCTTCGATGCGAGCGTCCGATGCGACCTGGGCGCTCGCCGCGGCGCGCGCGGAAGGGTCGATCCCGGCCTCGGGAGGCGCAGCGGGATTTAGCAGCTGCGCGACGCGCGCAAAGTACAGGTACGGATTGTCGCTGACGATGCGCGGGATCCCGGTCAGCTCCTGCGCCTGCGGCGCTATTACGATCGCCCCGGCCCGCGTTGCGCGCAGCGCCGAGCGGTGCCGATGGCTCGCGAGGAACGTGATCTGTTCGGCCGTCGCATGCTGCAGCGAGCCGACCTGGTGGATCTGCGTCGACGGATTGCCGACAAGACGGCCACCCAGGTGCGCTACGATCTCCGCGAGCGTGAGGGGGCCGCGCATGTCATCGCGTGGCTGGCTTGCTATCGGAGGGCTTCATGCTGTCCAGCGCCTTGATCACCTTGTCCGTGATGTCGACGCGGGGATTCACGTAGACGCCGTCCTGCAGGATGGCGTCGAAATTCTCGCTCTCGGCGATCTGGCGTATGACGCGGTTGGCCTGATCGAGCAGCTGCGCCATCTCCTCGTTGCGGCGTTGATTGACCTCGTCGCGGAAATCCCGGTCGCGCCGCTGCAGATCGCGGCTCATCTCGTTGAACTGGCGTTCCTTGTCCTGGCGCTGCGCGTCCGACATCGTCACCGCATTGCGCTGCAGGTCGTCCTGGAGGCGCTTGAGCTGGTCGGCGAGCTGGCGCAGGTCCTGCTGCTTCTTCGCAAATTCGGCTTCCAGCCGCTTGGTCGCGCGCGTCGCGGGCGCGGAGTCGCGCAGGATTCGCTCCGTATTGACGAAGCCGATCTTGGTCTGCGCCGCGGCGAGCGGCGGCACGCCCGCCAGCAGTACCGCGACGGGGACGAGGAGGTTTCGAAGATGCATGGTCATCGCGCCCGGAATCAGAAGCCAGTGCCAAAGGTGAATTGTAACCTCTGCACGCGGTCGCCTTCCTGTTTGTTGATCGGGTTGCCGAAGGAAATGCGCATCGGTCCGAATGGCGAGCTCCAGGCGAGCGCGATGCCGGCCGAATAGCGCAAGTCGCCCAACGCCGCCTTCTGCGATTGCCCCCAGACCTGTCCTGCATCGACGAATGCCGCCAGACGAAGCGACCTCTCCTGCTCGGCGCCGGGGACGGGGAACTGCAGCTCGGCGCTGCCTACGAGCTGGCGATTGCCGCCCAGCGAGTTGCCCTGCGGGTCGCGCGGGCCGAGCGAGTATGCCTCGTAGCCGCGCACCGATCCCGGGCCGCCGGCGTAGAAGTTCTTGAAGAACGGCAGCGGCTTATTGCCGAGGCCGTCCGCGTAGCCGATCTTGCCGGTGAGGAACAGCGTGAGCGTCCGGCTAACAGGAGTCAGCCACTGATGCTCGTAGCCGAGCCGGTAGTACTCGAGGTCTCCCCCCGCGAGCTCCGCGCTGGTGCGCGACACGGTCCCGGAGGTAGGCAGGATCAGGCTGTCGCGCGAGTCGTGCACGTAGCCCGCCGTCCCTGCGAGATACGTATAGTCCGTACCGAACTGGTTGGCGAAATCGATGTATGAGAACGGGCTGTTGTCGAACACCTGCAGCTTCACGTTCTCGGCGTTCAGGCCGAAGCTCACGCCATCGGTCTCGGATAGCGGATAGCCGAACTTGACGCCGCCACCCACCGCGTCGGTGACGTAGGCGCCCACCGCGAGAGACGAGGCATCGGTCTTGCGCCTGTAGATATCGAACCCCTGGCTGACGCCGTCCACCGTGTAGTACGGGTTCAGGTACGACAGGGAATAGACCGTGTTGACCTTGCCCGTGTTCACCTGGGCGGAAAGGAACTTGCCGCTGCCGAAGATGTTGGATTGCGTGATCGATGCCTGGACAGTGAACTTGTCGACGGTCGAGTAGCCCGCGCCGAGCAGCAGCGAACCTGTCGGTTTCTCCTTGACCGTGAAATTGACGTCGACCTGGTCCGGCACGCCCTCTACGGGATGCGTGTCTACCGATACATCCTCGAAGTACTGCGTGCGATCGATGCGGCGCCGCGAGAGCTGGATCTTGGACGCATCGTAGTAGGCGCCCTCCAGCTGGCGCAGTTCCCGCCTGACGACTTCGTCCCGGGTCTTGGAATTGCCGTGTATGTTGATGCGGCGCACGTACACGCGGCGCCCGGGATCGATCAGTATGGTGAACGCGACGGTGCGCTTTTCCTTGTCCACTTGCGGAACCGCGTTGGCGTTCGCGAACGCATAGCCTTCGTTGCCCAGGCGCTCCGCAATCGCCTTCGTAGACTCGGTCAGCTTCTCGCGCGAAAAGACGTCCCCGGCCTTGAGCTTGACGAGCTTTTCGAGCTCCTCACGCGGCAGCAGCATCTGCCCGGCGAGCTTGATGTCCGACACGGTGTATTTCTCGCCCTCGCTGATGTTCACCGTGATGTAGATGTCGTGCTTGTCAGGGGTGATCGCGACCTGTGTCGAGTCGATCTCGAAATCCAGATAGCCGCGGTTCAGGTAATACGACCTGAGCGTCTCCAGGTCCGCCGCCAGCTTCTGGCGCGAGTACTGATCGTGCTTGGTGTACCACGTCAGCCATCCCGGAGTGCGCAACACGAACAGCGACAGCAGATCCTTCTCCGGGAACGCCTTCGCGCCCACGATCTTGATGGAGCGGATCTTGGCCACGTCCCCTTCGTTGATCGCGATGTTTATCGCGACGCGATTGCGCTCGAGCGGCGTGACCGTCGTCTGCACCTGCGCATCGTATCGTCCGCGGGCTAGATACTGTCGCTTTAGCTCCTGTTCCGAGTTCTCGAGCACGGAGCGGTCGAATATGCGTCCTTCGGCGAGCCCTTGCTCGCGCAGCACCTTCTTCAGCGCGTCCGTGCTTATGTCCTTTGCCCCGGAAATATCGATCTGCGCGATCGACGGACGCTCCTCGACGGACACGATGAGCACACCGTTCTCCTCCTGCAGCTTCACGTTCTTGAAGAAGCCGGTCGCGTACAGGGCGCGCAGGGCCTGCTGCGCCTTCTCCTCGGTCATCGTATCGCCCACCTTCACCGGGAGGTAGCTGAACAGGGTACCCGGCTCGGTGCGCTGCAGGCCCTGCAGCCGGATGTCCTTGACCACGAAGGGTCGGAACGTTTGCGCCGCTACGCCACTCGCCAGCGCGAGCAGGGCACAGGCGAACAGGGCCACAATGCCATTGCGCATCGATCAGCCCGACAGTAGGCGATTGAAGTCGTTGTAGAAGGCGAAGGCCATCATGACCAGCAGCAGCGCCAGCCCGACCCGCTGTCCCAGCTCGATGGCGCGGTCGGATACGGGGCTGCCCTTTATTATTTCGACGAGATAGTACATCAGGTGTCCACCGTCCAGCAGCGGAATGGGCAGAAGGTTGAGCACACCGAGACTGATGCTGATCAGCGCGAGGAATGTGAGGTAGGAAATCAATCCGAGTTGTGCGGACTGCCCCGCGAAGTCCGCGATCGTCACCGGCCCCGAAATGTGTCTCCAGGACACCTCGCCGATCAGCATCTTCCCCATGATCCGGAGGCTGAAGACTGAGATGTCGACCGTTTTCTGCGCCGCCTTCGACACGCTCTGCAGGAATCCGTACTGAACCCTGATCAGGAGATCGTCGGCCTGCGAAGGCGGTACGTACGGCGCGGCGCCGATGCGCCCGATTCGCTCGCCGTCGGTCTGCACGGCCTCCGGCCGCACCTCCACCGTGCGCAAGCTTCCGCCGCGCTCGATGGTCATGCTTATGCGCTGGTCGGGCTTCGCCCTGATCGCGTTCACGAGCGCATCCCACGAATCGATGCGCTTGCCGTCCACCTCGACGATCCGGTCTCCCGGCGCGAGCCCCGCAGCCTCGGCCGGACTGCCCACGACCAGCTTCCCGAGCACGGGCTCGAGCGTCGGCCGGTAGAGCACGAGCCCGGCGCGAGCCAGCACGTCGCCTTCCATGTCGGCGTCCGGTATGCCGCGCAGGTCGAGATCGAGCACCGCAAGCTTGTCGTCGCGGCCCGCAACTTCGACGCGCAGCGACGCATGCTGCAGGGCCGCCTGGACGACGCGCCAGCGCACCTCCTGCCAGGTGCGCACGGGCTCGCCGTCGATCGTCTTGATCGTGTCGCCCGCGCGCACGCCGGCTAGCGCCGCGGGCGTTCCGCTCGCCGGCGCACCGGTAATGGGGCGTGCCTCCGGCAGCCCATGCATATACAGAGCCGAGTAGACGGCGATCGCGAACAGGAAATTGAATACAGGTCCTGCGGCCACGACCAGGAAGCGCTTCCACACGCTCTTGCGGTTGAACGCGCGCGCCAGTTCGTGCGGCTCGACCGGACCTTCGCGCTCGTCGAGCATCTTGACGTACCCGCCGAAAGGCACCGCTGCGACTACCCACTCGGTGGCATCGCGGCCTTTCTGCCAGCGAAAGAGCGGGCGACCGAAGCCCACCGAGAATCTGAGCACCTTGATGTCGCACAAGCGTGCCACCAGGTAGTGCCCGTATTCGTGCACCACGATCAGGATACCGAGCGCGACGATGAACGCAACGGCGGTATGCACGAAGCTCATGCTGCGCGCCCCATGGCCCGCTCGACCAGCTGGGCAGCTGTCCTGCGCGCGCCGGCATCTGCGGCCAACACGCCGTCGAGATCGTCCGCGGGCGTGGTGGGGCAAGAATCCAAAGTACGCGAGATGACTCCCGGGATCTCGGTAAAGCGCAGGCGACGCGACAGAAACGCCTCGACCGCGACCTCGTTCGCCGCATTCAGCACCGCCGGGGCGCTGCCGCCGGTCCGCAGCGCGCGGTACGCGAGCTCCAGGCAGGGGAAGCGCCGGTGATCTGGACGCTCGAACGAGAGCTGGCCGATTTCCCCGAGATCGAGCGAACGCGCGCCGGAGTCGATGCGCTCCGGAAAGCCGAGCGCGTGCGCGATCGGGATGCGCATGTCGGGATTGGAGAGCTGCGCGATCATCGAGCCGTCAATGTATTCGACGAGCGAGTGTACGATGCTCTGCGGATGCACGAGGACCTCGATTCGCTCCGCCGGCAGCTCGAACAGCCAGTGCGCTTCGATGACCTCCAGGCCCTTGTTCATCATGGTCGCGGAATCCACCGAGATCTTGCGCCCCATCACCCAGTTGGGATGCGCACAGGCCTCGTCGGGCGTTACCGTCGCCAGGCGCTCGGGCGCGACGCTGCGGAACGGGCCGCCCGAGGCGGTGAGCAGGATACGGCGCACCGCGCCGAGCGCCGGTCGGCCGCCCGGCCCCTGCGGCAGGCACTGGAAAACGGCGTTGTGCTCGCTGTCGATCGGCAATAGCGTCGCGCCGGCGCTGCGCACCGCGCGCATGAACAGCCGCCCCGCCATCACCAGCGCTTCCTTGTTGGCAAGCAGCACGCGTTTGCCGGCGGACGCAGCCGCCAGCGTCGGATCGAGACCCGTCGCGCCGACGATCGAGGCCATCACCACGTCGCATTCCGGATCGGTGGCGACCGACTGCAGGGCGCGCGCACCGAACAGCAGTTCGCAACCTGCTGAGCGGAATTGCTCGCGCAACTGCGCTTGCTCGTCGATGCCTGAGAGCACTGCGTAGCGCGGCCGGTGCATTCGGCACTGCTCGAGCAAGGCCTCGGTCGAGCGATGCGCGGTGAGCGCGAACAGCGCATAGCGCTGCGGATGACGGCGCGCGACGTCGAGCGTGCTCTTTCCGACCGAGCCGGTCGACCCCAGCACGGTCAGGCCGAGCCTGCGCCCGTCGCCTTCGATCGCGGCGCCGACACCGCTCATACGAGTATCCAATGAAGCAATAGTGCACCCACCGGCAAAGTCGCTGTCGCGCTGTCGATCCGATCCAGAATGCCGCCGTGTCCCGGCAGCAGCGTACCGCTGTCCTTGACGCCCGCCTGGCGCTTGAGCGCGGATTCGAACAAATCTCCGACGACGCTGACGAAGCAGAGCAGCACCGCCCCTGCGACGTACGGTACCCACGCAAGACCATCGATGCGTGAGGCGAGCGTCGGAATCGACACAGCGCAGATGATAGCGTAGGCCGACGTGGCGAGAACGGCGCCCCATACGCCTGCCCAGGTCTTGCCCGGGCTGATCGTGGGGGCGAGCTTGCGCCGCCCGAACGCGCGACCGGTGAAGTAGGCCGCACTGTCTGCCAGCCATACCAGCCCAAGCAGGACCAGCAGGTCTGCCGGCGACAGCGCGACCGCCGCGAGTCCCGCGGGCACGAGCACCATCAAGCCCGCGGCGGCGAGCAAGAGGCGCGGTTGCGCTGCGACGCCGCGCCAAAGCCAGATCGGCGCCACGATGATCCAGAACAGGCCTGCCGCGAGCAGCAACCCATTTGTTGCGCCTTGGGCCCCCGCTCCGGCCGGGAGCGCAATCGTCAGCGCGGCGAGCAAGCCCCCGACGAGCCCGCCGTAGGCAAGCGGCGCTCCGCCAGCTAGACGGCACAGCCTGGCCCACTCGTATGCGGCGCTGGCGACGACGAGCGACATGAGCACCGCAAACTGCGGCCGCGCGAGCAGGAAGTTCGCCGCCAGAAAGCCTGCGAGCAAAAGCGCTGCGGTTGCGATTCGGGCGAGCAGCAAGGGGCTCAGGCGACGGCGCCTGCGGCAGGCTTGCGCCCGGAACCCTGCGAATCTTCGGCTTCCCTGACCTGCTCGCTGGTGCGGCCGAAGCGACGTTCGCGGCTGCGATAGGAAGCGATGGCTTCGTCCAGCGCGCGCGCGTCGAAGTCGGGCCAGAGCGTATCCGTGAAGTACAGCTCCGTGTAGGCGAGCTGCCACAGGAGAAAATTGCTGATGCGCTGCTCGCCGCCGGTGCGTATGAACAGATCCGGCTCGGGCGCGTAGTTCATCGCGAGATAGGGCATGAGGGCCGCTTCCTGCACGCCGCCTTCGATTGCCTCCGGACGCTCGCGCGCGAGCCGCGATAGCGCCTGCAGAACGTCCCATCGGCCGCCGTAATTGGCCGCCACGGTGAGCGTAAGCCCCGTGTTGGCCTGGGTCAGCTCCTCGCCGCGTTCAATCAGCTTGCGGATCTTGGGATCGAACTGCTGCGTGTCGCCGATCACCTTCAGGCGCACGCGGTTGCGATGGAGCTTCTCGACTTCCTCCGTCAATGCGCCGCGGAACAACTGCATCAGCAGCGCGACTTCCTCCGGGGGCCGCCGCCAGTTCTCGGAGCTGAACGCGAACAGGGTGAGGAAGCCCACGCCCCGCTGCATGCAGTTCTTCACCGTCGCGCGGACCGCCTCGACACCGCGCTTGTGCCCCGCGAAACGCGGCAAGTGCCGTTGCCGGGCCCAGCGCCCGTTGCCGTCCATGATGATGGCAATGTGTCGCGGCACTTCGCCGTGCGACGGGATTTCCAGGGTCGAACTGGTCTGGGACATGCAGGAGCCTTAAACGGCCATCAGTTCGGTTTCTTTGGCATGCAGGAGGCCATCGATCTCCGTTACATGCCTGTCGGTGAGCTTCTGGACTTCATCCAGGGCACGCCGTTCGTCGTTCTCGGAGATCTCCTTCTTCTTGAGCGCCTCCTTGAGCGCGTGCATCGCGTCGCGGCGCAGGTTGCGCACGGCGACGCGGGCATTCTCCGCCTCGTGCCGCACCACCTTGATCAGCTCCTTGCGGCGTTCCTCGGTCAGAGAGGGCATCGGCACGCGGATCGTTTCGCCCATCGTCGCGGGATTCAAGCCGAGATCCGACTCGCGAATGGCCTTTTCCACCATCGCGACCATTTTCTTCTCGAACGGCGACACGCCGATCGTACGCGCGTCGAGCAGCGTCACTTTGGCGACCTGATTGATTGGCGTCGGCGCACCGTAATAGTCGACTTGGACGTGGTCGAGCAGACCGGTATGTGCGCGTCCCGTGCGCACTTTTGACAGATCGCCCTTGAACGACTCGATGCTCTTGCGCATCTTCTGCTCGGTGCCTTTTTTCAAATCCGCGATCATCACGGTCTCCTATGCACGTTCACACGTGGACCAGCGTGCCCTCGTCCTCACCGACGACGACCCGTCGCAGGGCGTCCTTCTTGAAGATACTGAACACATTGATGGGCAGCTTCTGGTCCCGACAAAGCGTCAGGGCGGTGGCGTCCATGACCTTGAGGTTGCGGTTGATGGCCTCGTCGAAGCTGATGCGCCCGTAGCGCTTGGCGGTGCGGTCGGTCAGCGGATCCGCGGTGTACACCCCGTCCACCTTGGTCGCCTTCAGCACGATCTCCGCGCCCACCTCGCTGCCGCGCAACGCGGCCGCGGTGTCGGTGGTGAAGAACGGGTTACCGGTGCCTGCCGCGAAGATCACGATCTTGCCTTCCTCGAGGTAGCGAATCGCCTTGCCGCGAATGTAGGGCTCGACGATCTGCTCGATGTTGAGCGCCGATTGAACCCTGCTCGTCACTCCCGCGTGACGCATTGCGTCCTGCAGCGCGAGGGCGTTCATTACCGTCGCCAGCATTCCCATGTAGTCGGCGGTCGCACGATCCATGCCGCTCGCGCCGGGCGCAACGCCGCGGAAGATGTTGCCTCCGCCGATCACGACGCCGATCTCGACGCCCATGCGCCCGACCTGCGCGATTTCCGCGACGATCTCACCGATCGTGTCCCTGTTGATGCCGTAAGGGTCGTCGCCCATCAGCGCCTCGCCCGATAGCTTGAGCAGGATGCGCTTGTACTTGGGCGTCAAGGCGGTCTCCGGTGGCTCGGGTTTCGCTCAGCGTGAGAGGCCGGCCTGGGCCATGACCTCCGCGGCGAAATCGCTCGACTTGCGCTCGATTCCCTCCCCGACCACGAGGTAGCGGTAGCCGAGGACCTTCCCCTTCTTGCTCGCGAGCATCTTCTCGATCGTCTGCTTGTCGTCCTTCACGAACGGCTGACCGAGCAGCGATATTTCGCCCAAAAACTTGTTCACGCCGCCTTCCACCATCTTGGCGACGATCTCCGCCGGTTTTCCGGAATCCTTTGCCCGTGCGGTCAGGATATCGCGCTCGCGCGCCGCCACGTCGGCCGGCACATCGGCCTTGGACATGTACTGCGGTTTGGCGAAGGCGATATGCATAGCCAGATCCTTGCCAACCTCCTGCGGCCCATCGTATTCGACCAGCACGCCGATCTTCGCGCCGTGCAGGTAGAGGGCCAGGTGCACAGCCGTCGTGACGCGCTCGAAGCGACGGATCGCGATGTTCTCGCCGATCTTCTGCACCAGCTTCTGGCGCTGGTCTTCCACCGTGCTCCCCTGGAAGGCAAGACGCGAAAGATCCGCCACATCCTTCGGCGACGACGTCGCCACAAGCTGCGCGAGCGCGCCCGCGAACGCCAGGAAATCGTCGTTCTTGGCGACGAAATCGGTTTCGCAATTGATCTCGACCAGCGCACCGAGCTTCGCATCCGGGGACAGGTAGGCGCCCACCACGCCTTCTGCGGCGACGCGTCCCGCGGCCTTGCTCGCCTTCGCCCCGCTCTTGACGCGCAGCAGCTCCTCTGCCTTGCGCAGATCGCCGCCCGCCTCCGCAAGAGCTTTCTTGCACTCCATCATTCCGAGCCCGGTCATCTCGCGCAGTTCCTTCACCAAGCTCGCGCTAATTTCGCTCATTGCCTGCTGCTCCTTGCTGCAAGTTCAAAAAAAGGGGCGCATGGCCCCTTTTCCCAGATTCGACGCGCCCGCTGCCCGCGTTCAGTCCTCGCCTTCGTGCTCGTCCTCGACTTCGACGAATTCGTCCCGGGTCGCGGCCACGACCTCCTCGACGGACTGGGTGCGGCCCTCCAGCACGGCGTCCGCAATTCCACGCGCGTACAGCCGGATCGCCCGGCTCGAGTCGTCATTGCCTGGAATGACATGCGAGATACCGTCGGGGGAGTGGTTGGTGTCGACTACCCCTACCACCGGGATGCCGAGCTTTACGGCCTCGGCGACCGCGCCCTTTTGATAGCCGACGTCGATGATGAACAGCGCGTCCGGCAGGCTCGCGAGCTCCTTGATGCCCCCGAGCGAGCGATTCAGCTTGTCCAGCTCGCGCTGCATGCCGAGCGCCTCTTTCTTCGACATGCGCTCGAACGTGCCGTCCTGCGACATCTGCTCCATTTCCTTGAGTCGCTTGATCGACTGCTTGACGGTCTTAAAGTTGGTGAGCATTCCGCCCAGCCAGCGGTGATCGACGAACGGCATGGTGCAGCGTTGCGCTTCCTCGCGCATGATCTCCCGCGCCTGACGCTTGGTGCCGACGAACAGCAGGGTACCTTTGTTGGCAGCGAGCTGGCGCACGTACTTCACGGCGTCCTGATACATCGCCAGCGTCTTTTCCAGGTTGATGATATGAATCTTGTTGCGGTGTCCGAAGATGAACGGCGCCATCTTCGGATTCCAATAGCGGGTTTGATGCCCGAAATGGACACCCGCCTCCAGCATTTGACGCATCGTTACCGACACAATAGCCACTCCTTAGGGTTGGTCACTGCCGCCGGGCCGAGCCGACGACTCGGCGTGGCGCAGGGCGGCGGCAACTTCGCCTGCTCCCCTAGCGCCGACGCCAAGCACCCTAATCCGCCCGGCGGGAAATTTGGCCTGCAAGCAAGATATGCTCCGGCTTCCAAGCCAGCCTAAAATACTAGCATAATCAGGCATGAGGCCTCAACACGGATTCATGGCAGTCACCATCAAGACACCCGAGGAAATCGCCAGCATGCGCATCGCGGGCAGGCTGGCCGCCGAGGTCCTCGATTTCGTCGCCCCGCACGTGCGCGCCGGGGTGACCACGGCGGAGCTCGACCGCTTGTGCCACGACTACATGGTGAACGTGCAGGACTCGGTTCCCGCGCCGCTCAATTACGCGCCGCCAGGCTACAAGCCCTATCCGAAGTCGATTTGCACCTCCGTCAATCACCAGGTATGCCACGGGATTCCAGGCGACAAGGTGCTCAAGAACGGGGATATCCTCAACATCGATGTCACGGTGATCAAGAACGGTTTTCACGGCGATTCCAGCCGCATGTTCGCCGTGGGCGAGCCAAGCGTGCAGGCGCGCAGGCTGATGCAGATCACCTACGAATGCATGTGGCGGGGCATCGCGCAGGTGCGCCCGGGAGCGCGCCTGGGAGATCTGGGCGCTGCGATTCAGGCGCATGCCGAGGGCCACGGTTACTCGGTCGTGCGGGAATTCTGCGGGCACGGCATCGGCCGAAAATTTCACGAGGAGCCGCAGGTGCTGCACTACGGCAGGCCGGGCACGGGGCTGGTGCTGGAGCCTGGCATGACCTTCACCGTCGAGCCGATGATAAATGCCGGCAAGGCCGCGATCCGCGAGCTGGCCGACGGCTGGACGATCGTCACCAAGGATCACAGCCTGTCGGCCCAGTGGGAGCATACGGTTCTCGTTACACAAGAGGGCTACGAGGTCCTGACCGTGTCGGCCAATACCCCGGCTGCGCCGGACGTCGTGCAGTAGCCGATGAACGCCGCCCTGCCCGCGGCCGGCGCGACGAGCGGTCCGATGCGCGAGGCGCTGCAGGCGGCGCGCAGCGGACTGCGGGAGGCCTACGCGCGGCATCCCGATCCGCGCGCCCTGCTGCACGCCCACGCGCGCATCGTCGACGGGTTCATCAGGTCGATCTGGCGCAACCTGCGTCCCGCGCGCGGCGCGGCGCTCGTGGCGACCGGCGGCTACGGACGCGGCGAGCTGTATCCCTACTCGGACATCGATATCCTGGTATTGCTGCCCGCGGAGCCGTCCCGGGATGAGCGTGCGCGGCTCGAGCGCCTCATCGGGGAGCTGTGGGACGTGGGGCTGGATGTCGGCCACGGCGTGCGCACGGTGGAGGATTGCGTGGCCGCGGTGCGCGCCGACATCACCATCCGTACCACCCTGCTGGAGGCACGTTTCCTCGCCGGAAGCCGGGCGATATTCAAGCGCCTGGAGGCCGCTCTCGCCCAGGACATGGACCCGGCCGCCTTCTACAAGGCGAAGAGGCTCGAGCAGGAGCAGCGCTACGCGAAGCACCAGGACACGCCCTACGCGCTGGAGCCCAATCTGAAGGAGGCGCCCGGCGGACTGCGGGACCTGCAGGGCATCCAGTGGATCGCACGCGCCTGTGGAATCGGCAGGCGCTGGCGCGACCTCGAGGATTCCGGCCTGGTCGAGCACGACGAAGCGTTGCAGCTGGCGCGGCACGAGCGGCTGCTGCAGGACCTGCGCATCCGGTTGCACTATCTGGCGGGGCGACGCGAGGACCGCATCGTCTTCGACCTGCAGACCGCTCTGGCGGAGCAGCTCGGCCATCGCGACACGCCTCACCGGCGTCCGAGCGAGGCGATGATGCAGCGTTACTACCGCACCGCCAAGGCGATCACGCAGCTGAACACGACTCTCCTGCAGAACCTCGGCGCGCGCGTGTTTCCCAAGCCCGACGTTCCGCCGTACGCGCTGAACGAGCGCTTCGTCGTGCGCGGGGAGCTGCTGGAAGCGAAGGACGAAGGCGTTTTCGAGCGCGAGCCGCGCGCGGTGCTCGAGTGCTTCCTGCTGATGCAGCAGCACCCGGAGCTGCAGGGCGTCACCGCGCAGACGCTGCGCGCGTTGTGGCGCGGCCGCCGGTTCGTCGACGCGCAGTTCAGGCGCGATCCCGTCGCGCGCCTGATGTTCGTGCAGATCCTGCAGCAGCCGCGGGGCATTGTGCACGAGTTCCGGCGCATGAATCAGTACGGCATTCTCGGCCGCTACCTGCCCGAGTTCGGCCGCATCGTCGGGCAGATGCAGCACGACCTGTTCCACGTCTACACCGTCGACCAGCACATCCTGATGGTGCTGCGCAACCTGCGGCGCTTCACGATGCCGGAGTTCGCGCACGAGTTCCCTCTCTGCACGCAGTTGATGAGCGGCTTCGAGCGGCCGTGGCTCCTGTACGTCGCGGCGCTGTACCACGACATCGCCAAGGGCCGCGGCGGCGACCACTCCGAGCTCGGCAAGAAGGACGTGCGCGCGTTTTGCAGGCGCCATGCGCTCGCGCCGGAAGACGCCCGGCTTGCCGAGTTTCTCGTCGAGCACCACCTGGCCATGTCGAGCGTTGCGCAGAAACAGGACGTGCACGACCCGGCGGTCGTGCACGCCTTCGCGCGGAAAATCGGCGCCGAGCGGAACCTGATTGCGCTGTACCTGCTGACGGTCGCGGACATCCGCGGCACGAGCCCCAAGGTGTGGAACGCCTGGAAGGCGAAGCTGCTGGAGGACCTGTTCCGCGCGACGCGGCGGGTGCTGACCGGCGAGACCCTGCAGCTGGATGCCGCGCTCGCGGAAAAGCAGGCCGAGGCGGTGCGGTTGCTGCGGCTGTACGCGCTGTCCGAGAGCGTCAAGGACAGGCTTTGGGCGCAGCTCGATACGATGTATTTCCTGCGCCACGATCCGCAGGAGATCGCCTGGCAGACGCGTAACCTGCATTTCCGCGTCGACAGCCCGAAGCCGGTCGTGCGCGCGCGCCTGGCGCCGTTCGGCGAAGGCCTGCAGGTGATGATCTACACGCCCGACCGAGAGGCGCTGTTCGCCCGCATCTGCGGCTACTTCGACCGCAGCAATTTCGACATTGTCGAGGCCAAGATCCACACCACGAAGCACGGCTACGCCCTGGACAGCTTCTCCGTGATGGGTGACGGCCAGGGCGTTCACTATCGCGACATGATGAGCCGTATCGAAAAGGAGCTCGCCGAGGAGCTCGAATCGCAGGCGCCTCTCGGGCCGCCGCGCAGCGGGCGCGTTTCGCGCCGCGTGCGGCACTTCCCGATCTCGCCGACGGTCGATATCCGTCCCGACGAGCGCGGCACCTATCACGTGCTGTCGATCGTGGCGAGCGACCGGCCGGGCCTGCTGTATCGCGTCGCGCGCACGCTCGGCGCCTACCGGATCAACCTGCACAGCGCCAAGATCAATACGCTCGGCGATCGCGCGGAAGACGTGTTCCTGGTTTCCGGCCAGGCTCTGGCCGACGCGAAGACCGTGCTGCGCCTGGAGCAGAACCTGCTGCAGGACCTGCAGCTCTAGCCGGGCCTCATTCCTCGGGAGGCAGGCCGCCCTCGGGGAACAGCGCGTCGACAAATCCGAACCGGGTGAAATCCCGGATGCGCATCGGGTAGAGAATCCCGTCGAGGTGGTCGCACTCGTGCTGCACCACGCGGGCGTGGAAACCCTGCACCACGCGCTCGAAGGCGCGCCCCTGTTCGTCGTAGCCCGAATAGCGCAGGTGGCGAAAGCGCGGCACCACCCCGCGCATGCCGGGCACCGAGAGGCATCCTTCCCAGCCTTCCTCCAGCTCGTCCGACAGCGGCGTGATCAGCGGGTTGATCAGGACCGTATCCGGTACTTCCTCGGCGGCGGGATAGCGCGGGTTGCCGCGCACGCCGAAGATCACCATCCGCAGGCCGACGCCGATTTGCGGTGCCGCAAGTCCGGCGCCGTTCAGGCTCGCCATGGTGTCGCGCATGTCGGCGAGCAGCTCCGCGAGCTGCGGCGTGCCGAAGCGCTCCACCGGCCGCGCGACCGACAGCAGGCGCGGATCGCCCATCCTGAGCACGGGGCGGATCATGTCTCGACCAACGTTTCGACGATCTTGCGCACGCGGCCCATCGCCTCCTCAAGCACGGCGTCGATGCGCTCGAGCGAGACGCCACGCGCGCTGTCGCCGCGCCCCGCGGCGTAATTGGCGACCACCGCGATCGCCGCATAAGCCAGGTCGAGCTCGCGCGCCAGCACGGCCTCCGGCATCCCGGTCATGCCGACCATGTCGGCGCCGTCGCGCTCCATGCGGTTGATCTCGGCGGCGGTCTCCAGGCGCGGACCTTGCGTGGCGCCGTACACGCCCCCGTCGACGATCGGCTCGCCGCAGGCCTGCGCGGCGCGCCGGATGCGCTCGCGCGTTGCAGCGGTATACGGCTCGGTGAAATCGATATGCGTCACGGGCGCATCCGCGCCCTCGAAGTAGGTGGCGCCGCGCCCCCAGGTGTAGTCGATGATCTGGTCGGGAAGCACGAGCGTCCCGGGGCCGAGATCCGCGCGGATGCCTCCCACCGACGCGATCGACACCACCTCGCGCACGCCGTGCTCTCTCAGCGCCCAGAGATTGGCCCGATAGTTCACCTCGTGCGGCGCGAAGGTGTGCCCGTAGCCGTGGCGGGCGAGAAACACAACTTCGCGGCCGCGCAGGCCGCCGACGGTCAGCGGGCCGGAGGGTTCGCCGTAGGGCGTGCGCGCCACCTTACGTGCGGACACCTCCAGGTTCGCCAGCCGCGACAGGCCGCTGCCGCCGAGGATGCCGATCACGGGCGCTCCTTCATCGCGCGGATTTCGGGTAGGTTGCGCCAGTAGCCCCGGGCGTCCATGCCGCAGCCGAACACGAAGCGGTCGGCGATGTGCAACCCGACGAAGTCCGCGCGAATCGGCTTGGGTCGTGCCAGCGCCTTGTCAACGAGCACCGCGCACAGGAACGTCGCGGCGCCTTGAGCGAGCAGCCGATCGCGGATGGCGTGCATCGTCTGACCACCGTCCAGAATGTCGTCCAGCACCAGCACCGTGCGGCCGCGCACGCTGTCGGTGGGCGCGACGCGCCAGTCGACATGGCCGCCGGTCGTCTCGGCGCCGTAGCGCGTCACGTGGATGTACTCGAAGTCCAGCGGAAAGCGCAGCAGCGGCAGCAGCTGTCCGGCGAACACGACAGCGCCGCCCATGACCGCGAGGACCAGCGGATAGGCCGTGGCGAGCCGCCGCTCGATATCGGCCGCCAGCCGGTGCAGCGCCGCCTGCACCTCTTCGGCGCCGGCGACCAGCTCCGAGTTCTCGAGAAAGTCCCAGGCCGCCGCGGCGTCGGGCATTCTCAGTAGGTGAACGTGACGACGTCGTCGTCCATCGCCTGCGAGATCACGTAGGCCCCGCCTACGGTTTCCTCGATCTCGGGGATCAGGTCCTCACCCCAGAGCTCCAGGGTCGGGGTGCAGACCTTGAACTTCACGCCCGCCTCGTGCGCATCCTTCATGAAATCGTAGACGCTCTTCGGCGAGCCTTCCTTCACGTGCAGTTTCTCCGCCACGCCCTTCACCGCGAGCTCGCCTGCGCGCCCGGTCAGTATCACTTCGACGTCGTATTCCATCGCCGCAGCGACGGTTGCCTGGAAGAACGGCGCACCCAGCTCGGCCCCGTTCCTCGGGTCCGTATTCACCATGACGATCATCAGCTTGTCTGCCATCTGCTCTCTCCCGCGCGTATATTAGGGAACGCTAAAATACGCAAGTATAAGGCCTAGCCCTTTCGCTCCGCGAGATAGCGCGCGAATTCGCGCCCGATCTCCGGGTGCCGCAATCCGAACTCCACCGAAGCCTCGAGGTAGCCGAGCTTCGAGCCGCAATCGTAACGCTTGCCGGGGAGACGCATCGCCATCACGCGCTCCTGCGCGAGCAGCGCTGCGATCGCGTCGGTGAGCTGCAGCTCGCCCCCGCGGCCAGGCCTGGCCTGCGCGAGCAGGTCGAAGATGCGGGGGGTCAGGACGTAGCGTCCGACCACCGCGAGCCGCGAGGGCGCCTCCTCCGGCGCCGGCTTCTCCACGATCGATCGCACCCGGGACACGTCGGCCTGTGCGTCCTCCACGCTCACGATGCCGTAGCTGCCGGTCTGCTCGCGCGCGACTTCGGCAACCCCGAGCAGCGAGCAAGCCTCGCGCGCGAAGCGCTCGGCCATGTGCGCCGTCACCGGGGGCTCGGCGTCCATCAGCTCGTCGGCGAGCAGGACCGCGAACGGCTCCTGGCCCACCACCGGCGCCGCGCACAGGACCGCATGCCCGAGGCCGAGCGGCTCGGCCTGCCGGATGTAGATGCAGCGGCAGTTGTCCGGCAGCACGCCCTGCACCATGTCGAGCAGTTTGTGCTTGCCCTTCAGCTCCAGCTCGGTTTCCAGCTCGTAGGCCTTGTCGAAATGGTCCTCGATGGCGCGCTTGTTGCGCCCCGTGATGAAGATCATCTCCGTGATTCCGGCCGTCGCCGCTTCCTCGACCGCGAACTGAATGAGCGGCTTGTCGACGATCGGCAGCATCTCCTTGGGGCTCGCCTTGGTCACCGGCAGGAAGCGGCTGCCCAGCCCCGCGACGGGAAAAACCGCCTTTCTGAGCTTGGTTTGCATGCGTGTCATAGCCTCTTGAGAAGGTCGACGAAGGCGTCCTCGTCCAGCACCGGCACGCCGAGTTCGCGCGCCTTGTCGAGCTTGCTGCCGGGGTCGCTCCCTGCCACGACGTAGGACGTCTTGCGCGATACCGACGACGCCACTTTATGTCCCTTTGCCTCAACGCGCTCGCGCGCCTCGTCGCGCGTCAGACCGTGCAGCGTTCCGGTCAGCACGAAGGTCTTGACCTCGTCCGCGGGCCGCGCGGGCGCTCCCGCGGTTTCCTCCCAGCCGACCCCCGCGCGGCGCAGCTTGGCGATGACCTCGCGGTTGTGCGGCTCCTTGAAGAAGTCGTGGATCGAGCGCGCCACGACCGGTCCAACGTCGGGCGCCGCCTGCAGCTCTTCCTCGCTCGCGCGCATGAGGCGGTCCAGGCTGCCGAAGTGGCGCGCGAGGTCGCGCGCGGTGCTCTCGCCGACGTTGCGCACTCCGAGCGCGAAGATGAAGCGCGCGAGCGTCGTGTGCTTGGCCTTGTCGATCGCCGCGACTAGGTTGCCCGCGGACTTCTCGCCCATGCGCTCGAGCTCGCCTAGCCGCTCGGCCGAGAGGCCGAAAACGTCCGCGGGGGTACGCACGATGTCAGCGTCGACCAGCTGGTCGACCAGCTTGTCGCCCAGGCCCTCGACGTCCAAGGCGCGGCGGCTGGCGAAGTGCAGCAGCGCCTGCTTGCGCTGCGCGGGGCAGTAAAGGCCCCCCGAGCAGCGCGCGACCGCCTCTTCTTCGCTCCTGACGACCGCCGAGCCGCACACGGGGCACTTCTTCGGCATGTGGAAGATGCGCGCGTTGGCCGGACGCCGTTCCTTGCGCACCGACACCACCTCCGGGATCACGTCGCCCGCACGCCGTACCACCACGGTGTCGCCGACGCGCACGTCCTTGCGGCGCAACTCGTCCTCGTTGTGCAGGGTCGCGTTGCTGACCGTTACGCCCCCGACTTGCACCGGCTTCAGGCGCGCCACCGGCGTGAGCGCGCCGGTGCGCCCGACCTGGACCTCGATATCGAGCACTTCGGTCGCCTGCTCTTCCGCCGGATACTTGTGCGCCAGCGCGAAGCGCGGCGCGCGCGACACGAAACCGAGGCGGCGCTGCCAGTCCAGCCGGTTGACCTTGTACACGACGCCGTCGATGCCGTATGGCAGGCGCTCGCGTTTCTTGCCGATGCGTGCAAAGTACTGCAGCAGTCCGTCCACGCCCTGCACCACGTCGCGCTCCGCCGTGACGCTGAAACCGAGCTCCGCGAGGCGATCGAGCGTCTCGGTGTGCGTCATCCAGCGCGCGCCCGAGGCTTCGCCGACCGCGTAGGCGAAGAACTGCAGCGGGCGGCTCGCGGTGACGCGCGAATCGAGCTGGCGCAGGCTGCCCGCCGCGGCATTGCGTGGATTGGCGAATTCCTTGGCGCCGGCGCGCCGCTGGCGCTCGTTCAAGGCGTCGAAATCGCGCCTGAACATCACCACCTCGCCACGCACCTCCATGTCCTTCGTGTCGGGCGCCGCCGGCAGACGCAAGGGCAGCGAGCGCACCGTGCGCAGATTCGGCGTTACGTCCTCGCCGGTCGCACCGTCGCCGCGCGTCGCGCCCTGCATGAACACGCCGTCGCGATAGCTCAGGCTGACCGCCAGGCCGTCGAACTTCGGCTCGGTAGCGTACTCGACCGTCTGTACGCCCAACCCTTCGCGCACGCGCCGGTCGAAGGCGCGCACCTCTTCGTCGTCGAACGCGTTGGCGAGGGACAGCATAGGCGTGCGGTGCCTGACCTCGGCGAACTCCTTGAGCGGTGGCGCCCCGACGCGCTGCGTCGGAGAGTCCGGGCCGGCGAGCTCGGGGTGCTCGCGCTCGAGCTCAGCCAGCTCCTCGAACAGGCGGTCATACTCCGCGTCGGTGATCTCCGGCTGGTCGAGCACGTAATACAGTCGGTTGTGGCGCTCGATCTCGCGCCGCAGAAAGGCCGCCCGGTCGCGCGGCGATTTGCCGGCCGTCATGCGGACGACCACCTCACGCGAACAGGCGGGCGGCGAGCGCTCCGCCGGGCGGCAGGCCGCGCTCCTCCAGCGAGCGCCGCACCGCTTCGAGCTGGCCGCCGATCGCCGCCAGCGCGCGCTCGTCCAGCGCACGGCCGTTGTCGTCGACGAGCGATGCGCCGAGCGTGTCGGCGAGCTGCCGCGCGCAGCGCACCATCGATTCGAAGGTTCTGCGCAGGTCGGCAACGTGCGGAACGTCGAGCGCGAGGCTGAGGCCGCCGGCCTTCCCTTCCTCCCCGGCGTCCTGGTCCTGGGCTAGCTCGTACAGAACGCCACCCCGGGCGTCGCGCAGCGCGCGCCGTCCGTCGCTCCCCTGCGAGAAGCCGGCTGCCGAGGCCGCGGCATCGACGTTCTGGGGCGCGAAGCCGCTTCCGGCGGGTGGGACGAGATGGAACACGACCTGGATGTCCGCATCGGCGCACAAGCGGTCCGTTTCGCGCGCGGACTCCAGCGCCTGCTTCATCTCCGGCGCCTCGGCCGTCGCGCCGAGCCTTGCCGCGACGTTCTCCACTTCTGAGCGAAACTCGATCAGCTCCGCCTCGCTCGTCACGCCGGCGCGCGACACGAGCTGCAGCGCCGCCCGATAGCGCTCGTAGCCGTCGCGCTCGCCCGGCACAGGCCTGCGCCACGATCCGCTTTGCATGGCGGCCGCGAGCGCGCGCCATCCGAACCTGTGCTCCAGCCTTGTCCAGTGCTCGAGAAAGATTGCCGGCGGCACGGGCTGCCTGCAATGCAGCTCGACGATGTAGTCGAGGCGCGGGTCCGGCAAGGCCTCGTGTGCGTCGCTGTCCTCGTGCTCGGGCTTGCGGTGCACCGGCTCGAGCGTGGGCTCGCGCCGCGGTGACGCGCCGCCAAGCAACGCGTCCGCGCGCGCCGGTCCGAAGGCTTGTTCGGTCCTGCGCCGCGCAGCGCGCTCCTGAATCTTGTTGTAGACGACGACGCCCGCCACGGCGAGCGTGCCCACCGCGAGCAGGCCGAGCTGGAAATCCGTCATGGCGTGGGCGCGCTCAGGCGGCCAGCTCCTCCCGGATGCGCAGCGCCTCGTCGATGTCCACCGCAACGACGCGCGAGACGCCCGATTCGGGCATCGTCACGCCGATTAGCTGCTCGGCCAGCTCCATCGTCAGCTTGTTGTGGCTGATGAACAGGAACTGCGTCTGCGCGGCCATCTTGCGCACCAGGTCGCAGAAGCGAACCGTATTGCTGTCGTCGAGCGGCGCATCGACCTCGTCCAGCAGGCAGAACGGCGCGGGGTTCAGCTGAAACATCGAGAACACCAGGGCAATCGCGGTCAGCGCCTTCTCGCCGCCGCTCAGCAAGTGAATCGAGCTGTTGCGCTTGCCGGGCGGCTGCGCCATCACCTGGACGCCGGCGTCCAGGATCTCCTCGCCGGTCATGATGAGCTTCGCCTCGCCGCCGCCGAACAGCGCCGGGAACAGCGAGCCGAAATGCCGATTGACGCTGTCGAAGGTTTCGCGCAGCAGCTCGCGCGTCTCGCGGTCGATACGCCGGATCGCATCCTCCAGTGTTGCCACCGCCTCCTCGAGGTCGGCGGCCTGCGAATCGAGGAAGCCCTTGCGCTCCGTGCCGCTGCGCAGCTCTTCGAGCGCGGCAAGGTTCACTGCCCCCAGCTCGGTGATCGCTTGCGTCAGCCGCGCGATCTCCCCTTGCAGCGTCGAGGGGCGCGGCGCGCGCTCCGCCTCCGCGGCGAGGCGCGCTTCGTCCGCGTCGGCCGCGCGCAGCTGCTCGGCGAACTGGTCGTGATTGATCTGCGCCGCCTGCTCCTTCAGACGCAGCTCGCCGACGCGCTCGCGCAAGGGGTTGATACGATTCTCCGCCTGCAGGCGACTCTCCTCCAGGCCGCGCAGCGCGGCGGAGGCTTCCTCGACGATCTCGCGCGCCTCGGCGAGCCGCGCCTCGCACGCGATGCGCGCCTCCACGGCCGCATCAAGCATCGCGCGCACCTGGGGAATCGGATCCTGGGCGAGCTCCTCGGTGAGCCGTCCGATCTCGGCTTCGGCGCGCTCGATCTGCTGGTCGATGACGCGCACCGAGCCGTCGATCTCGGTGATTTTCGACGCGCACTCGCGCTCGCCGAACAGCGCGTCCTGGGCGCCACGCTCGGCCTGCTGCGTCGCCAGCCGCTGCGCGGCAAGCGCCGTCTCGGCCGCCAGGTGCGCGGTCTTGACCGATTCCAGCTCGCCGCGCGCGGCAGCGATCTCCTGCGCAACGCGCTCGACCGCCGCCCTGCTTGCGAGCAGGCGTTCGGCATCGCGCGCCGCCTCGCGCGCGACCTCCTCCATTTCGCTGCCGATCTGCGCGCTGCGCTCCCGGACGCGCTCTTGCGCCTGGCCGAGCTTGAGCAGCTCGATCTGCGCGTCGTGGCGCTCGCGCTCCAGGCGCGCGATCTCCTCGCGCGCCTGTTCGAGCGCCTCCTGGCGCCCGGCGAGCGCGCCTTCCTCGAATTCGAGGTCCGCCCGCGCCGCGGCCAGCCGCGCCTCGAGCTGCGGATAGCGCGCCTCGAGCGCTTCGATTTCGGCCTGCCGCGCCAGCAGCCCGGCATCGGCGGGGTCGGGGGCGTGAAAGCTGACCGTATGGCGCGTGAACTGGTGGCCGGCGCGGTTCACGAACACCGCGTCCGGCGGCATGCGGCCCCGCGCCGCGTCGTCGGGGTCTGCCTCGACCGCGTACACGCCGGCGAACCAATCCTCCACCGCCCCGCCGACGAGAGGGTCGGTCGCGTGCACTTTCGAGGCGAATGCCGCATGACCCTCCAGGCGGGACGCGGCGGCTCCACCGGCGCGCAGGTACAGGCTCGCCTTGACTGGCGGCTGGTCCGCCGCGATGCGCCCTATCTGTCCGGCTTGCGCCAGCTCGATGGCGTGCAGGCGCTCGCGCAGCACTGCTTCGACCGCCGTCTCCCAGCCCTGCTCGATGCGCAACCTTTGCCACAGACGCGGCAGCGCCGTGAGCCCGTGGCGCTCCAGCCAGCCGTGCAGCGGCGCGTTGTCCTCCGTCGCCGCCTGGATCTGGCGCAACGTGGCGAGCCGCGCCTCGGCGGCGGTCGCTTCGCGCGAAGCCTCGGCCAGGTGCGCCGCAGCGGTGGCCTGGCGCTCTTCCTGCGCGACGGATTGCCCCTGCAGCGACTCGAGCCCCGCCTGCGCCTCGGGGACCGCAGCGTCCAGGGCGCCATGCCGGCGCTCGAGCTCGTCTAGCGCGGCCGCGTCGGGCTGGGCGAGCGCGCCAAGCTCGGCCTGCAGGCGCTCGCGCCGCTGCTCGAGCGCGCGCACGCTGACCTCCAGGTGCGAGAGGTTGCTCTGTTCGAGCTGCAGCCGGCCTTCGGCCTGCATGGCCGCGCCGCGCGCTCCGTTCAGCCGCTCCTGCGCCGCGCGGAAGGCCTGCTCCGCCTCGGGCAGCCTCGCGTGTTCCTGCGCGAGGTGCTCCTGCGCTTCGGCGACGCGCTGCTTCGCGCCCGTTGCGCGCGCCGCCCACATGTGCAAGGCCTGCGTGAGCTGCGAGCGCTGCTCGCGCCACGAGCCGAGCTGCGTCTGGCGCTCGGTGTGCTGGCTCTCCAGGCGCTGGCGGCTCTCCTCCGCGTGGCGCAGCTCCGATTCGTGGCGCGCCACTTCGGCATTCGCGGCGTACAGCGCGGCCTGCGCGCCGTTCATGGCGTCGCCAGCCTGGTAATGCGCGCTGCGCGCGGCCTCGAGGCGCGCCTCCACCTCCCTCAGGCGTGCGATCTCGGCCTCCAGCTCGTTGCCCGAGCGCACCACCTCCTGCGCATGCCGCTCGCGCTCGGCGGCGGCGTCGCGCCGCCGCAGATACCAGAGCAGGTGCTGCTTGAGCTGCAGCTCCGACTGGTATTCCTTGTAGCGCCCGGCCACCTCGGCCTGCGCTTGGAGCTTTTCGATCTGCGCGCCGAGCTCGAGGCGGATATCGGTCACGCGCGCCAGGTTCTCGCGCGTGTCGGCCAGCCGGTTCTCGGTCTCGCGCCGGCGCTCCTTGTACTTCGAGACGCCCGCGGCCTCCTCCAGGAAGACGCGCAGATCCTCGGGCCTGGCCTCGATCACGCGAGAGATCATCCCCTGCTCGATGATGGCGTAGGCGCGCGGACCGAGGCCCGTGCCGAGGAACATGTCGGTGATGTCGCGCCGCCTGACGTGCGCGTTGTTGATGAAGTACGACGATTCGCCGTCGCGCTGCAGTATGCGCCGCACCGAGATCTCCGCGTACTGGGACCACTGACCCGCCGCGCGTCCCTGCGAATTGTCGAACATCAGCTCGACGCTCGCACGCGCGAGCGGCTTGCGGTTCACCGAGCCGTTGAAGATCACGTCCTGCATCGAATCGCCGCGCAGCACCGAGGCGCGCGTCTCGCCGAGCACCCAGCGCACCGCATCGATGACGTTGGACTTGCCGCAGCCGTTGGGGCCGACGATGCCGACCAGCTGGCCGGGAACGTGGATCGAGGTTGGATCGACGAAGGATTTGAACCCGGAGAGCTTGATCTGCGTGAGGCGCACGGACTGTTGTCTGAATCGAGAACCGAGTCGAAAAAACTGCCCGCGTCGAGAGAGAACGGGCGTGGAAAAATCGCGCGCTATGATACCATCTTCGCGCGTTTTTCCCGCTCAGCGCGCCCCTTCCAGATGCCCTCCCGTCCGAGCAGACGTCTGCAGACGTTTCCCAATCCGTCGCCCGGGCGCGACTACAGCGTCCAGATGCAGATGCCGGAGTTCACCTGCCTGTGTCCGATGACCGGGCAGCCCGATTTCGCGACGCTCGAGCTCGAGTACGTGCCCGACCGGCTGTGCGTGGAGCTGAAGTCACTCAAGCTGTACGTCTGGTCGTACCGCAACGAGGGCGCGTTCCACGAGGCGGTGACCAACCGCATCCTGGACGACCTGGTGCGCACGCTGCGCCCGCGTTATGCGCGGCTCGCCGCACGCTTCAACGTACGCGGCGGGATCTTCACGACCGTGGTGGCGGAGCACCGCAAGCGCGGCTGGAAGCGGCGATGAATCCGCGTCTCGGGGTGCTGCAGCCGTATCCCTTCGAAAAGCTGCGCGCCCTGATGCAAGGCGTCACGCCGAACGAAGGGCTGCGCCCGATCAATCTTTCGATCGGCGAGCCCAAGCACGCCACACCGGAGCTGGTGCGCCGCGCGCTGGCGGAGGCGCTCGAGGGCCTGGCGGTCTATCCCGCCACCGCGGGCACGCCCGAGCTGCGTACGGCGATCGCCGGCTGGCTCGCTCGCCGCTACGCCCTGCCCGCCATCGATCCCGCCACGCAGGTGCTGCCGGTCAACGGCTCGCGCGAGGCGCTGTTCGCCTTCGCCCAGGCGATCATCGATCCGGATCGCACCGGAGCCAAGGTCGCGTGCCCCAATCCGTTCTACCAGATCTACGAGGGCGCCGCGCTGCTGGCGGGCGCCAACCCCGTGTACCTGAACGCGACCGAGGAAAACGGCTTCCGGATGCGCTTCGATGCGATGCCCGAAAGCGTATGGCGCGATGTGCAGCTCGTTTACGCGTGCTCCCCGGCGAACCCGAGCGGCAGCGTGATGCGGCTGGAGGACTGGCGCACGCTGTTCGCGCTCGCCGACCGCCACCGGTTCGTGATCGCCTCCGACGAGTGCTATTCCGAGCTCTACTTCGACGAGGCGCAGCCGCCGCTCGGCGGCCTGCAGGCCGCCCGCCAGCTCGGGCGGGACGATTTCGCGCGTCTGGTCGTATTCTCGAGCCTGTCCAAGCGGTCCAACGTCCCCGGCATGCGCTCGGGCTTCGTGGCCGGCGATGCCGCGCTGCTGAAGAGCTTTCTGCTCTACCGAACCTATCACGGCTCGGCGATGAGCCTGCCCGTGCAGCGCGCATCGATCGCCGCCTGGAACGACGAGCAGCACGTGCGCGAGAACCGGCGCCTGTATGCGGAGAAGTTCGCGGCAGCGCTCGCCGAGCTGCGTCCGCCGCTCGCGGCGTACTGGCCGGATGGAGGGTTCTACCTGTGGATGCGCACGCCGATCGACGATTGCGAGTTCGCTCGCCGTCTGCAGCACGAATATAATGTGCTCGTCCTGCCAGGGAGTTATCTGGCCCGTACTGCGCAGGGCGAAAATCCCGGTAAAGACCGGGTGCGCATCGCGCTGGTCGCCCCGCTGGCCGAGTGCGTCGAGGCGATCGCGCGCATAAACAGCTTCGCCCGCAAGCTCTGAGGACGAAATGGAATCAGCACGCAAGACGATCGACGACGCCTGGGAGAAC
>DASPRX010000273.1:0-9848 GCA_035624235.1 Burkholderiales bacterium | reverse complement strand
CCGACATGGAATTCTCGCCTGCGCGCAGGCCGCCGTGTCCACCATCGTCTACTTCAGCGACATCCACATCGAGATCCGGGAGAAGGCCGGGCGGCTCGGCTGGACCGACCTCATGCCGCTCGACCTCGGACCGGACCTGCGCGAGCTGGCCGAAAAGGCGGATCTGCTCGTGCTCGCCGGCGACGTCGGCAGAATGCGCTCGCGGCGCGACGTCTCGACGCTGCGCTACGCGGAGCAGGCGGCGCGCCTGCTCGGCTGCCCGGCGGTCGTCGTGCCCGGCAATCACGAGTACTACCGCGGCTCGTTCGACGAGGAGCGCGCGGCGTTGCTCGCCGCGCGGGCGGACGGCGTGACGGTGCTCGACCGCGGCGAGGCGCGCTACGCGATCGCCGGAAGTACGCTGCGCGTGCTCGGCGCGACGCTGTGGACCGACTACGCGGCGAACGGCGATGCCGCCGCGGCGATGCGCCTCGCGCAGGAAAAGATCGAGGACCATCGCCTGATCGCGCGCCGCGGCGGCGCGCCGTTCCTGCCGCAGGACGCGCTGGACGAGCACCGCCTGTCGCGCGCCTGGCTCGCGGCGCGCCTCGCCGAGGCGCACGACGGGCCCACGCTCGTGGTCACGCATCACGTGCCGCATTCGGCGGCCCGCCATCCCGGCTTCGGCGTCACGCCGCTTTCCCCCGCGTTCTACAGCGATTGCGACGAGCTGATCGACGCGGCGGCGCGCGCGCGCGTGGCGGCCTGGATCTTCGGGCACCACCACTGGAGCCACGAGCTGGAGCTGCGCGGCGTGCGGCTCGCCTCCGCGCAGACGGGCTACCCGGGCGAGGCGACCGGCTGGGCCGGTCCCGGCGCGCTCTCGCTCTGAGCCGCGGCCCTAAAGCCCGAGATAGGCCTTCCTGATCTCGGGCATCGCCGCGAGCCTGTCCGGGTCGCCTTCGGTGAACAGGCGCCCCTCGGCGATCACGTAGGCGTAGTCCGAGAGCGCGAAGGCGAGGTGCACGTTCTGCTCGACCAGCAGGATCGACAGGCCGCCATCCTTCAGCTTTTTCAGCGTGGCGAAGATCTGGTGCACGACGAGCGGCGCGAGTCCGAGCGATAGCTCGTCGATGATCAGCAGCGCCGGGTCGGACATCAGCCCGCGCGCGATGGCGAGCATCTGCTGCTCGCCGCCGGAGAACGTGCCCGCGCGCTGGTTGCGGCGCTCCTTCAGGCGCGGGAAGAGCTCGTACACGCGCTCCAGCCGGCTCGCGTAGCTGCGCGTGCCGTGCCGGGCATAGGCGCCCATCTCGAGGTTCTCCTCCACCGACATGGCGGCGAACAGCTGCCGCCCCTCGGGCACCAGCGCCAGGCCGCGCGCCGCCTTGCGGTGCGGCGGCAGGCGCGTGACGTCCTCGCCGCGGAAGCTCACCTTGCCGGCCCAGGGGCGGATGCTGCCGGCCACCGCGCGCAGCGCGGTGGTCTTGCCCACGCCGTTCGCGCCGACGATGGTGGTGAGCTTGCCGGGCGCGGCCGCGAGCGACACGCCCCACAGCACCTGCACCTCGCCGTAGCCGGCCTCGAGCGCATCGACCTTGAGTACCGCGTCGCTCATCGCTCAGCCCAGCTTCACGGCGAGCCCGGGGTCGCCGAGGTAGGCCTCGATCACCAGCGGATCGGCGGCCACCTCGGCCGGCAGGCCCTCGGCGAGCTTCGCCCCGAGGTTCAGCACCACGATGCGGTCCGACAGGCTCATGATCGCCTGCATGAGGTGCTCGATCAGCAGGATCGAGACGCCGCTCGCGCGGATCTCGCGCAGCGTGCCGATCATGCGCTCGACCTCGGTCGGGTTTAGGCCCGCGAGCACCTCGTCGAGCAGCAGCAGCGTCGGCTGCGCCGCGAGCGCGCGCGCGAGCTCCAGGCGCTTCTTGGTGGCGATCGTGAGCTGCGAGGCGAGCGCGTCCAGCCGGTCGCCGAGGCCGACGAGCTCGGCGGCCCGGCGCGCGGCTTCGCGCGCACGGGACAGCGGCAGGTTCTCGCGACCGAAGCAGGCGCCGACGATGCAGTTCTCGAGCACCGTCATGGTCATGAACGGCTGCACGATCTGGTTGGTGCGCGCCAGGCCCTGGCGCGCGACGCGATACGGCGCGAGCCCGGTGACGTCGACGCCGCGGAAGCTCACGCGTCCCTCGTCGGGCGGGAACACGCCGTTGATCAGGTTGAAAACGGTGGACTTGCCGGCGCCGTTCGGGCCGATCAGCCCGAGGATTGCGCCCTCGGGCACCTCGAAGCTGAGCTCCTGCACCGCGCGCAGGCCGCCGAAGCGCTTGCTCAGGTTCTCGACCGAGAGCAGGGCGCTCATTCGAGGAAGCTCCGCAGCCGCGGCCACAGGCGGTACAGAAGGCCCATCAGGCCGCCCGGCGCGAACAGCACGATGGCGAGCAGCAGCACGCCGGCGACCACGAGCTGGAAATGCGAGAACGTCGGCGAGGTGAGCAGCCAGCCGCGCAGCTCCTCGTACAGGAACGCGCCGAGCGCGGGACCGGTGACCGTGCCCTGGCCGCCAAGCATCGCGACCACGATCGTCTCGGTGGAAAAGTTCAGGTCGAACGCGTCAGGCGGCTGGATGTAGGCGCTCTTGAAGAAATACAGCCCCCCCGCGAGCGCCGGCAGGAAGGCCGACAGGCTGTACACGATCGCCTTGTAGCGCGGCGCGGGGACGCCGAGCACCACCGCCGCGTCCTCGTTCTGCCCGATCGCGAGCAGGCCTAGGCCGAACTTGGAGCGCTTCACCGCGTAGCTGAGATAGAGCGAGGCCCCCATCAGCGCGACCAGCAGGTAGTAGATCACCCACAGCGCGCGCGCCGGTCCCCCGAGCGGCCCGAACAGCTCGGGCGAGAGGTAGATGCCGGTCGATCCGCCCCAGGGGCCGAAATTCGCGACGAAGGCCATCACCGCCTCGTTCACGCCGATGGTGGAGAGCGCGAAGTACACGCCGCGCAGGCGCAGGATGCCGAGCCCGAAGAACAGCGCCAGCGCGCTCACGGCGATGCCGCCCGCGACGAGCGCGGCGGCGAGCGGCCAGGAGTGCGCGCTCATCAGCCAGACGCAGAAGTAGCCGCCCAGGCCGAAGAACACGATGCTGCCGAAGTTCACGTAGCCCGCATAGCCCAGGATCATGTTGATGTTGCTCGCGAGCGTGATGTACACGGCGGCGAGCACCAGGCTTTCGCGCAGCTCGATGTTGTTGCCGACGCTCGGCGTCACGGCGAACGCGGCGATCACCGCCGCGATGATCCAGAAGAAGGGGCGCCGCAGGATGGCCATGGCGCGTCAGGCGGAGCGCCGCCGGCGCAGGAGCGTCGGCAGGCCGCCGGGGACGGTGACGAGCACGATGACGAACAGCACGAACTCGATCACCAGGGTCCAGCTAACCGGAATGAACGGCGTCGTGAGGCCCTCGAGCAGCCCGAGCGCGAGGCCGGCCAGCAGCGCGCCGGTCGGATTGCCGAGGCCGCCCAGCACAGTCACCACGAAGCTCTTGAGCTGGTAGGCCTCGCCCGAGAGCACGGTGAACGGAAACATGGTCGCGATCAGCATGCCCGCGACGCTCGCGAGCGCGACGCCGAGCCCGAAGGCGAGCGCCAGCACGCGCGCGGTCGGGATGCCGACCAGCCCGGCCGCCTCGCGGTTGCCCGACACCGCGCGCACCGCCTTGCCGAGGCGCGTGCGGTAGAGGAACAAATAGAGCGCGAGCGCGATCACGGCCGTGAGCGCCGCGGCCATGAGGTGCGTGCCGGGAAAGGTGTAGCGCCCCAGGCTGAAGCCGGGCAGCGACACCGGGATGTTGAACAGGTCCGTTCCCCAGACCGCCGTGCCCAGCCCCACGAGCACCAGGTTGACCGAGAACGTCGCCAGCAGGCTCATGAGCGGCGGCTGGCCGATCACGCGGTGCACCGCGATCCAGTAGAGCGCGACGCCGACGAGGAAGCCGCCCACCAGCACGACCGGCAGCGTCGCGTAGGCGGGCACGCCGGCCGCCCCGGCGAGCAGGTAGACGGCGAACATGCCGGCCACGATCATCGCGCCGTGCGTCAGGTTGACGACGTCCATCACGCCCCAGATGAGCGTGATGCCCATCGACGCGAGCCCGTAGACCGCGCCGATGAGCAGTCCGTCGAGGACCGATGCGAGCAGGCCGAGCATGTGCCGCCCTCACAACAAGGGGGCCGGCCCTGCGGGACCGGCCCCCTTGGCTTTGCGCACTATCCGGTTACCGGACAGGATAGACGACTTTGGCGGTTGCCGCCTCGGTCGGCCACACCATCTCGAGCGCGAGCTTGCCGTCCTTCGTCTGCCACTGCGCGAGCACCATCTTGTGCGCGAGCTGCAGCCCGTGGTCCTTCGGACCGGTCGCGAACTTGTTGGGGCCGAAGAAGGTCGTGACGTCCATGTGATTGAGCTTGGCGGCGACTTTCTCAGGATCGACCGAGCCTGCCTCCTCGATCGCCTTCTGCAGCAGCAGTCCCTGCACGTAGCCGGAGGCCGCGTGGTAGTCGACCCCGATGTTGAACTTGCTCTCGAAATCCTTCTTGAAGCCCGCCACCGTCGGCCCGAACTGCGGCTTGTACTGCACGGCCGGCTCCCACTGCGACGGCACCGTGATCCCGAGTGCGGCATCTGCGAGCGTGGCGAACTTCGGGCTGTCCGGCGCGACCAGGATCGAGATCCACTTCAGCGGCGCCTTCTGGTCGTACATCTGGCGCGCGAGCGTGGCGCCGTCCGGGTAGTGGCCGCCGCCGAGGAAAGCGTCCGCGCCGGAGGAGATCACCTTGTTGATGACCGCGGTGAAGTCGGTCGTCGCCGGGGGATAGGACTCGTCCATCACGATCGTGAAGCCGGCATCCGTGGCTTCCTTCTTCGCCGCCGCGACCACCGCCTTCGAGAACGGATCGTCGGAGTAGACGAAGGCCACCTTGGCGTGCGGGTTGTGCGCCTTGAGCTCCTCGATTGCGCCGCTCAGGTAGTGGCCCGCCGAGGTGATGACCTGGTACAGGTACTTGTTGCCGAGCAGGAAGATCTTCTCCTCGGCGCCACCTGCGTCGAGCATGATCTTGCCGTACTGCTCGGTGATCACGGACGCGGTCGCGACCAGCCCCGAGGAATACGGGCTGAACAGGAACTGAGACTTGTCCTGCAGGATGAGCCGCGTGTAGAGCTGCTGCACGCGCCCGCCCTGCGACTGGTCGTCGTAGGTGACGAAGCGCACCATGTAGTGCTTGTTGCCGGCCTTGATGCCGCCGGCCGCGTTGACCTGGTCGCGCCACAGCTCGCAGCCGCGATACTGCGCGACCGAGTCGGTGTTTAGCGGACCGGTCTGCGAGACCGTCATGCCGATGGTGATGGTGTCGGCGGCGAACGCCGGCACTGCCGCGAACGCGCCGATTGCTGCGATGAGCCGAATACTCTTCATACCTCCTCCTCCTAGACAGGAAGCTCCCTTGGATTTGATTTCGGGCGAAGCTGACGAGTCCCTTTCAGCGGGACTTCTCTCGTTGCGGGTGCAACTGTGCGTCGCTCCGATCGCTGCGTCAAGCGGATGACGCGGTCCTTGCGCCCCTGGCCGAGCCGGTTGCGCAAGGCGTCTACTGCGCGCGCGTGAGCAGCTTGAAGGCGTGCTTCCAGTCGTTGTGCAGGAAGCCAGGGATGCACCACAGCATGCATAGCGGCTCGATCGCGCGAGCGGCTTCCGCCTTGCCCATATCTGCCGTTTCCCAGCCGAACTGCTCGAGGATCCCGGCCACGGTCTTCTTCGCCGCCTCGTCGTTGCCGCAGATGAACATCGTCGGCCGACCGCCCTCGAACTGCGGGTTGACCATGCACGCGTTGCCCACCGAGCTGAACGCCTTGACAAAGCGCGCCTGCGCGAACTCGCGCTGCAGGCGCTCCATGAGCGAATCGTCGAGCGTGCTGAAGAACTTGAGCACGCCGTTCACCGGCGGGGCATCGGCGATCGGGTTGGTCGCGTCGATCACCGTCTTGCCGGCGAGGTTCGCGGCGCCCGCGAGGCGCAGTGCGTCCGCCGCTGCGCCGCCCTTGACCGCGAGCACTACAAGCTCGCCGGAGGCCGCTGCCTGCGCGAAGCCTTCCACGCGCGCCTGCGGATTCCGCGCGCGCCAGTCGGAGAGCTTCGCCGGCGTGCGCGTGCCAAGCGTCACCGCGTGACCGTGGCGCAGAAAGCCGCCGGCGAGCGTCTGCGCCACCGCGCCCGAGCCGAGTATTCCGACTTTCATCATGGGCCTCCTGGCTTCGTCAGCGCGCGTAGCGCTCCGCCCGCTCGAGCGCTTCGCGCGCTCCCGCGTCGTCGCCGCGCGCGCGGCGCGCCTCGGCGATCAGGCGCCAGTTCTCCGCGCGCAGCACGTCGTCCTGGCCGGCCCACGAGTTGGAGCGCGCGGCGAGGCTCTCGGCCTGCACGTAGTCGCCCTGCTGCAGGCGCACACCGGCGAGCTGCTGCCACAGGCGCGGGTTGTGCGGATCGATGCGCAGCGCGCGCTCGAGGCTCGCCTCGGCGCTCGCCAGCCGGCCGGCGTCGGCGTCGGCGTGCGCGCTCTGCATGAGGCTGGCGACCGCGGCGTTCTCCGGCGGCTGCTGCGGCGGCGCCGGCTGCTCGGGCGCCACCGCGGCGCAGCCGGCGGCGAGCGCGGCGACGAGAAGGAGGAGGAGTCTCACAAGCCGAAGATACGCTGGAACCAGCTCTTCACGCCAGCGCCGCCGGCAGTGCTCGCGCAGGGCGCATGCGCCTGCGGCGCCGAACCGGCAGCGAACGGCAGCTCGACCGCGCCGGCGCAGCCCGCGTCGGCGCGCAGCCCCGTCTGCGGGTCGATCCAGGCCTGCTCGACGCCCGCCGGCGCCGGCAGCGCGAGCGGCTGCGGCTGGAGCGCGGCCATGGTCTCGCCCCACACCGGGAGCGCAGCGCTCGCCCCCAGCAGGCGCGCAGCGCGGTTGTCGTCGTAGCCCACCCACACCACGCCGACGCGGTCGCCGGCGAAGCCGGCGAACCAGGCGTCGCGCTGGTCGTTGGTGGTGCCGGTCTTACCCGCCGCGCCGAGCTCGGGCGGCAGCCAGTCGGCGAGCGATTTCGCGGTGCCGTCGCGCACGACGTCCTGCAGCGCCGCCACCAGAAGGTAGATGGGAGCTGCCTGGAAGGCCTGCTCGACCGCGAGCGGGTAGCGCTTGAGCGGCCTGCCGTCCTGCGTGGTGACGTCGCGGATCGCGTGCAGCGGCACGCGGAATCCGCCGCTCGCGATCGTCTGGTACATCTGCGCCAGCTCGAATGGGCTCAGATCGGCCGCGCCGAGTAGCGTCGCGGCGAAGGGCGGCAGCTCGTGCTCGATGCCGAGCTTGTGCGCGGTGGCGATCACCTTGTCTATGCCGAGCTCGGTGCCGAGGCGCGCCGAGGCGACGTTGTACGACTGCGCGAGCGCGGTGCGCAGCGGCACCGTGCCGTGGAAGCGCCGGTCGTAGTTGACCGGACGCCAGGGCTCGGAGCCGCGCTCCTTCCAGGTGAACGGGCTGTCGTCGAGCAGCGTCGCGAGCGTATAGCGCGAGGGCTGCTCGAGCGCGGTGAGGTAGATCGCGGGCTTTAGCAGCGAGCCGACCTGGCGCGCGGCGTCGAGCGCGCGGTTGAAGCCCTGGTAGCGCGCGTCGCGCCCGCCGACCAGCGCCTGCACCTCCCCGGTCTGCGAGTCGGCGACCACCACGGCACCCTCCAGCCCGGGCGCGCCGAAGCGCCGCTCGCGGTCGAAGGCGTCCAGGCGCTCGGCGAGCGCGTGCTCGGCCGCGCCCTGCACGCGCGGGTCGAGCGTGCTGAAGATGCGCAGGCCCTCGGAACGCAGATCGGCCTCGTCGTAGTCGCGCAGCAGCTGGCGGTGCACGAGATCGACGAAGGCGGGGTAGGGCGAGGTGCCCATCGCGCGCTGTGGGTTCAGGCCGAGGTCGGTCGCGCGCGCGACCTGGTACTGCTCGTCGCTTAGCGCGTGCTGCTCGCGTGTCTCGCGCAGCACCAGGTTGCGGCGCGCGAGCGCGCGCTGCGGGTGGCGGAAGGGATCGTAGTAGCCCGGCCCCTTCACCAGCGCGACCAGCAGCGCGCTCTCGGCCGGCGTGAGGTCCTCGACCGGCTTGCCGAAATAGAACTGCGCGGCGAGGCCCACGCCGTGGATCGCGCGGTCGCGGTCCTGGCCGAGATAGATCTCGTTTAGATACGTCTCGAGGATCTCGTTCTTGGAGTAGTGCAGCTCGAGCAGCACCGCCATCGCGAGCTCAGTGAGCTTGCGCCCGAGCGTGCGCTCGGGCGAGAGGAAGAAGTTCTTCACCAGCTGCTGGGTGAGCGTGCTGCCGCCTTCGATGCGGTGGCCGGTGACCATGCTGTAGGCCGCGCGCGCCAGGCCGCGCGGATCGAAGCCCCAGTGCGTGTAGAAGCGGCGGTCCTCGACCGCGATCAGCTCGCCGACGAGCGCCTTGGGCACCTCGGCGAGGCGCACCAGCACGCGGTCCTCGTTGTTGGTCGGGTAGATGCCGCCGATCAGCAGGGGCTCCAGCCGCGCGAGCGCGAGCGGCGCGCCCTGCGCGTCGGCGAGCGCGGCGACCGCGCCATCGCCGAAGGTCACGCGCAGCTGCTTCGCCGGCTGCGGCCCGTCCCAGAAGACGAACGGGCGCACCGAGATCTCGAGCGTGTCGCCGTTCTGCGTGTACCAGCCGGATTCGCCGGCGCGCGCAGCGGGGCGGTAGCCAAGCGCGCGCAGCTCGCGCAGCACGTCCGCTTCGGGCACGCGCAGGCCGGCGTGCAGCTCGAGCGGGCGCGCGTAGATCTTCGCCGGCAGCGCGAAGCGCCGGCCCTCGAACTCGTGCCGGACGCGTCGATCGAGATACAGGACGTATATCGAGGCGCCGAGCGCGAGCGCGAGCAACCCGAGCCGCAGCAGCCGCCGGGCTCGCCCCGGTTTCGCGCGACGTGCCATGGCCCAATTTTACTTGCGCGCCGGGAGCACGCCCGCGTCGCCGCGCGGCGACGGAATTCGGCCCCGCGCAAACCTCGTGCGCGCGCAAGCGCCTGTTTTCACGGCGCGACGCGCGCGGCTGGCACGGCGCTCGCATGGCGTGCGAAGTCTTCAACCCGTGCAAGGAGGAATCGATGACACGCAAGCGAACGATCGCCCTCGCGTGCCTGCTGGCGCTCGGCCTGCCCGGCTGCGGCGAGCAGGACTCGGCGCCGCGCAGCGCGGCGAGCGCGGCGGACGCGAGGGCGAGCGCCGCGCCCGCTCCGTCCGACCAGGAGCTGCTGCTGCACGTGAAGAACGCGCTCGAAACGCAGAAGGATCTCGACGCGAGCCAGGTCGACGTCTCGGTGTCCGGCGGCGTGGTGACCCTGTCGGGCATGGTGCGCGGGGCCGACGAGCGCCAGAAGATCGTGCTGCTGGTCGCGGGCGTTGACGGCGTGCAGACCGTGCTCGATTACCTCGTGCTGCCCACCAGCTGACGGGCCGGCGTCTGGTAAAAACAACACCGTGGAATGCTACGAAAGGAGATTTGCCATGTGCAAGCATCTAGCACGCTTCATTTCCTTGTTGCTCGTCGCGGCGTTCGTGGTCTTCGCGGCGAGCGCAGTGGCGGGGACCACCGACAAGTCCCAGGAGAAGGTGACCAAGGAGTTCTGCAAGAAGAACCCGGACGACCCGCGCTGCAAGACTGAGAAGTAGCGATCTCTTAGAATCGCGGGCATGCAAGCCCGCGAACCCGACGGCCTGCCGTCGCCGCAGCGCCAATGGGCGATGCTGGCCATCGGGCTCGCGATCGCGATGGCGGTGCTC
>DASPRX010000279.1:0-2212 GCA_035624235.1 Burkholderiales bacterium | reverse complement strand
TTTCGCAACCCGCTCGCTGCCCGCTCAACGCGGCGACGCAATCCATCGAGGCGCGAAGAACATGAGCGAGTTCCTGTTCACTTCGGAATCGGTGTCCGAGGGGCACCCGGACAAGGTCGCCGACCAGATCTCGGATGCCGTGCTCGACGCGATTCTAGCGAAAGACCCCCGTGCGCGCGTCGCCGCCGAGACGCTGGTCACGACCGGTCTGGTCGTCATGGCGGGCGAGATCACCACCAGCGCGACCGACATCGACTTCCAGCAGGTCGCGCGCGATACGATCAAGGGCATCGGCTACGACAACACCGAGTACGGCATCGACTACAAGGGCTGTGCCGTGATGGTGTGCTACGACAAGCAGTCGCCCGACATCGCGCAGGGCGTCGACGAAGGCAGGGGCCTCGATCTCGACCAGGGCGCCGGCGACCAGGGCCTGATGTTCGGCTACGCCTGCGACGAGACGCCGCAGCTGATGCCGCTGCCGATCCACCTCGCGCACCGCCTGGTCGAGCGCCAGGCCGAGCTGCGCCGCGACGGGCGCCTGCCGTGGCTGCGGCCGGATGCCAAGTCGCAGGTCACGGTGAGGTACGTCGACGGCAAGCCGCAGTCGATCGACACGGTGGTGCTGTCCACCCAGCATGCCCCCGACATCGCCCACGAGCAGCTCTCAGAGGCGGTGATCGAGGAGATCATCAAGCCCGCGCTGCCCAGGGAGCTCGTCAAGGGTCAGGTGCGCTATCTCGTCAATCCGACCGGCCGCTTCGTGGTCGGGGGTCCCCACGGAGACTGCGGGCTGACCGGGCGCAAGATCATCGTCGACACCTATGGCGGTGCGGCGCCGCACGGCGGCGGCGCGTTCTCCGGCAAGGACCCCTCGAAGGTCGACCGCTCGGCCGCCTACGCCGCGCGCTACGTCGCGAAGAACATCGTCGCCGCGGGCCTCGCCTCGAAATGCCTGGTGCAGGTCGCCTACGCGATCGGCGTGGCCAAGCCGGTGTCGGTGATGGTGACCAGCTACGGCACCGGCAAGATGTCCGACGACGCGCTCTCCAGGCTCGTGGCCGCGACCTTCGACCTGCGCCCCAAGGCGATCATCGCGTCGCTCAAGCTGCTGCGGCCGATGTACAAGAAGACCGCCGCATACGGCCATTTCGGTCGCGAGGAGCCCGAGTTCAGCTGGGAAGCGACCGACAAGGCGCTCGCGCTCAAGCAGGCCGCCTGACCGCTCTCGCACTCTCGGCGGCGACTTTCCTCTCCACCCTGGGGGGCGGGCTGCTCGCCCTCCGGTTCCGCGACCGGCTGCACTATATCCTGAGCTTCACCGCCGGGGTGCTGCTCGGCGTCGTCGCATTCGACATCCTGCCCGAGATCTTCGCGCTCGCCGAGCGCCACGGCCTCGACGCCGGCGGCGCCATGATCGCGCTGGTGGTCGGTTTCCTGCTGTTCCACGGCCTGGAGAAGTTCGTGCTGGTGCACCACGTGCACGAGGCGGACTACCCGGAGCACCATCACCCGCGCGTCGGGGTGCTCTCCGCCCTCGCCCTCATCGGGCACAGCTTCATGGACGGCGTGGCGATCGGACTCGCGTTCCAGGTCTCGCCGGCAGTCGGTGCCATCGTCGCGCTGGCGGTGATCGCGCACGACTTCTGCGACGGACTGAACACGGTGAGCCTGATGCTGGTCCACCGCAACAGCGCGCGCCGCGCGTTCGCGATGCTCGCGCTCGACGCGCTCGCGCCGGTGCTCGGCGCGGCCTCGACGCTGCTCTACACCCTGCCGCCCCGGGCGCTGATGATCTACCTGGGGTTTTTCGCAGGGTTCCTGCTGTACATCGGCGCCGCGGACGTCTTGCCCGAGGCGCATTCGCGCAGCCGCGCCGCGGTCACCGCGCGCCTCATCGCGCTCACCTGCCTCGGCGCGGCGTTCATCTACGTCGCGGCGGACCTCGCAGGCTAGGCGCAGCAAGGCAAAAACTGTAGACTTGCGCCCGCCTGAGGAGCGCTGCAACGGGTCCTTCCCGCCAGGCTCAGGCCAATCCAAGCCACAACCGCGCTCACCCGCACGTGCAGGCCGGGTGAGCAGCGCCCGGGCCGCCCGGCGGGTCTTTCGCGCAAGGAGTGAAAGATGAACGCCGCCGTAATCGATTCCAAGTTCACCGACTACAAGGTCGCCGACCTGTCGCTCGCCGACTGGGGCCGCAAGGAGATCGCCA
>DASPRX010000058.1:0-2020 GCA_035624235.1 Burkholderiales bacterium | reverse complement strand
GCGAGCGGCGCCTCGCCCGCCGTAGCCGCCTCCCAGCAGACCGCATGGTCGAACTCGGCGGCATTGGCGCGCGTGCCCAGGCTGGGAACGAGCACGACGTTTTCCACGCTCGGCAGCTCCGCGAGCAACTCGCGCAGCAAGTCGCGCCGATCGTACGCCTTGCCGCCGTAGCGGTAACCGTCGACCGCGATCATCGTCTTCGGCTCGATCTGGCGGAACCGGTCTAGCACGGCGACGCGACCCATGTCCGGCGAGCACACCGACCAGATCGCGCCGATGCTCGCCACCGCGAGGAATGCGACGACGGTTTCGGGAATGTTGGGCATGTAGGCGACGACGCGGTCGCCGCGCCGGATGCCGGTCGCGCGCAGCCAGGCGGACAGCGCGCCGGCCCGGCGCTCGAGCTCGCTCCAGTCCAGCTCGCGCCTGGCACCCGATTCGTCGGCGAACACGATCGCCGGGCACGTGTGGGTCGAATGGCGGAAGACCTGCTCGACGTAATTGAGCTCGACGCCGGGGAACCACCGCGCGCCCGGCATGCGGGCATCCGCAAGCGCGCACCCGCGCGGGCGGCTCGAGCGAATCTCGAAGTAATCCCACACGGCGGACCAGAACGCGTCGAGATCGCCGACCGACCAGCGCCAGAGCGCGTCGTAGTCGGCGAACTTCAGCCCGCGCTCGCGCGCGAGCCAGTTCGTGAAATGGGTGATCCTGGCGGCCTCGATGGCCTCCACCGTAGGCCGCCAGGCCGCGACGGGCTGTTGCATGACGCTCGCGACTAGCTCTTCGGCAGCGTGACGCGGCGCAGGTCTTGCGCGTAGTGGCGCCTGCCGACGATGAAGGCCGCGACGGCAAGGAGAGAGACGGTCGGAACGATCTGCAGGGCGCCCAGCAGACCCAGGCGATCTGCGATCATTCCGGTGACGAACGGGCCGGGTGCAAGGCCGAGCAGGTTGTTGACCAGCGTGAGCGTCGCGAAGGCGGTCGCGTGGATGCGCGGGTGCGTGAGATTCGCGACCATGGCGCCGGCGGGCCCGATGGTGCCCACGACCGCGAACATGCCGAGGCCGAGCAGCACGAGCTGCAAGGTGCCAGGCTGCAGCTGGAAAGCGGTCATCAGCAGGACGAACGATCCCAGGCAGTAGAGGATCGCCATGAGCCATTTGCGCACGGCGAAATTCCGGCTCAGCTTGTCCGTCAGCGCGCCGCAGGCGATCATCCCGATGCCGGTGATGAGCACGAAGACCGCCGCCGCAGGGCCCGCCTTGTCCGGCGCCATGTGGTAGTAGCGATTCAGGAAACTCGGCATCCACGCGAGCAGCGAGCCGATGATGAACAGCTGCAGGCCGCTGCCGATGTAGGCGCACACGACCGACGGCACGGAGAACAGGCCGGGCAGCAGCGTCTTGAATTGCGGTGCGGGGCTCAGCCTGCGCAGGTGGTCCTGCGTGGCGCTCGGGCTGCCGAGCATCAGCCGCCTTTCCGTGACGACGAGCGGATACACCAGCACCAGCATCAGCCCGAAGGCCGCCATCGCGCCGAAGGACCAGCGCCAGCCGAAGTGCACCGCGACCACGCCGCCGAGGGCGATGCCGAGCACGGAACCGAACGCGCCTCCCGAAGTGAACGCGCCGGTGAGCGTCGCGCGCATATGGGCGGGAAATACGCTCAGGATGACCGCCACCCCGACGCTGCCGTAGGCCGCCTCGCCGACGCCCATGCAGAAGCGCGCGGCGAACATCTGGCCGTAGCTCGCGGAAATCGCGCAGCCGAGCGTCGCCAGGCTCCACAGCGCGGCCATCAGCACCAGGCTCCTGACCCGCCCCCAGCGGTCGGCGAGCAGCGAAAGCGGAAAGGTGAGCAGGCCGACCATCAGGGCGACCACCCCGCTCAGGGAGCCCAGCTGCGCATCCGAAAGCGACCATTGCGCCTTGAGCAGCGGAAACACCGCGTTCAGCACCTGGCGCGACATGTAGTCCGACAGCAGCAGGCCGAAGGTCAGGGCGAACACGACCCAGGC
>DASPRX010000147.1:0-11731 GCA_035624235.1 Burkholderiales bacterium | reverse complement strand
TCGTGGGCACAGACACGTTGGCGATCGACAAGTCCAAGATGTTCATGAACGAGCCCAAGCTCAACGCAATAGTCGCCAGGACAAGCATGCTGCCGTGCATCGGCTCGGACTGCCGCGGCCTTGCCGCTGCTGGGGCAGCCGGAATCGGTTTGTGGCCCGCAGCCGCTGCCGGCACCGCCGCAGTCATCGCCGGAGGGCGCCCCGGTTGGCCTGGATGATCGATGCGATCAGCGCGTCGGCCTCCTTCGTATGGGCCGAATACACGTCGGTCGCGAACACGGGCTTGGTCTCGGCCTGCGCCGCCAGCACTGGCCCGGAGCGGTCGCGCGTGTCCACCCTGGCCTGCATGGACAAGCCGATGCGCAACGGATGCGCATGCAGCTCAGGCGGGGCGAGCGCAACGCGCACCGGCAGACGTTGCACGATCTTGATCCAGTTGCCGGTAGCGTTCTGCGGCGGCAGCAGCGCGAACGCGCCGCCGGTGCCCGCGGCGAGGCCCGCGACGCGCCCGCGATACTCGACGCGGCCGCCGTACAGGTCGGCGGTGAGCCGCGCCGGCTGCCCGATGCGCATGTCGCGCAGCTGCACCTCCTTGAAGTTCGCATCGACCCAGATTTCGTCCAGCGGCACGACCGCCA
Source organism: Burkholderiales bacterium (assembly GCA_035624235.1). Classification (GTDB taxonomy): domain Bacteria; phylum Pseudomonadota; class Gammaproteobacteria; order Burkholderiales; family SG8-39; genus DAHVFK01. The sequence continues at coordinate 11,093 of DASPRX010000147.1, read as the reverse complement.
TGAGCGGATCTCCGGGGGCGACCCGCTGGCCGACCTGCACCACGCGCTTTGCGACGTAGCCGGTTACCGGCGCCGGGATTCGATCGCGCGCCACCGCGAGGAAGGCGACGCGCACCCGCGCCGCGGCGTCCTTGACGCTCGGCTGCTCCTCGACCGTGATGCGCTCGGTGAGCGCGCGGTTGGCGGCGAGCCGCTCGCGCGCCTCGACGAGCGCCGCCTTCGCGGCCGCGACCGCGCTGCGCGCGTGCTCCAGGTCTTCCTTGGTCACCATGCCCTTGGCGTCCAGCTCGATGCGCCGCGCGAGATCGTCTTCGGCCTTGCGCAGCTCGGCGGTGCGCTGGGCGACCGCCGCGTCGAGCACGCTGTTGTTGGCGTAAACGGTGCGTGCGGCGCGCACCGCCTGCGCGAGCTGCGCCTCGGCCTGCGCCAGCGCCACGCCGGCATCGGCCGGGTCGAGTCGCACCAGCGTCTGCCCGGCCTCGACCAGGTCGGTGTCGTCCGCGCCTATCGCCACCACGGTGCCGGCGACCTGCGGCGTGACCTGCACCAGGTTGCCGCCGACGTACGCGTTGTCGGTGGTCTCGTGGCCGCGCGCCTGCAGGTACCACCACGCCAGCCAGCCGATGCCGGCGAGCACGAAGGCGGCGATCACAAAGCTAAGCGCGCGGCGGCGGCGCGCCCCGCGCGTGGGGCCTTGCGGCATCTCAGCCATTTCCCGCTCCTGCGTTCGCGAGCATGCGCTGCAGCAGCGCCTTCAGCTGCGCGAACTCCGTCCTGGTGAACCCGCGCAGGTGGCGGTTTAGCACCCTCGCGGCGACCCGCGGGATGCGCCGCGCGACCGCGCTTCCGGCTGGTGTCAGGCGCAGGCGCACGACGCGCCGGTCGCCGCCGTCGCGCACCCGCTCGAGCAGCCCCTTGCGCACCAGGCGCTCGACCATGCGCGTCATCGAGCCCGTGTCGTAGTCGTAGTCGCGCGCGATGTCGGCGGCGCGGTCGCCGCGCCCGTGCGCGATGTAGATGAGGATCGAGCCCTGCGCGGCCGAAATGCCCCAGGAGGCGACCTCGCGGTCCACGGCGGCGAAGATCGACGCGCGCAGGCGCGTCACCAGGTAGCCGACGCTGTCCTCGACGCGATAGGTTTCCGCCCGGTACAAGCCGGCCGGCCGCTTTGCCGCCACCCCCGCCCCCTGGGTTCGCTGCCAAGGCAGGAAATTGCCTGCCTAGGCAGCCACTGTCAAGGGGCCGTGCCGGCCTGCGTTCGGTAGCGCGCGAAGAGCGCGCGCAGCGCGCCGCCGATCTCGCGGTACGCCTCCTGCGGCAGGTTGGCGAGCGAGACGCGGATCGACCAGTCGGGCGCCTCGAAGCCGCCGCCCGGCAGCACCACGGTCGCGTGCTCGCGTGCCAGGTCGAACACCGGGTCGAGCGGGTGCCGCGCGCGCGCGAGCCAGGCGGCGAAGTCCGCGCCGTGCAGGCGCCGCGCGAGCCGCAGCAGGTCGAGCGTCGCGTAGTAGTCGGTGTGCAGCGGGCCACCGGGCGCCGGCACGCCGAGCGCCTGGTACAGCGCGGCGTGGCGCGCGTGCACTAGCGCGCGCGCCTCGGCGCGATAGCGTGCGCCGCGCGCCGAGAGGGCGTGCAGCGCGAACAGCGCCATCTGCACCTGCTGCGGCGTCGACAGGCCCGCGGTGTGGTTCAGCGCGACCATGCGGCTGTCGGCGACCATGCGGTCGACGAACGGCAGCGCGCCGGGGTCGGCGCACAGCGAGGCGTAGCGCGCCGCGGCGGCCGCGCGCGCCGCGGCCGGCAGCCGCGCGAGCAGGCGGTCGCAGACGTTGTCCGCGGCGAGCGCGACCAGCCCCAGGCGCCAGCCGGTGCAGCCGAAGTACTTGGACAGCGAATAGACGGTGATCGTGTTGTGCGGCGCCTCGGACGCGAGGCCGCGGTAGCCCTCGGCGAAGGGCGCGTACACGTCGTCGGAGATAACGATCAGGTCGGGGCGGCGCGTGCACACGAGCTTGCCGAGGCGCTCGAGCGTGCGCGCCCCGATCGCCACCGGGGCCGGGTTGCCCGGGTTGACGACGAACAGCGTGCGCACGCTCGGGTCGGCGAGCCGCTCGATCTCGGCGTCCGAATATTGCCAGTCGGCGTCCTCGTCCGCCGCGAGGCGCAGCGCCTCGAAGCGGAACGCCTCCAGGCGCGGAATCTCGAGGTACGGCGTGAAGGCGGGAACGCCGATCGCGATGCGCTCACCGGGGGCCAGCAGCCGGTTGGCGAGCAGCGACTGGAAGAGGTAGCAGATGCCCGCGGTCGCGCCTTCGGTGGCGAACAGCCGCGGGGGCGCCGCGGGCGGCGCGCCGCGTTGCAGCTCCTGCGCGAGGTATGCCTGCATAATTCGCTCGACGCCCGGCAGCATGCGCGGCGGCGCCGGGTAATCGGCGCCCAGCGCGCCGAGCGCGAGCTCGTGCGCGAGCGCGTCCTGCTCGAGCCCGAGTCGCGGCGCCGCCTCCAGCGCCTCGCGCAGCAGCCCCGCGCCCGGCAGCGGTACCGCCGTCGCCGCGTGCAGGCGCGCGGCGATTCCCTGGGCGCCCGGATGGCCGCCGAGGCCCTCGGCGAGCCCGCAGGCCCGCGCCTCGGCGAGCGCGAAGCGCGCCAGCTCGACGAAGGCTGCGCGCGGCTCGAGCGCGAGCCAGTCCGGGTTGGCGCGCCCGGCGTCGAGCAGCAGGCGCGCGCTCACGCGCGTGCATTCGGTCGCCAGCTCGACCAGCCGGTCCTTGAGCTCGAACGGGCTCAGGCCGGTGTGGCGGCGCTCGTCTGCGCTGCCGGCCACGGCGTGTCCGAGAGCAGGAACTCGCGCACGATCGCGATCTGGTCGGCGTGCAGGAGCGTCGGCGCGTGGCCGACCTCCGGGATCTCGACCACCCTGGCGCGCGGCCCGCGAGTCGCCATCAGGTCGCAGGTCTCGCGCGTGAGCAGGTCCGAGAGCGCGCCGCGCAGCACCAGCGTCGGGCAGCGCACCGCGTCGTAGCTCGGCCACAGCTCGAGGTCCTGGTCGGGCATCTGCGCGCGGAACGGCTCGGCGATGCGGGGGTCGTAGTGCATGCGGTAGCTGCCATCGTCGTTCCTGCGCACCGCCACCTCGGTGAGAAAGCGCCATTCGGCGTCGGTGTGCCGGCCGAAGGGCGCCGATACTGCGCGCACGTAGCGCTCGGCGGCGTCCAGGTCGGGGAAGGTCGGCGCCATTCCGAAATACTGGGCGATGCGCTCGAGCGAGGCGCGCGTGATCACCGGCCCGGCCTCGTTCAGCACCATGCGCGTCACCGGCGTGCCCTCGAGCGCGGCGAGCGCCATGCCGATCACGCCGCCCATCGAGGTGCCGACCCAGTGCACCGACTCGACGTCCAGGCGCGCGATCAGCGTCACCACGTCCGAGACGTACTGCGGCACGCCGTAGGACATCGGATTGCGCAGCCGGTCCGAGTCGCCGCGCCCGGCCATGTCCGGGCACACGACGCGGTAGCGGTCGGCCAGCGCGCCCGCGAGCGAGTCGAAGTCGCGCGCGCAGCGCCCCAGGCCGTGAACGCAGACGAGCACGCGGGGGTTGCGCGGCTCGCCCCACTCGAGGTACGCGATGCGATGCAGGCCCGCCGGATCGGCGCACAGCACGCGCCGACGGCGCGCGCTCGGCGTCATCGGCGCGCCCCCCAGAGCGCGCGCAGCAGCTCCGGCACCTGCGCCGCGCCGGGCGGCAGCCGCTCGATGCGTCCCGCCGCGGGCAGGCGAGCGCGCTGCTCGGCCTTCAGGTTCGCCCCGCGCACCGGCCAGCCGCGCGCAGCGTAGCGCGCGCGCTCGAGCGCGATCTGCTCGGGCGGCTCGCCGTCGAACCACAGCCATTCGTTGGCGAAGCGAAACGCGATCCGCTCGAGCTCCGCGAGCAGCGCGTCCTCGATCGGCTCGTCCAGCGCCCGCGCGCGTCCCGCGCGCAGGCAAGCCGTCCAGCGCGCGCCGGCGTCTTCGGCGACGCGCAGCTCGCCGGAGGTCTCGTCCAGCGCGAAATACGCATGGCGCTCCGCGCTCGCGCCGTAGCCGAGCCAGCGCGCGCCGCGCCGGGCGCAGGCGAGCGCGAGCTCGAGCTCGCCCTCGGCAGAGGTGTCGAGCGCGCAGGCGAGCGATTCATCGCCGAGCGGTTCGCTCTCCTGCTCGATCAGCCTGCCGTTCTCGATAAGCGCGCGCCCGCGCACGCCGCGCAGCGCGTCGCGCCACTCGGCCTGAACGCGCAGCTCGGGAAACTCGGCGGAGGCGGCGGCAAAAGCCGGGAACGGAATGCCCTTCTGCGGCTCGAAGCGGTATTCCAGCCGGCCCGCCTCGTGGCGCTCGACGTAGTCTTCCGCGTCGATGTCGCGCACCATCAGCCAGCGCAGGCGCTCGCGGAAGTCCCCGAGGCGGCCGGGCCCCTCGACCCGCACGACGGCCGTGAACGCCGGCTCGCCCCGGAGCACCGCTCAGGACCCGTACTTGAACGACAGCAGCAGCCGCGTGCGGAACGCCGCCACCTTGCCGTTCTCCACCTTGACGTCCAGTTTCGTCACCTCGGCGATGCGCAGGTCGCGCAAGGTCTTGGAAGCGGTCTTGATCGCGTTGCGCGCCGCGTCTTCCCACGACTCGGTGCTGGTTCCGATCACTTCGGTGACGCGGTAGACCGCCTCGGCGCTCTTCTTCGCCATCTGTGCCTCCTCGCGATAGTGGGTGCGGAGGATTCCGCCGGACGATTATATGCCCCGCCAGTAGCGCGCCGAGCGGCGCCGCTCGCTCTCCACGCGCAGGCCGGCGGCGCCGATGCGCACCTGCACCGCGCCGTCGAGGTCGGTGCGCAGCAGCGTCGCGCCCGAGGCGCGGTAGCGCTCGAGCACCTCCTCGGCCGGATGGTGGAAGCGGTTGCGATAGCCCGCGGTCACGACCGCCCAGCGCGGCGCGACGGCAGCGAGGAAGGCGGGGCTCGAGGAGCTGCGGCTGCCGTGGTGCGGAACGAGCAGCAGCTCGGCGCGCAGCGCACTTCCTTCGCGCGCGACGAGCCGCGCTTCCGCCGCACGCTCGATGTCCGCGGTGAGCAGCGCGCTGCGGCCCGCCGCGCTCACGCGCAGCACGCAGCTAAGGTCGTTGCCGCGGCGCGCGCTGCGGTAGTCGGCTGCCGCCGGGTGCAGTAGCGCGAACTCGACGCCGTCCCACTGCCAGCGCAGGCCGCGCGCGCAGCGCGCCGCGGTCGCGGCGAAGGCCGGGGCCGCGTGCCGCCCGGGGAGCGACGAGAGCAGGAGATCGGTCTCGAGGTTTTCCATCACCGAGATCGCGCCGCCCGAGTGGTCGGCGTCGTCGTGGCTCAGGATCAGCGTGTCGAGGCGCGTCACGCCCACGGCCTGCAGGAACGGCACGACGATGCGCTCGCCCGCGTCGGCCTGCGCACCGTAGGCCGGGCCGGCGTCGTACAGCAGCGCGCGCCCGGCGGTGCGCACCAGCACCGCGAGGCCCTGCCCCGCATCGAGCACGGTGAGCCACGCTTCGCCCGCTGCCGGCGCCGGCGCGGGCAGCGCGAAGGCGGGCAGCATCAGCGCGAGGCCCGTCGCGCGCCACGGCGTGCCGCGCGGTGCGAGCAGCCAGGCGACGCCCGCGAGCGCGAGCGGCACGCTCCAGAGCGGCGGCAGATGCGACTGCCACACCGCCGCCGGCAGCGCCGCGCACCACTCGAGGAATTCCAGCAGCCGCTCGGTGAGCCAGGCGGCGAGCCGCAGCGGGACGTCGAGCGGCAGCACCGCCGCGGCGAGCGCGAGCGGGGTGATCACCGCCGAGACGAGCGGAATGGCGAGCGCGTTGGCGAGCGGACCGACGATCGACACCTGTCCGAACAGCAGCAATGCCGCCGGCGCGAGCCCGACGGTGATCGCCCACTGGATGCGCAGCCATTGCGCCAGCCACGGCTCGCGCTCGGTCCAGCCGGCCGCGACGTAGAAGATGAGCGCAACCGCGCCGAAGGACAGCCAGAAGCCCGGCGCGAGCACGGCCCAGGGATCGAGCGTCAGCACCGCGCCGAGCGCGAGCGCGAGGCTGCGCACGGGCGAGGCAATGCGGCCCGACCACAGCGCCGCCGCGACCACGCCGACCATGAGCAGCGTGCGCTGCGCCGGCACGCCCGACCCGGCGAGCAGCGTGTAGCCGAGCGCGGCGGCGACCGCCGCTGCGGAGCCGACCTTGCGCGCGGGGAAGCCGCGCACGAGGCGCGGCGCGCGCCGCGCGAGGACGCGCCAACCGAGCGCAGCGAGCCAGGCGGCGAGCCCCGAGATGAGCGTCACGTGCAGTCCGGAGATGCTCATCAGGTGCGTCACGCCCGTGCGCCGGAACAGGCGCCACTCCTCGTTCGAGATCGCGCGCTGCTCGCCCACCGCGAGCGCGGCGAGGATCCCGGCCGCCGGCGTCTCGCCGAGCGCGTCGAAGAAGCGCTCGCACACGGCCGCGCGCAGGCGCTCGATGCGATCGAAGGCGCCGCCGCGTTCGCCGAGCCGCTCGGCCGCAGGCTGCGCGCGCACGCTGCCCGTGGCGCCGATGCCACGCTCGAGCAGCCACAGCTCATAGTCGAAGCCGTGCGGGTTCACCTGGCCGTGCGGCCGGCGCAGCCTTACGCCCAGGCGCCAGCGCTCGCCCGGCTCGAGCCGCGGGGGCTCGCTTCCGGGTGGCGGATACCAGGCGAGGCGCAGGCGCTGCGGCAGCCGCTCGCCGCTCGCCGAGCGCTCGAGGTCGAGTTCGAAGCTCAGCCCGGCTTCGCTCCGCGCCGGCAGACCCGCCACCACGCCGGTCACAACGAGGTCGCGCCCTTCGAGCTCGGGCGCGAGCCGGTCGGCCATGCGCAGTTGCGCAGATCCCGCGGCCCACAGGAAGCCGAGCGCGAGGGCAGCCGGCAGGCGCAGCACGCGGCTGCAAACGACCAGCACGACAAGCCCCGGCAGCGCCCAATACCACGCCGCCGGCGGAAGCGCCGCCTGGTGCTGCAATAGCAGCACGCCCGCGGCGAACGCCAGGATGCCCCCCGTCATCTAGAATGCAACGCTCCGGCCGCGCGCCGGATGACTCCATGCGCAAGTTCTTCCGCAAGTACGCCCCGGACGCCGACCAAGTACGCTCCCACCGCCTGATCGCGGTGTTCGGCCGGTTGCTGCACCACCCCAACCTCTGGCACCTGAACCGCGAATCGGTCGCCGGCGGCGTGGCGATCGGCCTGTTCGCCGGCCTCGTGCCCGGACCGTTCCAGATGCTGGTCGCGGCCCTGCTCGCCGTGCCGCTGAGGAGAAACCTGCCCGTGGCGCTGCTCGTCACGCTGTACACCAATCCCTTCACCATCGTGCCGCTGTATGTGCTCGCCTACGGGTACGGCAAGCTGCTGCTCGGGGCGAATGCGCGCCCGCCGACGGTCGAGCCGTTCGAGATGGACTGGACGCACCTGCTCGATTCGCTGCACCGACTCGCGCACTGGATGATTTCGCTCGGCAAGCCGCTCGCCGTCGGCCTGCCCGCGCTCGCGCTCACGCTCGCGGCGATCGGCTACCTCGGCGTGCACCTCGCCTGGCGCGCCTACGTCATCCTCGCCTGGCGCGCCCGCAAGCGGCGCCGCCGCGCGCGATGACGCACGCCGAGTTCGTCGCCGCGTACCAGGCGGGGCGCGCGAAAGTGAGCATCGACCGCGACGCAGCCAAGCGCTTCGTCGCCGGCCGCGGCCTCCTGCCGCTCCTGCTGCTGCCCGTGCTCGGCATCTCGGTCGCGATCGCACTCATCGGACACTTCATCGTCGGCGCGATCGTCTTCGCGCTCGCGATCGGACTGCGCTACCTCGTGCGCTCGAGCGCGCAGGGCTTCGTCCTGCAACGCGCGCTGCAAGACGAGCGCTTCTACCTGGAGGCCGTCGCAGCGCGCGTGCTGCGCGTCGAAGAAGAAGTCCAACCGCTCCAGGGCGCGTAGCGACTCGGGCGCCGAGATGTACCTCTTCGGCTCTATGCCGCTCGCCCCACCGCGCGCCGCATAGTCGTGGCCAATCAGCGGCTTGTCCCTTTTTCGCGGTATGTCCAACTGCGAAAGACGGACTAAGGCAGCTAATGCGTTGATTCGAAGTTCCATTGACGCGCACTCGCCCGGCGTTGACCATGTTATCCGGACACTATTCGCATCCATATAGCGTTAGGCGACAAGAATGCCGTCCGAGCTCATCGCCACCGGTAACGCCGGGACTACGTTCGATGGCGGGGAAATTCGGCGCCAATGGTATTTGACTGTGGCAATCGGTGCACTGTGTTACGTGTCGACCCTGAGCGCCTTGGCAGATAGCAGCCGAAAGCCAATCTATCGCACTAAAGAGGGAATGGGATACACCGTTTGCGAGGCCTACCTTCGGAATCTTCGGGCGTTTGGCCCGAGTGAACGCGATCCAGTCTGCGACCCTCGCCCACATCCAGGCAACAAAGACTTTAGCGAGCCGACGTGGCACCAGGTGGATGTGCAGCAACACCTCCAACTTATTTATCAAGCGGAGATGAGTTGGGGGATCTATCTATTCCATCCGGAGAGGCACCCGTCGTAAGACCAATGGCGCGAGACCTTTGAGGCGGAGTCCAAGACGGGCGCGATTCACGCCAACCTTAAGCGCGCGCAAATTGAATTCGTAAGGGGTAGCCCAATCGATATTGTGGCGTATTCGCGAAATCCGAGCGGCTGTGAGGCGGACTTCAAGCGGTTCGGCGCATCTGATAACACCGGATACCGCTGGTTCTTCTATGATGGAAAAAGTAACTCCCTGAAGCGCGACAAAGCTGGCACCGGAAGCGACTTTGCCGGCGCAATACTTCTGTATAGAGGGCGCCCCATTTTTGTAAACACGGTCCCCACAGGCGAAGCAATTTATCTTACACAGCAACTGCCGCGTGTCCCGGTTTACGCGCCAATCAGTCGCTGCCGCTATGACGTCGATGATCCGAGCAAACCAGCTTCGATGCTGAAACAACAACCGTTTACCAAATAGAGCAAGGTTGACATCCGTGTGTGCTTCTTTCGCCTTCTTCTTCACGTCGCGGACTTGTCGGCTAACGGCCGGGTCGTGGTCGACGCGGTCATCGCGGACGAGGTGCCCTGATATGCTGCAAGAATGAAGGTCCGAGAGGTACTAAGAATATTGAGCGACGACGGTTGGTTTCTTGTGGCTACCCGTGGTAGCCATCGGCAGTTCAAGCACTCTGCAAAGGCGGGGCGAGTGACAGTGCCCGGTAAGCCCAACGACGACCTCGCACCGGGTACACTGAATAGCATCCTGAAACAGGCTGGATTGAAGAAGTGAGGTTCCAATGCGCTACGCAATCGTGATCGAAAAGGCCGAAGGAAACTACTCGGCGTACGTCCCTGACCTTCCTGGTTGCGTCGCTACAGGAGCTACCATTGAGGAAGTCGAAGCTCAGATTCGCGAAGCGATCGAATTCCATCTAGAAGGCTTGCGCGAGGACGGCGCGCCGATTCCTCAGCCGGCCAGTCGCGTCGACTACGTTGACGTTGGGGCATAACCGCGCAGCCCACGCGGTCGCACGCACGAGCACGGCGATTTGGCGGTATCTGTCGGCGCGCGCCGGTGGCTGCGGACGTTAGGCGCCTCGAAGGAAGCGATCGCTAGATGTAACGTTCTTAGCTTGGTGTCTTGACAGATCCACTCGATTGAGGACGACATGACGACAAAGAAATCGCCCGACATTTCACGCCGCGATCTGATCCTGAACGCGTCGGCGGGTGTCGCCGTCGCCCTGATGGGGACCAATCCGATCGGTGCTGCTGCCATTAGCGCAGCGCAAAGGACTCGCTCAGGGGGCGCCATCAAGCCCGGCCACAACATTCTCTTTGTGTTCGTCGATCAGGAGCGTCACTTCTCCCGCTGGCCGAGGGGCCTCAGCCTCCCAGGACACGAGCGTCTCGCGCGCACGGGCACTTATCTGCGACAACACCATATCGGCGCGACGATGTGCACGTCCTCGCGCTCGATCATGTTGACCGGGCTGCAAACTGCAGACAACCGCATGTCGGAGAATCTCGATGTGCCGTGGGTGAAAAATCTTTCCACGGACATTCCGACGTTCGGCCACATGCTGCGCAAGGGAGGGTACTACACGGCGTACAAAGGAAAGTGGCACCTGACGCGCGCGTTCGACCAGGAGCTCCCGCCTGAGCACCTGTTCACGAGGGAGATGGAGGCTTACGGCTTCTCCGACTATGTCTCTCCCGGCGACGTCGTCGGGCACACACTCGGCGGATATTCCTTCGACCAGGTCATCGCCAGCAGCGCCATCGCCTGGCTGCGACGCGTGGGCCGTCCGTTGAGTGACGATGGCAAGCCTTGGGCTCTGACGGTCAGCCTCGTGAACCCACACGACATCATGTACTTCAACACCGATGCGCCGGGGCAAAAGATCCAGGACAACGGGCGATTGCTGAGTCACGCGGCACCTGCACCACACAACTCGACGTACGCCGCAAAATGGGACATACCGGTTCCTGCCAGCCTGACCCAACCCTTCGACGAAGCCGGTCGACCGAAAGCGCATGGAGAGTTCAGCAGGGCATGGGACTACGTCCTGGGCCATATCCCACCGGAAGAAGAGCGGTGGCACCGTTTCAACAACTTCTACATCAATAGCATTCGATCCGTGGACCTCCAACTGACAGCCATTCTCAGGGAGCTGGATTCGCTTGGCCTGACGGAAAGCACGGTCGTCGTCTACACGGCCGATCATGGTGAAGGCGGAGGCGCCCATGGCCTGCGCGGCAAGGGTCCGTTCGCCTATGAAGAGACATTCCATGTGCCCATGTACGTGGTTCATCCCGACGTGCGTGGTGGGCGGACTTGCGGCGCCCTGACGTCGCACATCGATATTGCGCCGTCACTCCTCGCGCTTGCCGGCGTGGATCGCACCAAGACGGCCGAGTTGGCGGGGCGAGAGCTCCCGGGAAAGGACTTCACGGCCTTGTTGAACAATCCGCAAAGCGCCGCCGTCAACGCGGTACGCGAGGCCGTGTTGTTCACCTACAGC
>DASPRX010000166.1:0-15225 GCA_035624235.1 Burkholderiales bacterium | reverse complement strand
CGAAGCGCGGCGTATCCTCGAGGTATTTCGACTTGCGGTCGCGGTAGTTGAGCCGCGCGAAAATGCCGAGCACCTTGAGATGGCGCTGCAAACCCATCCATTCGAAGCTGCGCCAGAAGAGGGCGAAATCCGGATCGACCGGAAGCGCGGCGCGGCGCGCGGCTTCCCAATAGCGCACGCACCAGTCGAGCACGCGCTCCTCGTCCCAGCTGATGAATGCGTCGCGCAGCAGCGAGACGATGTCGTAGCTGATCGGCCCGAGCACCGCATCCTGGAAATCGAGCACGCCGGGGTTGGGCTCGCACACCATCAAGTTGCGCGGCATGTAGTCGCGGTGCACGAATACCGCGGGCTGCGCCAGCGCGCTCGCCGCGAGCCGGCCGAACACGGCATCGAGCTCGGCGCGCTGCGCCTGCGAGAGGCGCAGGCCAAGGTGGCGGCCGAGGTACCACTCGGGGAACAGCTCCATCTCGCGCCGGAGGAGCGCCTCGTCGTAGGGCGGCAGCGCGCCGGCGCGCGTCGCGAGCTGCCAGCGCACGAGGGCTGCGGTCGCGTCGCGCATGAGCGGTGCCGCGCTCTGCCCGTCGAGCGCCTGCAAATAGCTGCGCGTGCCGAGATCGGAGAGCAGCAGGAACCCCCCCGCCTCGTCCTGCGCATGCACTTCGGGGGCGTTGATGCCCGCCGCGCGCAGCAGCCTGGCGACGTGTACGAACGGCCGGCAATCCTCCCTGTCGGGCGGCGCATCCATTGCGACGTAACTGCGCCCGTCGGCCAGGCGGGCGCGAAAATAGCGCCGGAAGCTCGCGTCCTCGGACGCGGGTGCAAGGCTGAATTCCGAATGACCGAGCTGCGCTGCGAGCCAGCGCCTGAGCGCCTCGAGGCGTGAATCCATGCGACCTGTTGGCGCGTTGCGCATTCGGCGGAATTGTGCGATTTTAGCACTCAAAGAATCGTCTCCTCGCCTTCCGCCTATGCAGCTCCGCCACGCGCGGAAGCAGGCCGTTCGTGCCGCCCGCTTCGCGACGCTGGTCGCCATGTTCTGCAACTGCCTGGGCGCCGCGGCCGATCCAGGCGGCAAGGGGGCGACCACGATCGACGCCGAACGCATCGAGGGCGTCACCGACCTGGAGATCACGGCGCGCGGCAAGGTCGAGATGCGCACCGGTGACACCAGCATATTTGGCGACTACCTCAAGTACAACCAGGAATTCGGGCGCGTGGACGCGGAAGGCGGCGTGAGATTGGAGATGGGTGCGGACCGATTCTTCGGCCCGCGCATGGTGTATGACGTGCTGAACCAGTCGGGCACCTTCGAGCAGCCGACCTACGAAATCAACCTGACGCAGAGCGCGCACGGGACCGCCTCGCGGGTGGACTTCTCCGGAGCGGATCACTTGCACATGCGCAACGCCACCTACACGACCTGCTCGCCCGGCAAGGAGGACTGGCGGCTCGACGTCGGCGAGCTCGATCTCGACTACGACAAGAGCGAGGGCCGTGGCAAGAATGTGAAGCTGCACTTCCTCGATACGACCATCGGGTATCTGCCGTACGCGTCGTTTCCGCTGGAAAACAGCCGCAAGAGCGGCTTCCTGACTCCGTCCTACGGCCAGAACTCGCAGCGCGGCTTTCAGTTCGAGGCGCCGTTCTACCTGAACCTCGCGCCCGAGCAGGACGCGACAATCACGCCCGTGCTGATGACGCGCCGCGGGGTGCAGGTGAAGACCGACTACCGCTACCTGGGCCGCAGCTATGCGGGCGAGCTGCGCTACGAGGTGCTGCCGAACGACCAGGTGCTCGGAATTACCCGCGAGGGCTACTCGTTGCACCACGAGCAGCACATCACGCCCAGTCTCTTCGCCTGGCTTGACATGACGAAGGTGTCGGACGACCGCTATTTCGTCGACCTGTCGTCCAAGATCCAGCAGACCTCCGCTCGCACGCTGCCGCGCGACGGCTACCTCCTGTACAACGGATCCGTGGCGGGCACCGGGTACTCTCTGCAGGCACGCGTGCAGCGGTTCCAGACGCTGCAGGACCCGCTTGCCCCCCTGGTGCCGCCGTACGACAGGATTCCGGCAATCAATTTTTCGACCGGCCGGAACGATTTGTGGGGACTCGCGGATCTAAGCGTGCCGGCGGAGTACGTCGACTTCTCCCATCCGACGCTGGTCGAAGGATCGCGCGCCACGCTGGCTCCGTTGATGGCGGTGCCGTTCCTTGCGCCCGGCTGGTTCCTGACGCCCAAGCTCGGCCTGCGCTACGTAGGCTACGACCTGACGCATAACGCGCCGCCCGAGCCGAGCCGACAGACCGTATCGATCCCCTGGCTGAGCGTCGACAGCGGGCTAGTCTTCGACCGCCCGCTGAACTGGTTCGGCCAGGCGCTCACGCAGACGCTCGAGCCGCGCCTGTACTACGTATGGGTGCCCTACCGCAACCAGGACCAGATTCCCATCTTCGACACCGCGCTCGCGGATTTCAACTACGCGCAGATCTTCAGCGAGAACCGCTTCGTCGGCGGCGACCGGTTCGGGGACGCGAACGAGCTGACGCTGGCGCTGACTTCGCGCATGCTGACGCAAAGCGGCGACGAGGCGCTGCGCGCGACCCTAGGCCAGCGTCTGTACTTCAGCGACGAGCGCGTCGGGCTCACGCCGAGCACGCCGCCCATCGGCGCAGGCAAGTCCGATCTGCTCGCTTCGCTCGGCGGCCGCGTGGCGCACGACTGGACCTTCGATGCGAGCGCGCAATACAGCACCCAGATCAGTGAAATTCAGCGCTACGGCCTGGCGCTGCGTTACTCGCCGGCGCTCGCGAAGCTGGTCAACGTAAGCTACCGATTCAACCGGGATCCGGCCAACCCGATCAGGCAGCTGGATCTTTCCGGGCAATGGCCGGTCAAAGCGGGTTGGTATGTCGTGGGGCGGTACAACTACTCCTACCTCGATTCCAGGCTGCTGGAAGGCTTGGCGGGAATCGAATACAACGCGGGCTGCTGGGCGGCGCGCGCCGTCGTGCAGCGGCTGCAGGCGGCTTCCCAGATCACATCGACCGGAATCTTCTTCCAGCTCGAGCTGAACGGCTTGAGCAGCATCGGCAGCGACGAAACGACCAATGTGCTCAAGCGCAGCGTTCCCGGCTACGTCGTGACCAATCCCGCGGACAGGACGCTGACGTCGCCCGCCCCAAGCCCGCAACTGCCCTTCCAACAGGTCTACTAGAACATGCTGACGCGCAAGCTGATCGCCGCTTTCTCATTCGCCACCCTTCTGCCGCACGTCGCGCTCGCGCAGGCCCCGCTGGCGGTCGACCGCATCGTGGCCGTGGTGAACAAGGAGGTGATCACCGCCTCGGAGCTCGCCGACCAGGTAGACGCGGCCGAGCGGCAGCTGCGCAGGCAGGGCACGCCGCTGCCGGATCACGCAGCCCTCGAGCGCCAGGTCCTGGACCGGCTGATCCTCGTCAAGGCGCAGCTGCAGCTGGCGCGCGAGTCCGGCATCAGGGTCGACGACACGCAGCTCGACAAGGCGATCGAGCGCATCGCCGAGAGCAACCACATGACCGTCGGCGAGTTTCGCCGCACGCTCGAGCGCGACGGCGTGGATTTCGACAAATTCCGCCGCGACGTGCGCGACCAGATCATCCTGGCCCGGCTGCGCGAGCGCGAAGTCGATGACAAGATCCAGGTGAGCGACAGCGAGATCGACCTGTTCCTCGAGCAGCAGAAAGAGAACGCTGCGACGGCGAAAGAGGAATACAACGTGGCCCACATTCTGATCCGGATTCCAGACCAGGCAAGCCCGGAGCAGATCGCGGCGGCGCAGGCGCGAGCGGAGAAGGCGCGCGCCGAGGCGCTCGCTGGTGGCGACTTCGCGAAGCTCGCGGCCACCTATTCCGACGGACCGGACGCGCTGCAGGGCGGCGCGCTCGGCTGGCGCGGCGCGGACCGGCTGCCGGAGCTGTTCGCCGACGCGCTCAAGACCATGAAGCCCGGCGACGTGAGCGCGGTGCTGCGCAGCCCGGCGGGCTTTCACCTGCTCAAGCTGCTCGGCACGCGCGAGGCCGGTGGAGCCGACGGACCGCCGGTCGAGCAGACACACGTGCGCCAGATCCTGATCAAGACCAACGAAGCGGTCTCCGAGGACGACGCGCGGCGGCGGCTGGAGGACCTGCGCGAGCGGATCGTGCACGGCGGCGCGAGCTTCGCCGAGATGGCGCGCCTTTACTCGCAGGACGGCAGCGCGGCGCATGGCGGCGACCTCGGTTGGGTGTACCCGGGGGACACGGTGCCCGATTTCGAGCGCGCGATGAACGCGCTCAAGCCCGGCGAGATCAGCGAGCCGGTCAAGTCCCCGTTCGGCTGGCACCTCGTCCAAGTGCTCGAGCGCCGCACCGCGGGCATGAGCGCGGACCGCCGCCGCTTGATGGCACGGCAGGCGCTGCGCGAGCGCAAGTCCGACGAGGCCTACCAGGAGTGGCTGCGCCAGCTGCGCGACCAGACCTACGTCGAGCTGCATCTCGACGACCGCTAGGCGCGCGTCGTGGGCTCGCAGCCGCCAGTCATCGCGCTTACCACCGGGGAGCCCGCCGGCATCGGGCCGGAGCTCTGCGCCCGGCTCGCACGCGAGAGCCTCGCTGCGCGCGTGGTGCTGATCGGCGACGAGGCGCTGCTTGCCGAGCGCGGGCTGCGCTCCGGCGCTGCGGCGGTCGAGCACGTCCCGCTCGCCGCGCCCGCTAGGCCGGGCATGCTCGATCCCGCGAATGCCCGCTACGTGCTCGCGCTGCTCGATCGCGCGGTCGACGGTTGCATGAAGGGCGAATTCGGCGCCATGGTGACTGCCCCGGTTCACAAGGGCGTCATCAACGACGCGGGCATCGCCTTCACGGGGCACACCGAGTACCTGGCCGAGCGCGCAGGCGGCGTGCACCCGGTGATGATGCTGGTCGGCGGTGGCCTGCGCGTGGCGCTCGCCACCACGCACCTGCCGCTCGCCCAGGTCCCGCGCGCCATCACGCGCGAGAGCCTCGTCGCCACGCTGCGTATCATCGATCGCGACCTGCGCGTGCGCTTCGGCATCGCGCGGCCGCGCATCCTCGTCGCGGGCCTCAATCCGCACGCGGGCGAAAGCGGCCATCTGGGCCGGGAGGATATCGAATCGATTGCCCCCGCAATCGCGGCGGCGCGCGCCGAGGGCATCGCCGCCGACGGACCGATCCCCGCCGACACGCTGTTCGTTCCGGAGCGGCTGCGTGCAGCCGATTGCGCGCTCGCCATGTACCACGACCAGGGCCTGCCGGTGCTCAAGTACGCAAGCTTCGGCAGAGGCGTAAACGTGACGCTCGGCCTGCCCTACGTGCGCACCTCGGTCGACCACGGCACCGCGCTCGAACTGGCCGGCACCGGCCGCGCCGATCCGGGGAGCCTCATCGAGGCGGTTCAGCTTGCCATCCGGCTCGCACAGACCGCGTAAGCGCTTCGGGCAGCATTTCCTGCACGACCGGCGCATTCTCGAGCGCATCGTCGAGGCGATCGAGCCGCAGCGAGCGGACGCGATCGTCGAGATCGGGCCGGGCGAGGGGGTGCTCACCCGGCTGCTGCTCGACAAAGTTGCACGGCTCGAGGCGATCGAGATCGACCGCGACCTGGCGGCGCGGCTGCGAGAAGAGTTCCCGCCCGAGCGCCTCACGGTGCACTGCGCGGACGCGCTGCGCTTCGATTTCTCGGCCTGCCCCGCGGGGGCGCGGCTGGTGGGCAATCTGCCGTACAACATCTCCACGCCGCTGCTGTTCCGTCTTGCCGGCTATGCAGAGCGCGTGCGCGACATGCACTTCATGCTGCAGCTCGAGGTCGTCGACCGTATGGTGGCCGAGCCGTCGACGCGCTCCTACGGGCGCCTGTCGGTGACGCTGCAGACGCGCTTTCGCATGCAAAAGCTGTTCCGCGTGCCGGCGGGCGCATTTCGCCCGCCACCCAAGGTGGAGTCGGCGCTTGTTCGGCTCGTGCCACTAGCCGAGCGTCCGGACATGGACCAAACAACATTTGCCAGCGTGGTCGCTGCGGCGTTCTCGGCGCGCAGGAAGACGCTGCGCAACGCGCTCCCGCTCACGGCCGCCGACTTCGCGGCGCTGGCGATCGACCCGGGGCTGCGCCCGGAGAATCTCGCGCCGGCGGACTACGTGCGCATTGCGCAGCGCATAGCAGGCTAAGCGGCTTTCCTTCTCTCGATGAACTCGATCTTGTAGCCGTCCGGGTCTTCGACGAAGGCGATCACGGTGGTGCCGCCCTTTACCGGGCCCGGCTCGCGCGTCACCTTGCCGCCTTTGTTGCGCACCGCGTCGCAGGTCCTGACGATGTCGTCGACCTCGATCGCGACGTGGCCGTAGGCGGTGCCGAGATCGTAGCGCCCGACGCCGTAGTTGTAGGTCAGCTCGAGCACCGCACTACGGTCCTCGTTGTCGTAGCCGACGAAGGCGAGCGAGTATTTCTGCTCGGGGCGGTCGGTGGTGCGCAGCAACTTCATGCCGAGCACGTCGGTGTAGAAACGGACCGAGCGCTCGAGGTCGCCGACCCGCAGCATGGTGTGAAGCATTCTCATCGTAGTCCCCAGAAATGCGGAAGCGCGGCACCGGCGAGCTCGAGCTGCTCGCGCGCGCCGCGCCAATCAGGATACAGCTTCTCGAGCAGGATCCAGAAGCGTTTCGAATGGTTCAGCTCTATTAGATGCGCTACCTCGTGCGCCACGACGTAGTCGGCGAGCGCAGGCTCGAGGTGCACGAGTCTCCAGTTCAGGCGGATCGCGCCGCGCTCCGTGCACACGCCCCACTGCGTGCGCGCGCGCGACAGCCCGACCGGCGGCGCGGCGAGACCGAGGCGCGCCGCGTAGAGCGCCGTGCGCGGCGCGAGCGCGTCGAGCGCCTGCCGCTTGAGCCATGCGACGAGCAGTGGGAGCGCGCGCCGCCGACACTTGGCGGAGACGACGATGCGCTCACCGTCGCGCGCGACGCCGCCGCGGCCTTCGAGCACTTCGAGCGTGTGCGATGCGCCGAACAGCGGGAGCGTCTCGCCGCTCGCGCCGCGAATCACGCTCGGGCGCGGAACGCCGGCCCACTCTTCCAGGCGGGCGAGGATCCAGCGCTGCTTCTCGCGCACGAACTCCTCGATCTCGCGCCACGGCGCATTGCGCGGCGCGCTGACCGAAAGGCCCGTGGCGTCGACCGCGATGCCGATCGTGCGCCGCCCGGTGCGCGCGAAGCGAAAGCTGACCACGCGCTCGCCCAGGCGCAGCAGCCGGCCGGCTTCGGGAACGATGTCCTCGAAAAGGTTCAGCTGCGCGGACAGAGCGTTTCCTGCTGCTCTTCGATCCATTTCTCGGCGAGCGCGTTGATGGAAGAGGCGTCGCGGCCGGCGCTGTCGATGACCGGTCCGATGCGCACCGTGACGACGCCGGGGCGCTTGACGAAGGCGTTGCGCGGCCACAGGAGCCCCGCGTTGTGCGCGACCGGCACCACCGGCGCGCCGCTGTGCTCGGCGAGCAGCGCGCCGCCGAGCTGGTACTTGCGCCGCTCCCCCGGCGCGACGCGCGTGCCCTCGGGGAACACCACCACCCAGAAGCCCTGCGCGAGGCGCTCCTTGCCGCGGCGCACCAGCTGGCGCAGCGCTGCGGTGCCGCGCGTGCGGTCGATCGCGATCGGGCTCATGAGCGCGAGACCCCAGCCGAAAAAGGGCAGCCACAGCAGCTCGCGCTTGAGCAGGTACGACTGCGGCGGGAAGATCAGCTGGAAGGCCATCGTTTCCCAGGCCGACTGGTGCTTGGCGAGGATCACCGCTGGCCTGGCGGGCAGCCGCTCGCCGCCTTCCACGCGCCAGCGGATGCCGCACAGCACGCGCGTGAGCCACATGATGAGCCTCGACCAGCCCGAAATGACGCGATAGCGCGCGAGGCGCGGCAGCGGAGCCGTGAGCAGCGCGAGCAGGGCGTAGGGCGGCGTGACGACGACGAGCGCGAGCGCGAGCAGGCCCGAGCGCAGCACGATCATGGGGCGAGGTGCTCGGCGAAGGCCGCCAGGTCCGCGAACACCTGGGTGCCGGCCGGCAGGCCGCCCGCCTCGCGCGTCTTCTTGCCCTTGCCGGTGAGCACCAGCACCGGCCGCGCCCCTGCGGCCACAGCCGCCTGCACGTCGCGCGGCGCATCGCCCACCATGTACGCGTCGGCGAGCGGCACGTTGAAGCGCCTGCCGATCTCGAGCAGCATGCCGGGCCGCGGCTTGCGGCACTCGCAGTCGGAGTCGGCAGCGTGCGGGCAGAAGAAGATGGCGTCGATGCGCCCGCCGGCCTGCGCCACCGCGCGATGCATCGCGTCGTGAATGGCGTTCAGCGTCGCCATGTCGAACAGTCCGCGCGCGATGCCGGACTGGTTGGTCGCCACGACCACGCGGTAGCCCGCCTGCGTCAGGCGCGCGATCGCCTCGATGCTGCCCTTGAACGGCTTCCACTCCGCGGGCGACTTGATGTACTGGTCGCTGTCGTGATTGATCGTGCCGTCGCGATCCAGGATGACGAGCTTCATGCGGCGAGCCTGGAGATCTCGGCGACGCGGTTCATGGCCGCGCGCAGATCCGCTAGCAGGGCGAGGCGGTTGCGGCGCAGCGCAGCGTCCTCGACCATCACCATGACTTTGTCGAAAAACTCATCGACCGGCGCCTTGAGCACGGCGAAGCTCTTCAGATATCCCGTGTAGTCGCCCCGCTCAAAAAGATCATTCGCGGTCTTGGAGGTATCCGCTAGGACATCAAACAGAGCGATCTCGGCGGCATCGCGCAATGCGCCACGATCGGCCTTGGAATACGACTCGCCCTTGGTCGCGGCCTGCCGCAGGATATTCGCCACGCGCTTGTTGGCCGCGGCGAGGCTGTCGGCTTCCGGAAGTCTTTGGAACGCCTTGACCGCCTCGAGTTGCCTGGGCACCAGGGCGATCTGCACAGGGCGCTGACTCAGGACGGCGTCCACCTGAAGCGTGGAGAAGCCCAGATCTTTCAGATATCCGGAGAACCGATCGAAGATGAAAGTCTCGAGGTCGGCGTGGGCATCGCCGACTTTTCCTTGAAACACCGCGAATGCTTCGCGTACCAGCGCATGCAGCGCAAGGGGCAGGCGATTCTCGACGACGATCCTGACGACGCCCAACGCTGCCCGCCGCAGCCCAAAGGGATCCTTTTCGCCAGTCGGCACATCGCCGATGCCGAACAATGCCGCGAGCGTGTGCAGCTTGTCGGCGAGCGCGACCGCGCAGGCCGCAGGCTCGGTGGGGAGCGCGTCGCCGGCAAAGCGCGGCTGGTAGTGCGAGCCGATCGCGTCGCACACGCGCTCCGGCTCGCCGTCGCGGCGCGCATAGTGTCGGCCCATCACGCCTTGCAGCTCCGGGAATTCGCCCACCATTTCCGTAAGGAGGTCCGCCTTGGATAGCCAGGCCGCACGTTCGGCGGTCGCGACGTCGGCCCCGAGCGAGCGTGCGATGGCGCCGGCGAGCAGCTGCAGCCGTTCGGTGCGCTCGAGCTCGCTGCCGAGCTTGCGGTGGTACACGACGCTCGCGAGCTGGGGAACCCGCGCTTCGAGCCTGAGCTTGGCGTCCTGGGTCATGAAGAAGCGGGCGTCTTCCAGCCGCGGGCGCACGACCCTCTGGTTGCCGGCGACGATGTTGCGCGGGTCGGCGACCTCCATGTTGGACACGATTAGGAACTCGGACAGCAGCCGCCCGCCCGCATCGAACAGCGGGAAGTACTTCTGGTTCTTGCGCATCGTCAGGATGAGGCACTCCTGCGGCACCTCGAGATAGGCGGCGTCGAACGCGCCGCGGTAGACGCTCGGGTGCTCGACCAGGGCCGTGACTTCGTCCAGCAGGTCCTCGAATTCGCCCAGGCTCGCGCTGCGCGCCTGCGCCGCGGCGCGCAGCTGGCGCTCGATCTCGGCGCGCCGCGCGCCGAAGTCGGCGATCACCCTGCCGTCGTCGCGCAGCCGCGCCTCGTACTCGTCGGCGCTGTCGAGCGCGATCGGCCCGAGCGCCATGAAGCGATGGCCGTGCGTCGTTCCTGTGGAGGAAACGCCGAGCACGGATCCCGGAACTACGCGTGTGCCGTGCAGCATGACCAGGCCGTGCACGGGGCGAACGAACAGGGCATCGCCGTCGCCCCAGCGCATGAGCTTCGCCACTGGCAGCGCCTTGAGCGCGCTGTCCACCTTCGCGGCGAGAACCTCGTCCAGCGGCCGGCCCGCGCTGACGACGTGCGCGAGGTACACCTCGCCCTTGGCGACGCGTGCCGTACGCAGCGCTTCGAGCGCGACGCCGTTCTTGCGCGCGAATCCCGCCACCGCCTGCGCCGGCGCGCCAACCGGCGGGCCCTGCACGTCGCGCTCGGCATCGGGCGCGCGCTCGTGCACGCCGCCGACGAGAACTGCGAGGCGGCGCGGGGTGGCGAAGGCGCGCGCGCTGCTCCGGTCCGACACGAGGCGCTCGCCCTGCAGCTCTAGCAGCAGGTTCGTCGCGAAGGCGTCGGCGAGCGCCTTGAGCGACCGGGGCGGCAGCTCCTCGGTGAGCAGCTCGACAAGCAGCGGCGCCGGCATGGCTACGCGTGTCCCTTCAGCAGCGGGAATCCGAGCCGCTCGCGCGATTCGTAGTAGGCCTGGGCGACCGCGCGCGCGAGCGCGCGCACGCGTCCGATGTAGGCGGCGCGCTCGGTCACCGAAATCGCGCCGCGCGCGTCGAGCAGGTTGAAGGTGTGGGAGGACTTCATCACCATCTCGTAGGCGGGCAGCACGCACCGGGCTTCTACCAGCCTCGCCGCCTCGGCTTCGAATTCGCCGAACTGGCGGAACAGCATCTGCGTATTCGACAGCTCGAAGTTGTAGCGCGACTGCTCGACCTCGTTCTGGTGGTACACGTCGCCGTAGCTCACGCCCGGAGTCCACGCCAGGTCGAATACGCTCTCCTTACCTTGCAGGTACATCGCGAGGCGCTCAAGGCCGTAGGTGATCTCGCCCAGCACCGGGCGGCAGGCGAGGCTGCCGACCTCCTGGAAATAGGTGAACTGCGTCACCTCCATGCCGTCCAGCCACACTTCCCAGCCCAGTCCCCAGGCGCCGAGCGTCGGCGACTCCCAGTCGTCCTCGACGAAGCGGATGTCGTGCTCCTTCGCATCCACGCCGAGCGCGGCGAGCGATTCGAGGTACAGCTCCTGGATGTTCTGCGGCGAGGGCTTGAGCGCCACCTGGTACTGATAATAGTGCTGCAGGCGGTTCGGATTCTCGCCGTAGCGCCCGTCCTTCGGGCGGCGCGAGGGCTGCACGTAGGCGGCCTTCCACGGCTCGGGGCCGATCGCGCGCAGGAACGTGGCGGTGTGGAAGGTTCCGGCGCCGACCTCCATGTCGTAGGGCTGCAGCAGCGCGCAGCCCTGGCGGTCCCAGAACTGCTCGAGCCGCAGGATCAGCTGCTGGAAGGTGAGCATCGGCGCGCGCGAAAAATGACGAAGTTTACCGGCTCCGCCGCAGCCGCGCGACGAGGTAGGGCGCGCCGAGCAGCGCGAGCGCGAGGAGGACTGCGGGCCAGTCGCGCAGGCGCACGTAGGGTGTGGCGCCGGCGTAGCCCTGCGCGCTCACCTCGAGCGTGCCGGTGACAAACTCCGGCAGGCGCGCGCGCACGCGCCCGTCGGCACCGATCGCCGCGGTGATGCCGGTGTTGGTCGCCGTGAGCATCATGCGCCCGGTTTCCAGCGCGCGCAGGCGCGCGATCTCCAGGTGCTGCGCCGGCGCGAGCGAATCGCCGAACCAGGCGACGTTGGACACGTTCACGAGCAGCGTGGCCTGCGGCAGCGCGCGCGCGATCTCCGCGCCGTAGGCGTCCTCGTAGCAGATGTCGACCGCGACCCTCTGGCCGGCCGCCGCGAGCGGCGTCTGGTGCTGCGGGCCGCGCGAGAAGTCCGACAGCGGAATCGCCAACGAGCGCACGATCCAGTGAAAGCCCGAAGGCACGAATTCGCCGAACGGCACCAGGTGCACCTTGCTGTAGAGCTGGCGCGGCGACGCGCCGAGGCTGAGCACGCTGTTGTAGTACTCGTCGGGCCCGGCGCGGTAAGGCACCCCGAGCAGCAGATCGCCGTCGTTGCGCCGTGCGGCGCGCTCGAGGCGCGCGATGTACGCCGGGCTCACGCTGTCGAGGAAACGCGGCACCGCCGTCTCGGGCGTGATGATCAGGCGCGCGCGCGTGTGCTCGGCGAGCTCGGCGTAGGTCTCGAGGGTCTGCGCGTAGCGTGCGGGCGAGAACTTGAGGTCCTGCGGCACGTTTCCCTGCAGCAGCGCAGCGGCGACAGGCGCCCCGGCGGGCGTGGTCCACTGCACCGTGCGCAGCGCCGCGCCGGCGCCGAGCAGCGCGAGCAGCGCGAGCGCGGCCGGCCAGCGCGCCCGGCCGGCGAGCACGCACCACGCGAGGCCGGCGCAGGCTGTCGCGGCGAAAGACATGGCGTACACCCCGCCGACGGGCGCAAAGCCGGCGAGCGGAGTGTCGATCACGGCGTATCCGGTCGCGAGCCAGGGAAAGCCGGTGAGGATCCAGCCGCGCAGCCATTCGGCAAGCGTCCAGGCGGCCGGAATCGCGAGCGCCGCGCGCAGCTCGGCCGGGCCGCCGACGCGCGCCTGCAGCCAGCCGGCGAACGCGGGGAAGAGCGCGAGCAGG
The DNA here is from genome assembly GCA_035624235.1 of Burkholderiales bacterium. Taxonomy (GTDB): domain Bacteria; phylum Pseudomonadota; class Gammaproteobacteria; order Burkholderiales; family SG8-39; genus DAHVFK01. Next base: position 2,500 of record DASPRX010000166.1, on the reverse strand, counting down.
GCGCAGAAGCCGAGCGTCACGAATGCCGCGACCGGCGCCGGCATGGCGCCGTAGCGGTGCATGCTGACGTATACCCAGGACACGCCGACCCCGAACAGGCCGAGTCCGAAGGAGAAGCCCGTCCACAGCCCGGCGCGCGGCGAGGCCGCGCCCAGCCACAGCATGGTGAGCGCGAGCAGGCTCGCGAAGGCGATCGCGTGCAGGCCGAAGGGGGCGTGCGCGAGCACCAGCGCCGCGCCCGCCGCGAAGGCGAGCGCGATGTGAAAGGAGCGGCGTTGCCGGAGCGACCCTAACTCGGGCGCCCGGATCACCTCGGCTTGTCCACGAGCAGCGTGTAGACGCGCCGGCTGTCGGCGCGCAGCACCTGGAAGCGCAGGCCGCCGATGGCGAGCGTCTCGCCGCGCTTGGGCAGCCGTCCGAGCTCGGAGATGACCAGCCCGCCGACGGTGTCGACCTCCTGGTCGGAGAAATGCGTGCCGAAGGCGGCGTTGAAATCGGCGATCTGCGTGGTCGCCTTGACGCGAAAGCGCCCGCCCGCCTCGGCGAGAATGTTGTCGCTCGCTTCGTCGAAGTCGTATTCGTCCTCGATATCGCCGACGATCTGCTCGAGCACGTCCTCGATGGTCACCAGGCCGGCCACGCCGCCATACTCGTCGACCACGATCGCCATGTGATTGCGGCTGGCGCGGAACTCCCTGAGCAGCACGTTCAGACGCTTGGATTCCGGAACGAACACCGCCGGCCGCAGCATCTCGCGCACGTTGAATTCCTCCTCGCCGGCGTAGTGGCGCAGGAGATCCTTGGCGAGCAGGATGCCGATCACGTCGTCGCGATTCTGGTCGATCACGGGAAAGCGCGAGTGCGCGGTCGAGATGACGTGCGGAATAAAGGTCTCGACCGGGTCGTGGATGTCGATGACGTCCATCTGCGCGCGCGGGATCATGATGTCGCGCACCGGCGTCTCCGACACCGTTAGCGCGCCTTCGATGATCGAAAGCGCGTCGGCGTCGAGCAGGTTGCGCTGGTAGGCAGAGCGCAGCAGCTCGAGCAGCTGCGCGCGGTCCTCCGGCTCGCGCAGCAGGATCGCCGAGAGGCGTTCGAGCAGCTTGGGTCTTGAGGGGTCGTTCATGCCGGCCGACTCATTCTACCGCGTAGGGATTGCGGAAACCCAGGCGCGCCAGGATGCGTATCTCGGCGCGCTCCATGCGCTCGGCCGCGCGCTTCTCTGCGTGGTCCAGCCCGCGCAGGTGCAGCATGCCGTGCACCACGAGATGCGCGTAATGGGCGTCGAGCGGCTTGCGCTGCGCACGCGCCTCGCGCGCGATCACGGAATGGCACAGCACGATATCGCCGCGCCAGGGGCGCGCGCCGTAGGCGAAGGTGAGCACGTTGGTGGCGTAGTCCCGGCCGCGGAAGCGGCGGTTCAGGCTGCGTCCTTCGGCGGCGCGCACCACGCGTAGCGTGACTTCGACCGCGGAAGGAGCCGCGGCGAGCGCCCAGGCGCGCAGCCGCGCCGCGGAGGGCGCGCCGCGCGCGGCGCGCTGCACCGAGACCCTACTTCTCGGGCGGACCTTCGGAGTGCTTCGCGTACGCATCGATGATGCGCGCCACCAGCGGGTGGCGCACCACGTCGTGCGCGCCGAACTCGGTGATCGCGATGCCGCGCACCTCGGCGAGGATGCGGCGCGCCTCGATCAGCCCGCTCCTCTGGCCGCGCGCCAAGTCGATCTGCGTGATGTCGCCCGTCACCACCGCCTTGGCGCCGAAGCCGATGCGCGTGAGGAACATCTTCATCTGCTCGGGGGTGGTGTTCTGCGCCTCATCCAGGATGATGAACGCGTGATTCAGCGTGCGGCCGCGCATGTACGCAAGCGGTGCGAGCTCGATCGTGCCGCGCTCGAGCAGCTTCGCCGTCTTGTCGAAACCCATCAGATCGTACAGCGCGTCGTAGAGCGGCCGCAGATACGGGTCGACCTTTTGCGCGAGGTCGCCGGGCAGGAAGCCGAGCCGCTCGCCCGCCTCGACCGCAGGCCGCACCAGCACGATGCGCTTGACGGCATCGCGCTCGAGCGCGTCGACCGCGCAGGCGACCGCCAGGTAGGTCTTGCCGGTGCCCGCCGGGCCGATGCCGAAGGTGATGTCGTGCGCAAGGATGTTTTCGAGATAGGCGATCTGGTTCGGCGTGCGCCCGTGCAGATCCGCGCGCCGCGTGAGCAGCTGCGGCCCTTCCTGTGTGGGCGCGGGCGCGTTGCCCTGCGCGAGTTCGGTCAGCCCGAGCTGCACGTCGTCGAGCGACAGCTCGCCGCCCGCCTTGTCGTAAAAGTGCTCGATGGCGCGCGCCGCGCGCACCGCCTGCTCGGGATTGCCGCGCACCGTGAAGCGCGCGCCGCGCCGCGCGATCGACACGTCGAGCGCGGATTCGATCTGCCGCAGGTTGGCGTCGAGCGCGCCGCACAGCCGCGCCAGGCGCGAATTGTCGACGGGTTCGAGCCGGAGTTCG
>DASPRX010000160.1:0-4865 GCA_035624235.1 Burkholderiales bacterium | reverse complement strand
GCCGCGGGCTGGAAGAGCACCTACTGGAAGCTGCGCCGACGCGGCTCGTTCGACTTCCCGGTGCTGGGGGTCGCGGCCGCCGTGAAGATGAACGGCGAGGTCGTCGAAGAGGCGCGCATCGCGCTCGGCGCGGTCGCCTCGCGCCCGTTCCTCGTCGACAAGGCGGGGGCCGCGCTCGCCGGCAGGAAGCTCAGCGACGAGGTGATCGCCGAGGCAGCCGCGACGGTGGCCTCGCGCGCCAAGCCGATGGACAACACCGACATGGACCTGTACTGGAGGAAGGAAGTCGCCACCTCCTTCGCCGGCTACGCGCTCAAGGAGTTGCGCGGCGACGACATGCGCGCGACGCGCGTAAGGATCGCCAGGCAGTCGCTATAATGGCCACGCGGTCGCCGCGTACGCGGCGGCCCGGGGGCGACCACATGGTCGCGGGGGTGTCCTGGTGCAGCGCAGGCTGGCAGCCATTCTGAGCGCCGATGCCGCGGGCTACAGCCGTCTGATGGGCGAGGACGACGTGGCCACGGTGCGCACGCTGTCGACCTGCCGCAGCGCGGTCGCCGAGATCATCGCCTCGCACGCCGGGCGCATCGTCGACGCGCCGGGCGACAACATCCTCGCCGAGTTCGGCAGCGCGGTCGACGCCGTGAAGGCGGCCGCCGCGATGCAAGTGAAGCTGCGCGAATGCAACGCCGGTCTGCCCGAGCCGCGCCGCATGGCCTTCCGCGTCGGCGTCAACCTGGGCGACGTGCTCGTCGAGGAGGGGCGGCTCTATGGCGACGGCGTGAACGTCGCCGCGCGCCTGGAAGCGCTCGCCGAGGCGGGCGGCATCTGCGTGTCGGGCAAGGTGTACGACGAGGTGCACCGCAAGCTCGACCTCGCGTTCGAGGACATCGGCGAGCAGGCGCTGCACAACATCTCCGCCCCGGTGCGCGCCTACCGCGTGCGCTCCGAGGCGGCGGCGCCGGCCGCCGCGGCGCAAGCGCTCGCGCGCCCGGCCAAGCCCTCGATCATCGTGCTGCCGTTCGCCAACTTGAGCGGCGTCGCCGAGCAGGAGTTCTTCGCCGACGGGCTCACCGAGGACCTGCTCACCGAGCTGTCGCGCTTTCGCGAGCTGTTCGTGATCTCGCGCAACACCTCGTTCAAGTACAAGGGCCAGGCGATCGACGTGCGCAAGGTGGCCGCCGAGCTCGGCGTTCAGTACGTGCTCGAAGGCAGCGTGCGCCGCGCCGGGAACCGCGTACGCGTGACCGTGCAGCTGATCGACGCCGAGTCGGACCGGCACCTGTGGGCCGAGCGCTACGACCGCGAGCTCGAGGACATCTTCGCGCTGCAGGACGAGATGACCAAGGCGATCGTCGCGGTGCTGCCCGGGCGGGTCGAGGCGGCGACGCGCGACCGGGCGGCGCGCAAGCCGACGCACAGCATGGCGGCCTACGAATGCGTCGTCGCCGGCAAGGTGCTGCACCACCGCTCGACCGCGGAGGACAACGCGGAAGCGCTGCGCCTGGTGTCGCGGGCGGTCGAGCTCGACCCGAAGTACGCGCATGCGCACGCCTGGAGAGCCTGCATCCTGGGGCAGCGCTGGACCTACGGCTGGTGCGAGGACGTCGGGGCCACCGAAAAGGAGATCGCGCGCGAGCTGGAAGTGGCGCTCGCGCTCGACGACAACGACAGCGACGTGCACCGCATCCTCGCCGCGCTGCACCTGACGCGCAACGAGCACGACAAGGCGGCCTACCACCAGCAGCGGGCGCTCGCCCTCAATCCGAACGACGACTTGATCGTGGTGCAGCAAGGCGAGATGCTCACGTGGCTCGGCCAGCCCGAGGAAGGCGTCGATTGGATCCGCAAGGCGATGCGCCTCAACCCGTTTCATTCCGACCGGTTCTGGAGCCACCTCGGGCGCGCGTACTTCGGCGCGCGCCGCTACGCCGAGGCGGTCGAGGCGGTCGAGCACATCGCGGCGCCGACCTTCCTGCACCACGCATTCCTCGCCGCCTGCCGGGCGCAGCTCGGCGACGCGGCCGCCGCGGAGAGCCAGGTGCGCGAGGTGCTGAAGGAGAAGCCGCGCTTTCGCGTCCAGACCCATTACCTGCCGCTGCTGCACTACAAGCACGAGGCCGACCTCGCGCACGTGCGCGACAGCCTGCGCAAGGCCGGCTTCAGGGACTGAGCCGCGCGCGTATGAGCGCGATGTGGCCGCGCAGGTTGTACAGCTCGTCGGCGTAGGCGAGCGGCACGGTGATTCGGGCGGCGCGCGCGTCGAGCCGGTCGAGCTCCACGATCAGGTCCGCGCGCGGCGCAGAGGCGTCGGCCACCTGCGCCTCGACGCTGCGCAGCTGCCGGTACCAGCGGAAGATGCGCCGGCGCACGCGGAACTGGTACAGCGGTGGCACGATGCGCGACAGCGGGATGAGCGCGGCGATGATGGTGAACAGCGCCACCCACATGCGGTCGATCAGGTTGGCGAGCCAGAACGGCAGATAGCGCTGCAGCAGCGGCGGCCCGGTGCGGTAGAAGCGCGCCGCCTCCGCCGCGAGCGGGAACTCGGTGCCCTGCGGCGTCGGGAAGCGCCCGGCGCGCGAGATCCAGCCGGCGCCGCCGTGGATTCGCGCCGCGGCCTGCACGAACAGCTGCTCGAGCGCCGGGTGCGTGCCCTCGCGCGCCACCAGCGAGGTGGTCGCCGCGATGAGCTGCACGTCGTGCGCGGGCACATTGCGCGCCAGGTCGGCGATTCCCTGCGGCAGCGTCACCGGGTTGAGAAACGGAAAGCGCCGCGCAAAGGCTTCCGCCTCCGGGAACTCGAGCAGCCGGACGCCCGGCGTCTGCAGCAGCATCTGCACCATCGGGGACTCGGGCGCGGAGGCGAACGCCATGGCGTCGAGCTTGCCGTCGAGCAGCGCCACCACCGCGGGGGTCAGCTCGAGGTACGAGGGGGTGAGGCGCTCGCGCTCGAGCCCGTTCGCTTCGAGCAGCTTGCGCATCAGCCCCGGCGTGCCGCTGCCGCGCGCGCCGAGGTTGACGCGCCAGCCTGAGAGCTGGGCGATGCTGGTGAGCGTGCCGCCGGGCAGCGCCCGCGCCGCGTCCTCGCGGTAGAAGACCCACAGCGGCTCGAGGAACAGGCTGCCGAGCGACTCGATCGGCTCGCCGCTCTTGTCCTCGTCGACGGAGCGCGCCACCTCGCTCGAGCCGCCCTGCACGAAGCCGAGGTCCACGTCGCGCTTCGGGTCGCGCAGCGCGCGCAGGTTGTCGAGCGAGCCGCGCGTCGGCAGCAGCACGACCTCGACGCCGTAGCGCTTGAGCTCAGCCGCGTAGCGCTTGCCGAATTCGGCGTACGCGCTCTGCTCGGGCCCGGTCGCGAGCACGACGCGCTTGGGCGGCATCGGCTTGAGCAGGAAATAGGCCGCGACGAGGAGCGCCAGCGCGAGCAGCGCGAAGGGCAGGGCGGCGACCGCGAGGTCGCGTACCGAGATGAGCGTGTCGCGAATGATCCGGGGCAAGGCGCGCGCGGGCTAGTCGCGGCGGCCGCAGTCGGCCGCCAGCCAGCGCCCAGTGAACGTGCCCTGGCTCGTCATGACGCGGCCGCCGCCGCTAAGCCTGCTCCCCACGGTGCCCTCGACGCGCTCGGGCGACAGCGCGCTGACGTCGATCTCGACCTCGCGCTGGCGCGCGCCCAGCGTGCATACGCTCTTGCCGCGCCAGCGGCTCGCTGTGTGCTCGAACACCGAATCGACACAGGTCTGCGCCTCGCCCTCGAAGCCCGCGAAGGGCGCGCGCTCGAGCGCTTGCTGCGTCAGGCACTCCTTGCTGGTGAGCGTGCGCGTCGTCTCCCGCAGGCCGGTCTTCACCTCGAGCGTCCGCGCTGCAGCCGGGCCGGCGAGGATGAGAAGCGCAGCGGCAAGCAGGATTGCCTTCATGAGCGCATTTTCGTTCAGCGCGGCGCGCGGGTCCATAGGTTCGGGAGGATAATGCAAGGCGCGATGGGTGCCAGGAACCATTGGGACGCGGTTTACCGCAGCAAGCCGCACGAGGCGATGAGCTGGTACCGGGCGCACCTCGAGCGCTCGCTCGCCCTGATCGAGCTCGTGTCTCCGGGCCGCGACGCCGCGATCGTCGACGTCGGCGCGGGGGAGTCGACGCTGGTGGACGACTTGCTGACGCGCGGCTTCCGGCACGTCACGGCGATCGACATCTCGCAGACGGCGGTCGACGCGGCGCGCAGGCGCCTTGGCGAGCGTGCGCGCGAGGTCGAGTGGCTGGTCGCCGACGTGACGCAGGCCGCGCTGCCCGCAGGCGCGTTCGACGTGTGGCACGACCGGGCGGTCTTCCACTTCCTCACCGGCGCGGCCGAGCGCGCGGCCTACGTGCGCCAGGTGGCGCGCGCGGTGAAGCAGGGCGGGCACGTGATCGTCGCAACCTTCGGGCCGCAGGGGCCGACGATGTGCAGCGGGCTGGAAGTGGTGCGCTACGATGCGCGATCGCTGCACGGCGAGTTCGGCGCGCAGTTTCGCCTGATCGCGAGCGACATCGAGCTGCATCGCACGCCGGCCGACTCGGAGCAGCAGTTCCTGTATTGCCTGTGCCGCGTCGAGCGCCCTTAAGGGTCGCTTCAGGACGCGGGACTAGGCTCCTTGCATGCGCCGCTGGACGTTATTGATGTCGCTCGGATTGCTGGCGCCCGCGCTCGCTTGCGCGGCGAGCCTGCCGCCGCGCGCGCAGCATGTCTTGGCGCGCGGCAGCCCGCGCGCCGAAGAGCGGCTCGCCGCGTTGTACGACCAGGGCCGCGGCATGGCGCCCGACCCGGTAGCAGCCGCGGCGCTGTACCGCGACGCCGCGCGCCGCGGCAGCGGCGCGGCGCAGCTCAA
>DASPRX010000210.1:0-3177 GCA_035624235.1 Burkholderiales bacterium | reverse complement strand
TTGCAGCGCGGTGCAGATGGAGTCGGAGTCGCGCAGGTTCTCCGGCGTCGCGGCGCCGAACAGCTCGAGCAGCAGCCTGCCGACCGGGTCGGCCGAGCGGCGGCAATAGGCGAGCAGCTCGTCGAAGCTCGCGTAGCGCTGCTTGACCACGTCCTGCGCGAAGGCGTCCAGCAGGTGGTGGAAGGGCGCGAGCGCGAGGCCGCGCTCGCGCGCCAGGCGCGCGACGTCGCGCAGCGCGGGCTCCGCGGGCTCCTCGCCGCGCGCGATGGCGCGCAGCGCGGCGCGGTAGCCTTCGAGCAGCGCGAGCCGCTCCTCGGGAGGCCGCTCGCCCTCGTCGGCGAAATCGTCCGCGTTGCGCGCGAAGCGGTAGATGGCCGCGACCGCGCCGCGCTGCGCGGCCGGCAGCAGCAGCGATGCGACCGGAAAGTTCTCGTAATGGTCGACGGGCACCGACTGATTCTTAAGGGAAATGCGCGTTGCGGCGCCGGGATCTGCGCTCCTTCCGCAGTATAATGGATCGCACTGCGGGCGCAGCGTGTGCGCGAAGGTGGCGGAATTGGTAGACGCACTGGATTTAGGTTCCAGCGCGGAAACGCTTGTGGGTTCGAGTCCCACCCTTCGCACCAGCGCTCGATGCGTGCGCGACGCGCGACAACTTTGAGGAAGCGATGGCGATGGCGGGAGACGTGGAGACGCTCGGGACGCTCGAGAGGCGCCTGTCGGTGTCGGTGGCGCTGGACGAGATCGAGCGCCAGGTGGATGCGCGGCTGAAGAAGCTGGCGCGCGACGTGAAGATGCCGGGCTTCCGGCCCGGCAAGGTGCCGATGAAGCTGGTGGCGCAGCAATACGGCACGCAGGTGCGCTCGGAAGTCCTGGGCGACGCGGTGCAGCGCGGCTTCAACGACGCGGTGAAGGAAGCGAATCTCAAGGTCGCCGGCTACCCGCAGATCGAGAAGCGCGAAGGCGGCGACGACAAGTCGCTCGAGTTCAGCGCGACCTTCGAGGTGTATCCGGAGGTGAGGCTCGGCGACATCTCGGCGGCCACGATCGAGCGGCCGCGTACCGAGGTGACCGACGCCGACGTCGACCGGACGATCGAGATCCTGCGCAAGCAGCGCACGCAGCACGTCGCGGTCGAGCGCGCGGCCCGGGACGGCGACCGCGCGACGGTCGACTTCGCGGGGGCCCTCGGCGGCCAGCCGTTCGACGGCGGCACGGCTTCCGGCTTCGCGTTCGTGATCGGGGAGGGCCGCATGCTGCCCGAGTTCGAGCAGGGCGCGCGCGGCCTGGCGGCGGGCGAGAGCAGGAAGTTCGAGGTCACGTTCCCGCCCGACTACCAGGGCAAGGAGGTGGCCGGCAAGACGGCCGAGTTCGCGCTCAGCATGAAGCGCGTCGACGAGCCGCGCCAACCGGCGCTCGATGGCGAGTTCGCCAAGTCGCTCGGCGTGGCCGACGGTGACCTCGGCAAGATGCGCGCCGACATCCGCGCAAACGTCGAGCGCGAGGTGGCGAAGCGCATCGATGCGCGCGTCAAGAGCCAGACGTTGCAGGCGCTGCTCGACTCGACCAAGCTCGAGCTGCCGAAATCGCTGGTGCAGATGGAAGCGCAGCAGCTGCTCGAGCGCGCGACCGCGGACCTGCATGCGCGCGGCGTCCGGCCGGAGCAGGTGCAGCTCGAGGCGAAGGCCTTCGAGGAGACCGCGAAGCGGCGCGTCGCGCTCGGCCTGATCATCGGCGAGCTCGCGCGCGGCGAGAAGCTGCAGCCCAAGCCCGCCGAGGTGCGCGCGCTGATCGAGCAGGAGGCGCAGGGCTACGAGAGCCCGGCCGAGGTGGTAAAATGGTTTTACATGCAGCCGCAGCGCTTGTCCGAGATGGAAGGCCTGGCACTCGAGGGCAACGTCGTCAACTGGGTGCTGTCGAAAGCCAAGGTTGTCGACAAGGCGGTTTCCTTCGACGAACTGATGGGTGGCGGCTCATGATCTGGCAGAAATCCATGCCCGAGACGCAGGGTCTCGGACTGATCCCGATGGTGATCGAGCAGTCGGGGCGCGGCGAGCGCGCCTACGACATCTATTCGCGGCTGCTCAAGGAGCGCATCGTGTTCCTGGTCGGGCCGGTGACCGAGGTGACCGCCAACCTGATCGTGGCGCAGCTGCTGTTCCTCGAGTCGGAGAACCCGGACAAGGACATCTTCTTCTACATCAACTCGCCCGGCGGGTCGGTGTCGGCCGGCATGGCGATCTACGACACCATGCAGTTCATCAAGCCCGACGTGAGCACGCTGTGCATCGGCCAGGCCGCCAGCATGGGCGCGCTTCTTCTGGCCGCCGGCGACAAGGGCAAGCGCTACTGCCTGCCGAACTCGCGCGTCATGATCCACCAGCCGCTCGGCGGCTTCCAGGGCCAGGCGTCCGACGTCGAGATCCACGCGCGCGAGATCCTGTATCTGCGCGGGCGCATGAACGAGATCCTCGCCAAGCACACGGGGCAGCCGGTGGACGCGATCGCGCGCGACACCGACCGCGACAATTTCATGTCGGGCGACGAAGCGGTAAAGTACGGACTGGTGGACAAGGTGATGGCGGCAAGGGAACCTGGCTAGGAGCGCTGAATGTCGGAAAAGACCTCCTCGACCGAGAAGCTGCTGTACTGCTCGTTCTGCGGCAAGAGCCAGCACGAAGTGCGCAAGCTCATCGCCGGCCCGTCGGTGTTCATCTGCGACGAGTGCATCGAGCTGTGCAACGACATCATTCGCGAGGAGACCGCCGGCGACAAGGCCGGCAAGGGCGCCAAATCCGACCTGCCGACCCCGCGCGAGATCCGCCAGATCCTCGACCAATACGTGATCGGGCAGGACCAGGCGAAGAGAATCCTCGCGGTCGCCGTCTACAACCATTACAAGCGGCTCAAGCACCTGTCGAAGAACGACGAGGTCGAGCTCGCCAAGTCGAACATCCTGCTGATCGGGCCGACGGGATCCGGCAAGACCCTGCTGGCTCAGACCTTGGCCAGATTGCTGAATGTTCCTTTCGTCATCGCGGATGCGACGACCCTGACCGAGGCGGGCTACGTCGGCGAGGACGTCGAGAACATCATCCAGAAGCTGCTGCAGAACTGCGACTACGACGTCGACAAGGCGAAGCGCGGCATCGTCTACATCGACGAGATCGACAAGAT
>DASPRX010000085.1:0-2436 GCA_035624235.1 Burkholderiales bacterium | reverse complement strand
CGGCGGCTTCGCGCCGCATTCGTCAGGAGGCGGCGGCTTCGCGCCGCCTTAGCAGCTGCTCGAACTCGGCCGCCTCGAGCGGCACGCTGTAGTAGTGCCCCTGCCACTCCTCGCAGCCGAGCGCCAGCACGCGCTCGAGCTGCGCGGCAGTCTCGACACCTTCGGCGACCACCTGCAGGCCGAGCGTCCTCGCCATGACGGTAATGGTGCGCACGATGCTCTCGTCGGCCGGATGCGTGGCCAGCTCGCGCAGGAACGAGCGGTCGATCTTCAGCTTGTCGATTGGCAGGCGGCGCAGGTAGGCGAGGCTCGAGTAGCCGGTGCCGAAATCGTCGATCGCGCAGCGCACCCCCAGCTCGCCGATGCGCCGCAGCGTGTCGGCGTTCTCGTCGAAATGCGCCATCAGGCTGCGCTCGGTCAGCTCGAGCTCGAGGCTGCGCCCGTCGACGCCGTTCGCGGCGAGCGCCGCGCGCAGGCGCGCGGCGAACGCCTCGCCCTGCGCGAGCTCGGCCGCCGAGACGTTCAGCGCGAACCAGGGCCGCCCCCGCAGGCTGCGCTGCCAGGCCCCGATCTGCGACAGCGCGCGCTCGAGCGTCCACTCTCCGATCGCGCGGATCAGTCCGCACTCCTCGGCGAGCGGGATGAACTCGCCGGGCAGCAGCAGGCCGCGCTCGGGATGCTGCCAGCGAATCAGCACCTCGGCGCCGACTACGCGGCCGCCCGCCTCTGGCCGGCCGCGCACGACCGGCTGATAGTGCAGCACGAGCTCGCCGCGCGCCAGCGCGCGGCGCAGTTCGTTCTCGGTGCGCAGCCGTCCCAGCGCACGCGCCATGAGCCCGGGCGAAGCGAGCCGGAAAGTGCCGCGCCCGCTCTCCTTGGCGTGGTACATGGCCGCATCGGCGTTCTTCAGCAGCTCGGCGAAATCGCGTCCGTCGTCGGGGTACACGCTTATGCCGATCGAGGCCGACACGTTCAGCGTGCGCCCCTCGACGGTGAACGGGCGCGCCAGCACGTCCAGGATGCGCTGCGCGACCAGCGCCGCGTCCTCCGCGCCCTTCAGCCCGTTCCACACCAGCACGAACTCGTCCCCGCCCAGGCGCGCCAGCGTGTCCTCGCGCCGCAGCGTATTGGACAGCCGTTCGGCCACCGCGCGCAGCAGCGCGTCGCCCGCCTGGTGCCCGAGCGAATCGTTCACCAGCTTGAAGCGGTCCAGGTCGATCAGCAGCACCGCCAGGCGCCCGCGCACTCGCGCCGCCGCGAGGATCGCCTGCCCCGCCCGATCGGCGAGCAGCAGCTTGTTCGGCAGTCCGGTGAGCGCGTCGCGCGTAGCGAGGTACTCGATGCGCTGTTCGGCCTGCTTGCGCGCCGTGATGTCCGCGCCGGTGCCGCGGTAGCCCTTTAGCCGCCCGTCCGCGTCGAGCACCGGCACGCCGCTCACCGACAGCCAGATCGCGCCGCCCGTTTTGGTGACCGCGCGGAATACCAGCTCGCGGAACGGCTTGGCCTCGCGCGCATGGCGCGCGAACCAGTCCTCGAGCGCGCGCGCTTCGCCGAGCACCATGAAGTCCTGCGGCCGGCGCCCCAGCATCTCGTGCCGCAGGAAGCCCATGACGTGCTCGACGCGCGCCGAGAGGTAGCCGTAGCGCCATTCGGCGTCGGTCTCCCACACGTACTCGCCCGCGGCCTCGACCACGTCGCGGAAGCGCTGCTCGCGCTCGGCGAGCTCTTCGCGCGCCTTGCGCTGGTCGCTCACGTCGCGCACCAGCGACTGCACGACCAACCGCCCGCGCTCGAGATACGACACGCCCGCGGCCTCGACCACGATGTCGCTGCCGTCCGCGCCGCGCAGGCGCCGCTCCTCGAAGCGTGTGCTGCCCGGGCCGGCGAGCAGGTACTGCAGGCGCTCGCGGAAGCGCTCGCGCTCTTCCGGCCGCACGAAGTCCTCCAGCCGCAGGCCGATCAGCTGGCGCGGCGACCCGGCGCGCACGATGCGCGCCGCCGCCTGGTTCGCGTACTCGATCAGGCCGCCGCTGTGCACGATCACGCCGTCGGGCTGCAGCTCGATCAGCGAGCGGTAGCGCTGCTCGGCCTCGCGCATCGCCTGGTCGGCGCGCTTGCGCACCTCGATGTCGACCGCGGTGCCCGACATGCGCCGCGCGCGCCCGTCCGCGCCGCGCTGCGTGACCCGGCCGGCGGAATGCAGCCAGCGCCATTCGCCGGCGGCGTCGCGCACCCGGTACTCCGAGCTGAAGGTGGGCGCCTCGCCCTTGAGCGCGTCGACGAAGGCTCGGCGCACCGCCGCGCGGTCATCCGGATGCACCTCCTCGAGCACGGCGCCGATGTCGGCGTCGTCCGACGAAGGCTTGCGCCCGAGCAGGCGCACCCAGCCGGTGCCGAAGTGCGTCACGCCCGCCTCGAGGTCGCTGTCCCAGGTCG
>DASPRX010000054.1:0-5322 GCA_035624235.1 Burkholderiales bacterium | reverse complement strand
CGGCGGCTTGGTGTGCTGCACGATGATCGCGATGTCGGCCTGGCCGCCGCAGTTGATCTCGCAGCACGAGGTCGAGAGCTTGACGCGGTTCGGCATCTCGCACTTGACGAACTCGTCGTACAGCTCGTCCATCAGCGACTTCACCACCCCGGAAGCGTCGGTACCCGGGATGTCGCAGTGCAGCCAGCCCTGCGTGTGCGCGATCATCGACACCGAGTTGGCGGTGCCGCCGACCGGGAAGCCCTCCTTCTGCAGCGCCCGGATGAGCGGCTCGACCTTCGCCTTGGCGGCGACCATGAACTCGATGTTGGAGCGCGTCGTGAAGCGCACGTGCCCGTCGGCGTACGTGTCCGCGATGTCGCACAGCTTGCGGATCGTGTAGTGGTCCATCTGGCGCTGTGTGCCGGCCTTGACGGTCCAGATCTCGTCGCCGCTCGCCGCGCGGTGCAGCAGAACGCCGGGCTTCGGGTGGCTGTGGTAGATCCACTTGCCGTAGTTCTTCTTCATCAACGGATGCATGTACTGCATCGGGTCCGGCGCCCCATGCTCGACCGGCATCCTCGGTTGCGCTTGTGCCATGTGTCCTTCTCCTTCAGGCCGCCCTGGGCGCGCGGCTCTTGGCGACCTGCTCGTCCCAGTCGTCGGTGCGCACGTAGGGATTCATGCGCGGGAACAGCACCATGTTCGGGTCGACCGGCAGCTCCACCGCATCGAGGAAGTTCGCCAGACCGATCCTCTCGATCGTCTCGCCGACGCGCTCGTGGTCGAGCGCGTTCTCGGCGAAGAAGTCGAGCACCTTGCGCGCCAGCTCTTTCAGCTTCTCGAAGTCCTCGTCGCTCTCGAGCTTCATGAACGGCACCACCATGATCCCCATGGTCGAGCCGATCTTGAGCACGCCCTTGCCGCCGATCAGGATCGAAACGCCGCGCTCCTCGCCCGGCAGCAGCGCGCCCGGCATCACGTTCAGGCAGTGCATGCAGCGCACGCAATCGTGGTTGTCGATCTCCAGGCACTGCGTGTCGTCCAGCTTCACGCGCGAGACGTGCGCGGGCGGCGCCTCGCCGTTTGCCTTGCGCACGCGGATCGCCTTGGTCGGGCAGCGCGTCACCACGTTGTCGACCAGCTCTTCCATGCCGTGCGCCGCGAACCACTCGCGCGCCAGCTTCTCGTCGGTGCGGATGTTGTCGCGCCAGGTGCCGATGGTCGCCATGTCCGAGCGCTGGATCGCGTTCACGCAGTCGTTCGGGCAGCCCGAGAACTTGAACTTGAACTTGTACGGCAGCGACGGACGGTGCATGTCGTCCAGGTTCGAGTTGATCACCTCGCGCAGCGCGCGCTGCTCGTCGTAGCAGCTCATCTCGCAGCGCGCCGAGCCGACGCAGCACATCGAGGTGCGCATCGCCGCGCCCGCGCCGCCCAGGTCGAAGCCCATCGCGTTCAGCTCGTCGAAGGCCGGCTGCACGTTGGCGGTGCTCACGCCCTGGAACATGATGTCGCCGCTCTGGCCGTGGAACGCGATCAGCCCGGAGCCGTACTTCTGCCACACGTCGCACAGCTTCCTCAGCACCTCGGTCGAGTAGTGCATCCCGGCGGGCGGCTGCACGCGCAGCGTGTGGAACTCGGCCGCCTCGGGGAATACGGGCTTGCCTTCCTTGTCCTTCAGCTCGGTGAAGCGCGGAATCACGCCGGCGCCGTAGCCGTACACGCCGACCGTGCCGCCCTTCCAGTAGCCGAACTTGTTGCGGTACGACGTCTCGAGCTGGCCGAGCAGGTCTACCGCCATGTCGTTTTCCCTGGCCAGGCGCTTCAGCCCCGCTACGAAGCTCGGCCAGGGACCTTTCTCCAGCTCGTCGAGCATCGGCGTCTCGTACATCTTCTTGGTCATGCAGGCCTCCTCCGGTCGGTGCGACGGATTTCTCGCGCTTGCGTCATGCTAGTGACAGACGCGGTCCGCGCCATCTGCCCGGAGGTGGAAGGCCACCTACCCGGATGGGTAGGGCCACGCCCTCCCTTGGAGGGAATGCGCCGCGCGGCGCCTTGGCGCGACACTCCCCGGATGGCGCAAACGCGTTCCCTTGCCAGCCTGACCGTGCCTCTCGGAGGACAGCAGATCGAGTTGCAGCAGATCGAGCACGCGCCCGGCGGCATGGCGCTGCTGCGCGTGCGCATCCGCGAGGGCAAGCGCTTCACCGTGTTCGACATCGACCCGGCGAGCGCGCGCGCCTGGGGCGAGGCGATGACCGCCTGGGCGAGGCAGCAGGATGCAGCGCGACCTTGAGATTTCCGCCGCCAGCGCGGACCTGCGCTTCGCGCTGCACGGCGAGCGCCTGCCGGCGGACCACGGCGAGGCGCTCGCCGACGCGGTGACGGCGGAGCTGCCGTGGCTCGCGGCCGAGCGCAACGCCGGCATCCACGCGGTGCGCGGCGCGCCGATGCAGGGTGCCCTGCTCGGCATCTCGCGCCGCGCGCGCCTCGCGCTGCGACTGCCGCGCGCGCGCCTCGCGCAGGCACGCTCGCTCGCCGGCCGCAGCCTGCGCGTCGGCGCGGAGACGCTGCGCGTCGGCGAGGCCGCGGCCTGGCCGCTCGCCTCGAGCGACACGCTGTACTCGCGCCTGGTGATCGCCGGCCCTGCGGAGGAGCAGGCCTTCGCCGCGGCGCTCGAGGCGCAGCTCGCGGCCGAGTTCGGCACTGCGGTCGCGGCCTGCCAGATGGTGCTCGGCAAGCCTGGGGCGATCGCCACGCGCGCCGGCACGCGGCGCGGCTTCAGCGTGCTGCTGCACGGCATGAGCGCGGAGGTGTCGCTCGAGCTGCAGGAGCGTGGGCTGGGCGAGCTGCGTCTGTTCGGCTGCGGCATCGTGGTGCCGTACAAATCCATCGCCGCGGTCTAGCTGCATAGGAGGTGTCATGAGCGAATCCGACTTGCCCCGCCCGGACGTCCGGCTCGATCTGTGCGGGCTCACCTGCCCGGCGCCGCTCGTAGGCGCGAAGCAGGTGGTCGACGACCTCGCGCCGGGACAGGTGCTGGCGCTCGCGTCGGACTGTCCGGGCACGCGCGACGACCTGTTCATCTGGGCGCGCCACACCGGCAACGATCTGCTGCGCGTCGAACACGAGGCCGGCAAGCGCCACGTGTTCTACATCCGCAAGGGCCAGGGACCGGCGCCGCGCGCACAGGTGACGCTCGACATGCGCGGCGCGGTGTGCCCGGGGCCGGTGCTCGAGGCGCGGCGCGTGCTGGACGGAATGAAGGCCGGCGAGGTGCTGCGCCTGCTGACGAGCTGCCCGGCGGCGCGCGACGAGGTGAGCGCCTGGACGCGCGCCATGCAGGTCAGGCTCGCCGCCTCGCGCGAGACCGGCGCGGGCGAATGGGAGTTCTACCTGCACCGCGCATGAAGCCGGTACGCGCCAAGACGGTCTGGTTCAAGAAGCAGGCGCCGCGCTCGGCGAAGGAGCTCGCGAGCGTGCTCGCCTCGACGCTATGGCGCCTGGCCGACAAGCTGGTCGACAATTTGTCGCGCTCGGACTACGACATCGTCACCCCGGCGCGCGGCTACAGGATCATCGCCGAGGTGCTGGCGCTCGGCCTGCACCTGTGCGACCGCTGGGCCTACGGCCGGCTGGACGACGCGCGGCGCGGCGCGCTGGTGCAGGCGATCGGCGCCCACCTGGCCGATACCATGGAGAACAATGTGCGCGGAACCCGCGCAGACTTCATCGACATGCTCAACCGGCGCGGCGCCGACTACGCCTCCTTCGACATTCCGTCCTCTGGCGCGGGCTTCCCGGTGCTGCGTTACCTCGGCGCGCAGATCCGCGAGGCGATGGAAGAGCACGACCAGCACTGGGTGATGGACCAGGTCATGGACGTCGAGATGCCGGAAGTGCTCGGCACACTGAAGAAGACCTTCGACGGCCTGCTCGCGCAGGCCGGCTAACGCCATGCCGGGACCGTTTGATCTCGAAGACGTGAAGGCCTATCGCGGGTGGCGAGAGAAGAAGCTCTCTTGTACTGCCACCCGGCTTGACGTCATCGAACTAATCGACCCCAGAAATCTCAAGGCATTTGAACGCGAGGCGCTCCTCGCAAGCTGCGCGCGAGCGAACATGGCGATCTACCGCTCGCCGGTCACGCGCGAGGACAAGAGCATTCCGCGCCTGCTCGGCCGGCAGCTCGGCTTCGTGCGCCTGGACGGCAATTATCTTGCGGATGACGACGGCATCTCGTCGATCACGCCCGGCGCGGGCACCCGCGGCGAGTTCATCCCCTACACCGACCGGCCGATCGGCTGGCACACCGACGGCTACTACAACCCGCGCGCGCGCCGCATCCTCGGCTTCGTCCTGCACTGCGTGCGGCCGGCGGCCGAGGGCGGCGAGACCGCGCTGCTCGACCACGAGCTCGCCTACCTGCGCCTGCGCGACCAGGATCCCGGCCACGTGCGCGCGCTCTCGGCGCCCGACGCGATGACCATCCCGCCGCGGCTCGAGAGCGGCGAGGTCGCGCGCGAGGCCGAGACCGGGCCCGTCTTCAGCACCGGGCCCGGCGGCGGCTGGCTGCACATGCGCTACACCGCGCGCGGAACGAACATCTCATGGAAGGACGACGCCGCGACGCACGCCGCGCGCGCCGCGCTCGAGCGCGTGCTCGGCGGCGAGGACGTGCTGCGGCTCAGGCTGGAGCCAGGCATGGGGATCGTCTGCAACAACGTGCTGCACGCCCGCACCGGCTTTCACGACGCGCCGCAGCACCGAAGGCTCCTGTACCGCGCGCGCTATTACGACCGCATCGCGGCCGCGCCTCACCACTCGGCGAGCAGCACCCCGGCTTCGATCTTGCTCGGGTAGCGCTTGAGCGGGCGCTCGCCCTTCGCGGTGCAGGCGCCGCTCGCCACGTCGAAGGTCCAGCCGTGCTTCGGGCAGCGCAGCTCGCGCCCGCTGAGCGCCTCGAGCGGGATCGGCGTGCGCTGGTGCGGGCAGTGGCTGTCGTACACCATGGTGGCGCCATTCGCGCGATAGACGAGCAGCGCGCGGCCCTCGCACTCGACGCGCGTCATTCCACCGGAGATTTCCTTCATGGTGCCGACCCGGTGCCAGCTGGCCGGGCCGACCGCGTCGAGGCGGAATTCGGGCAGGTCGGAGGCGAGCAGCACGTCCACCGCCCACACGATCTTCGAAAGACCCAGCGCCGGAAACGCCATCAGCAGCGCGTCGAGGATCTCCTCGGCGCTCGCCCCGTCGCCGAGCGCGCGCTTCACGTACTGCAGCAGGCCGCGCTCGGTCTGCGCGTGCACCTTGGTGATCACCGAGATGAGCGAGCGCGTC
>DASPRX010000124.1:0-2017 GCA_035624235.1 Burkholderiales bacterium | reverse complement strand
AGGCATGCACCTGCATGTCGAAGGCGCGCGCGCGCTGCGCGACGCGCGAGCCGGTGCGGCCGAAGCCGACCACGAGCAGCTTCTTGCCGGCGAGCTCCCAGGCCTTCGGGCTCCAGCGCGCGCTCCAGTCTCCGCGCCGCGTCGCCGCGTCGTAGAACGCGCCTTCCTTGGCGAGCGCGAGCAGCATGAACATCACTTGCTCGGCCACCGGCACCATGTTGGCGTACAGCGCGATCGCGAGCGGGATGCGCCGCTCGCTTAGCGCACCGACGTCGACCGCGTCGTAGCCGACGCCGTGGCGCGCCACGACCTTTAGCTCGCGCGCCGCGTCGATCACCGCGCGCGTGATGCGCGCGCTGCGCACCGTGAGCGCGTGCGCGTCGCGCGCCGCGGCGACGATCTCGCCCTCGTCGGTCGACTGAAGCACCACGGGCTCGACGTCGGCGCGCGCCGCGAGCAGCTTCATGCCCTCGGCGTGCAGGCCCTGGATGACGAGCACCTTCTTCTTCATCGGCCGAACTAGATCGGATCCCAGGAGAACACGTCCTGCGAGCGGTCGAGCGCGTAGAACTGCGCGCGCATCGCGGGAATCGCCTGCTCGGCGATCGCCTCGGGCGTCCAGCCGCCGGCGCGGTGCACCGAGCGCAAGGGGCGGTTTTGCGAGAACAGGAAGATCTCGTTCGCCCGCACGCCGAAGATCTGCCCGGTAACGTCGCGCGCCAGGTCGCTCGCCAGGTACACCGCGAGCGGCGCGATCTTGGCCGTATCCATGCGCTTGATCTTCTCCAGCCGCGCCTGCTGCTCGGGCGTATCGGAGGGGATGGTGCCGATCATGCGGCTCCAGGCGAAGGGCGCGATGCAGTTCGAGCGCACGTGGTACTTGGCCATGTCGAGCGCCATCGACTTCGACAGCCCGATGATGCCGAGCTTGGCGGCGGCGTAGTTCGCCTGGCCGAAGTTGCCGATGAGGCCCGAGGTCGAGGTCATGTTGACGTAGCAGCCCGAGTTCTGGCTCTTGAAGTAGGGCGCCGCGGCGCGTGCGACGTAGAACGAGCCGTTGAGGTGCACGTCGATCACCGCCTTCCATTCCTCGATCGACATGTTGAAGAAGAAGCGGTCGCGCAGGATGCCGGCATTGTTGACCACGCAGTCGACGCGCCCGAAGGCGTCGAGCGCCGTCTTGACGATGCGGTTGGCGGCCTCCCAGTCGGCGACGCTGTCGGTGCTCGCGACCGCGGCGCCGCCCTGCGCCTTGATCTCCGCGACGACTTTCTGCGCCGGCCCCGCGTCCTTGCCCTCGCCGGATACGGAGGAGCCGAGGTCGTTCACGACGACCTTCGCCCCGCGCGCGGCCATGGCGAGCGCGAAGTCGCGGCCGATGCCGCCGCCCGCGCCGGTGACGATGACGACTTTGCCTGCGAGCAATTTCATGCGCTGGTTTCCAGTAGGACGGCTTCCTGGTCCTCGGCGATCTCCTCGCCCTCGGCGACCAGGATCGAATGCACGACGCCCGCCGCGGGCGCGAACAGGGGAATCTCCATCTTCATCGACTCGACGATCAGGATCGCGTCTTCGGCCTGCACCGCGACACCGGGCCGCGCCTCGATGCGCACCACGCGCCCCGCGACTTCGCAGCGCAGCCTCAGAACCGGCATGATCCCCTCTGGAGCGCATTCTAATCGTCTGCGACAATCCAGTCCCACATGAGCTGGCAGAGCGAAATCGACGAGCTGCGCAGGCGCGAAGCGCTGGCGCGCGAGATGGGCGGACCGGACAAGGTCAGGCGCCAGCACGAGGGCGGCAAGCTCACCGTGCGCGAGAGGATCGACCGGCTGCTCGACTCAGGCTCCTTCCACGAGATCGGCGCGCTCACGGGCGTGGCGCGCTACGCCGAGGACGGCGCCACCATCGAGGCGTTCACGCCGGCGAACCTGGTGACCGGGCGCGGGCGGATCGACGGCCGGCCGGTGGTCGTTGCGGGCGACGACTTCACCGTGCGCGGCGGCGCGAACGACGC
>DASPRX010000079.1:0-3626 GCA_035624235.1 Burkholderiales bacterium | reverse complement strand
GCTTGAGCGGAGTGCACGCGGCGAGCAAGGCCGCGGCAGCGAACAATAGGCGCGTGCGTGTCATTCTCCGGGTCCCGGTTTGGCGGGCGGCTTGCCCTGCACCAGCAGGGCGGGGTTCGCTTCCAGCTCGTCGCTGAAGCGTCGCAGCGAGGCGCTCAGGCCGCGCAGCTCGGCGATCAGCGCGCGCGTCCCGGGCAGCGTCTCGCCGGCGAAGCGGTGCACGTCGGCGCCCGCACCGCGCACCGTGTCGGCGACGTTCGAGCTCGCCTGGCTGACGTTGGCCGACATGCGGTCGAAGCGATCGGCACTCGCCTGCACGCGATCTACGAGCCCGGAGAGCTCGCCGCTCAGTTTGGCGACGTTTTCCATCGCGCGCGCGGTGCTCGACAGCGTGGCGTCGATCGACTGCGAGCGCTCTGCCAGCGTGTGCGTCACGGTCTCGAGGTTGGCGAGCGTCTGCGCGAAGGCCTTGCGATTGTCGGCGTCGAGCACCGCGTTCAGGCTGGAGCTCGACTTGTTCAGGTTGTCGAGCAGCTCGGTGACCGCGCTGTCCAGGCGCGTGAGCAGCGAGGGGCCGGACGGGATCACCGGGTACTTCTCGCCGGGCTTCGCCAGGAGCGGCGGCGAGGACGGGCTGCCGCCGGAGAGCTCGACGTGTGCGATGCCGGTCAGGCCCTGGGTGCGCAGCACCGCGATGGTGTCCTGCTTGATCGGCGTGCCCTGGTCGATGTCGAGCGTCAGGCGCACCAGCTCGCCGTTGTTCGGCGCGAGCGCGATCCTGCGCACGCGCCCGACCTGCACTCCGCGGTAGCTCACTATCGCGTCCGGGCTGAGGCCGGCCACCGAGTCGCTCATGTAGACGAGGTAGGTCTCGTAGCTGTGACGGAATGACTTGCCGCTGCTCAGCCACAGCGTGCCGCCGACCAGCGCCGCGCCGAGGAGCAGTACGAACGCGCCGACGACGGCGAAGCTTACCTTCGATTCCATGCCTGCTCGCGCGCGGCGCGGCCGCGCGGCCCGTAGAAGTATTCCCGGATAAGCGCATCGTCCGACTTCGACAGCTCGTTCATCGTGCCGATCCCCAGAATGCGCCCGTCGCCCAGCACCGCGACCCGGTCCGCGGCGCGCCACAACAGGTCCAGATCGTGCGTCACCAACATGATAGTCAAGCCGAGCGCATCGCGCAGGTGGCGCACCAGCTCGTCGATGCCGGTGGCGCTCAAGGGGTCGAGCCCCGCGGTCGGCTCGTCCAGGAACAGCAGCTCCGGGTCGAGCGCCATGGCGCGCGCGAGCGCGGCGCGCTTGCGCATTCCGCCCGAGAGTTCGCTCGGGTATTTCGGCCCGGCATCCGGGGGCAGGCCGGTGAGCGCGATCTTGAGCGCCGCCACCTCGGCGCGCAGCGCCGGGCCGAGATCGGTGTGCTCCTCGAGCACCATCGACACGTTCTCGCTCACCGTGAGCGCGCTGAACAGCGCGCCGCGCTCGAACATCACGCCCCAGCGGCGCCGCAGCGCGAGCGCGGCCTCGTCGTCCATGCCGACCACTTGCTGGCCGAAGACGCGGATCGAGCCCGACTGCGGGCGCTGCAGCACGATCGTCTCGCGCAGCAGCGTCGACTTGCCGCAGCCGCTGGCGCCGACCAGCGCGAAGATCTCGCCGCGCGCGACCGAGAATCCGACGTCGCGGTGCACCACCGCCTTGCCGAAGCTCGTCTTCAGCCGCTCGATCTCGATGACCGCGTCGCTCACAGCTTGAGCCAGTTGAATACGACCGAGAACAACGCGTCCACGAGGATCACGAGAAAGATCGACTGCACGACGCTTACGGTGGTGCGCCGTCCGACGCTCTCGGCGCTGCCCGTGACCTGGAAGCCCTGGTAGCAGCCCACCAGCGCGATGATCACGGCGAACACCGGCGCCTTGCCGATGCCGATGAGATACGACGAGAGGCTGACCGCGTAGCCGAGCCGCTCGACGAAGGTGCCAAAGCTGATGCCGAGCTTGGGCTCCGCCATGACCATGCCGCCGAACACGCCCATCACGTCGGTGTACACGGTGAGCAGCGGCAGCGCGATCATGAGCGCGATCACCTTCGGCAGCACCAGCAGGTCGAGCGGGCCGACGCCGATTGTGCGCAGCGCGTCGATCTCTTCGGTGACCTTCATGGTGCCGATCTGCGCCGCATAGGCCGAGCCCGAGCGGCCGGCGACGATGATCGCGGTGATGAGCGGCGAGAGCTCGCGCGCCATCGACAGGCCGACGAGGTCGACGACGTAGATGTTCGCGCCGAAGCGTTCGAGCTGCGTGGCGCCCTGGTAGGCGATCACGAT
The DNA here is from genome assembly GCA_035624235.1 of Burkholderiales bacterium. Classification (GTDB taxonomy): domain Bacteria; phylum Pseudomonadota; class Gammaproteobacteria; order Burkholderiales; family SG8-39; genus DAHVFK01. The sequence goes on along the minus strand of DASPRX010000079.1, from coordinate 1,297 downwards.
GCCCATTAGGAACGAAAGCAGCCCCGTGATCGGCAGCGCCTCGAAGCCGGCGGTCTGGATGTTGTACAGAATCGGCCGCCAGCGGATGCGCCGCGGATCGGCGAGCGCGCGCGCCAGCGCGAGCGCGCCCTCGCCGACGAAGGCGAGCAGGCCGAAGGCGCTGACGGTCTCCTCCCAGGCGCTGCGCCCGACGCGCTCGAGCAGGCCCGTCGGTCGCGCCTGCACGGGTCCTTCCGCGCGCACGCGCGCTGCGATCAGCTTGACGAGCGCGTCGAACTCGGGGCGCAGCCCCTCGAGCCGCACCGCGGCGCCGCGCGCCTCGAGCGCGCGCAGGGTGCGCACCAGCAGCCACGCGCCGGAGGTGTCCATCGCAGTGACCGCCGAAGCGTCGACGCGCAGCTCGCGCTCGTGCGCGGCGGGCAGCGCGGCGACGCGCCGCTCGAGCGCGGTGAGCGCGTGCAGCACCCAGCCTCCGGAGCAGCGCAGCTCGCCGGGCGCCGCGCCCGGCTCGATGTCGGCGCGCGCGTCGGCCTGCGGTGTCGGTGTGGGCGTCATCGTGCGGGCGGCAGCGTCAGGCGGAATCGTACATGCGTATACTGCCGGAATGAAGCCACGGGTCACTGCGGCTGACGCCGGCGAGATCCGGCTCGGCGACCTGCACGTGCGCCGCATGGGCTTCGGGGCGATGCGCGTGTGCGGGCCGGGCGTGTGGGGCGCGCCGCGCGACCGGGCGGGCGCGCACCGCGTCTTTCGGCGCGCGATCGAGCTGGGCGTGAATTTCTTCGACACCGCCGACAGCTACGGGCCGCATGTCGACGAGGACTTGATCGCCGAAGCGCTGCATCCCTATCCGCAGGGCCTGGTGATCGCCACCAAGGGCGGCCTGCTGCGCCCGCAGCGCAACGCCTGGAACCCCGACGGCCGGCCCGCGCACCTGCGGCGCGCGCTCGAGGGAAGCCTGAAGCGCCTGCGCCTCGAGCGCATCGACCTGTACCAGCTGCACGCGCCCGATCCGCGCGTGCCGCTCGCCGAATCGGTCGGCGCGCTCGCCGACATGCAGCGCGCGGGCAAGATCCGCCACATCGGCGTGTCGAACGTCTCGCTCGCGGAGCTGGACACGGCGCGCCGCATCGCGACGATCGTCTCGGTGCAGAACGAGTACAACGTCGGCGAGCGCTCGTCGGACGACGTGCTCGCCGCCTGCCGGCGGCTCGGCATCGCGTTCCTGCCGTGGTATCCGCTCGGCGCCGGCGCGGCGCTGCGCTCCGCGGGCGTGAAGCGGATCGCCAAACGCCAC
>DASPRX010000108.1:0-38445 GCA_035624235.1 Burkholderiales bacterium | reverse complement strand
GAGCAGCTTGACTGCCTCCTCGGCGAGCGGGGCGAGCGACACGGCCCGCGGCTTGCCCTTCTGCGCGCGGCTGAAGGCGAGCATCTGCTGGATGAGCTCCTTCGCGCGCGTCGCGCCGTGCTGCGCCTGCTGCAGGTGGCGTGCGAGCTTGGCGTCGTTGCCCGCGGCCTCGCGCTCGCCCGCGAGCGTGAGGTAGCCCATGATGCCGGTGAGAATGTTGTTGAAGTCGTGCGCGATGCCGCCCGTGAGGTGGCCGATCGCCTCCATCTTCTGCGCCTGCCTGAGCTGCGCCTCGAGCCCGCGGCGCTCGGTGATGTCGCGCCCGGCGTACAGCACGTGCGGTCTGCCCTGATACACGGTGCGCACGCCCGAGAGCTCGATGTCGATCGACCGGCCGTCGCGCCGGATCATCTGTGTTTCCATGCGCACCGGCTCGCCGGCGAGCGCGCGCCGGTGCAGCGCCTTCACGGCGGCGTCGATCTCCGGCGGGTTGGCGACCACGTGGTCGGCGCTTTCGACCTCGGCGCGCGTGTAGCCGCTCATATTCTCGTATGAAGGATTGACGTCGACGATGCGGAAGGCCTCGTCCCTCAGCACCAGCGCGTCGAGCGAGGCGTCGAACACGGCGCGGTACTGCTCCTCGCTCGCGCGCAGCGCCTGCTCGGCAAGCTTCGCCTCGGTCGCGTCGCGCCCGATATACAGCACGTGCGGCTCCCCGCGGTAGGTCATCGGAACGCCGCGCACCTCGAGCACTAGGCGCGAGCCGTCCTGCCGCCAGTCGTCGGCCTCGAAGTCCACGGGCTTGCCGGCGAGTGCCTCGGCATGCAGGCGCCGGCGGTCCACTGCGGCCGCGTTGCGCGTGAGGGTCAGCTCGGTGAGCCCGATCACCTCCTCGCGGCGCCTGCCGCTGATCGACTCGTAGGCCGCGTTCACATCGACGATGCGGAACTGCGCGTCGCGCAGCACCAGCGCGTCGGCCGTGGCGTTGAAAATGGCCCGGTACTGCTCCTCGCTCGCGCGCAGCGCGCCCTCCGCCGCCTTGCGCGCCGTGATGTCGCGGCCGATATAGAGCACGTGCGGCGCGCCGCGATGCGTCACGGGTACGCCGCGCACCTCGAGCACAAGCGGCACGCCGTCGGGCCGCAGCCCCTCCGTCTCCATGCGTACCGGCTCGCCGGCCAGGGCGCGCAGATGCAATGCGCGCCGGTCCACCCCGCTGCTTTCGTCGCTGATCGTCAGGCCCACCTGACCGATCACGTCTGCTCGCAGCCGTCCGGTCATTGTCTCGTAGGCCGCGTTCACGTCGACAATGCGGAACTCGGCGTCGCGCAGCGCCAGCGCATCCGCCGTGGCGTTGTATATTGCCCGGTACTGCTCCTCGCTCGCGCGCAGCGCCTCCTCGGCGCGCTTGCGCTCGGTGATGTCGCGCACGATCGCCAGCACGTGCGGCTCGCCGCGGTGCTGCACCGGGATCGTGCGGATGTCCGCCTGGAAGCGCTCGCCGTTCTTGCGCAGCGATTCGAGCTCGACGCGGCAGGTCTCGCCGGCGAGCGTGCGCCGCACGAGCTCCAGGCGCGGCTCGGCATAATCCGCGGGCAGGCCGAGCGCCTCATGGCCCCGGCCGATCACCTCCTCGCGCGTCCAGCCGTACAGGCGCTCGTAGGCCGGGTTGATGTCGACTCTCCGCAGGCTCGAGTCCCACAGCACGAGTGCGTCCTCCGAGGCGTTGAAGATCGCGCGGTACTGCTCCTCGCTCGCGCGCAGCGCCTGCTCGGCGCGCTTGCGCTCGGTGATGTCGCGCGCCACCGAAAGCACGTGCGGCTTGCCGTTGTAGGTCACGAGCGAGCCGAGCACCTCGATGTGCACCTGCGTACCGTCCTTGCGCGGCAGGCGGGTTTCGGTGCGCACCGGCCTCCCGGCGGCGACCTCGGCGAGGTAGGCGCGGTAGGGGCCGGCGAGCTTCTCCGGGATGATCGGGCCGAAGGTCCTGCCGATCAGCTCCTCCCGCGAATAACCGTACATCGACAGGAGCGCGGGGTTGGCGTCGACGATCTCGCCCTCGAGCGTGCGGATGATCATGCTGTCGAACGAGGCGTTGAAGATCGCCCGGTACTGCTCCTCGCTCGCGCGCAGCGCGGCTTCGGCGCGCTCGCGCTCGAGCTCGACCATCGCGCGCGCGGCGAAGATCTTGAGCACCGATTCGATCAGCTCCGGCTCGGTGATCGGCCGGCGCGTGGCGACGACCATCAGCCCGGCCGCCTCGCCGCGCGCGTCGGTGAGCGGATAGCCGGCGTAGCCCTCGACGCCCAGCTCGATGAAGTCCGCGTCGAGCGGAAAGCGCTCCTTCAGCCCGGAGGAGTAGCAGCGGAACTGCTTGCCGACCACCGTCTGGCAGGGCGTGCCGGCGATCGGATACTCGAAGTCGTCGATCATCCGGCCGTCGGCGTAGTAGGCGAGCATCTTGAGCCGGCAGGAGTCTCCGGGCTTGGGCAGCGCGATGAAGGCGATGTCGACCGCGAGGATCTGCGCGATCGAGCGCACCAGCTCGCGGAACACGCCGGGTCCCGCGGCGGTCGATACCGCCAGCGCCGCGTTGCGCAGCGCCTCTTCGGTGCGGTTGGGCTCGTGCGACTTCACCCAGTCAGTCTAGGCGACGGCGCCGCGCGCGCGAAGGGCGGTTACCGGACTGAAACAATCGAAACGCGCCGGTTACTTGGCCGGCACGTAGCAGTAGCCGGCGCCGCGAACCGTCTTGATGAGGCGCGGCTTGGCGGGGTCCTCGCCGAGCTTGCGGCGCAGGCGCGCGATGCGGATGTCGATCGACCGGTCGAACGGTTCCCAGTCGCGGTTGCGCGTGAGGTTGAGCAGCTGGTCGCGCGACAGCACCTGATTCGGGTGCTCGACGAACATGCGCAGCAGATCGAATTCCATGCTGGTGAGCGGCACCTCGGCGCCCGCCGCATCGAGCAGCCGGTGCGCGCCGAGATCGAGCGAGCAGCCGCCCACGCTGACGGTGCGCGCCGTCCCGGCCGCTCCGCCAGGGCCGGGACGCGCCCGGCGCAGCACGCTCTTCACGCGCGCCAGCAGCTCGCGCAGGTCGAAGGGCTTGGCGATGTAGTCGTCTGCGCCGACTTCGAGCCCCACGACGCGGTCGACCACCGAGTCGGCTGCGGTCACCATGATGATCGCCAGGTCGTGCCGTTCGCGCAGGCTGCGGGCCAGGCTGAGGCCGTCCTCGCCCGGCAGCATCAGGTCGAGGAGCACCAGCTGCGGCACGTTCCTCGCAAGCGCGGCGCGCATGGCGTCGCCGCCCTCGGCGGTATCCACCGCGAAGCCGTGCGACGACAGGTACTCGGCCATCGTGTCCCGCACGTCGGCATCGTCCTCCACGATCAGCACGCGCGTCGATTGAGCCATCGCGGCCCTCCTCCCGAGCGACGCGTCGATTATACGCACGGCCGTCAGGTGCGCGTCAGGCCGCGCGCGTCCTCAAGCCGCATGGGGCACCAGGCCGCCGCGGTGCGCCGCTTCCTGCGCGCGGCCGGTGCGCGGCCGCGCCGCGCGCACGAAGATCTCGCGCGCGGGACGCTTCTCGTGCGGCGAAGCGAGCGCGAGCACGCTATCGTCACAGGCCGTCGCCAGCGCCACGCCCTTGCGGTCCAGGCGGAACGAGTCGCCCGCCTCGAGCACGATGTCGCGCTGGTCGCGCTCCTGGGTGATCCAGAGCGAACCCTGCCAGACGTGGATCAGGAGGCCGCGCCCGTCGACGATGCGCAGCTCTTCGCTGCGCGCGAGCGGAAGCGCTCCCTCGATCAGGTATTCGTCGCGGTCCATGTTCGTCTCCCGTGGTTGCAGTGCACGGAACGCATCCTGGGGAAACGAGGTAACCCCGCGATGTCCGCGGGTCGCCGGTTTGTTATCGCCCGGTAACTAGGAACGCGCGCGCAGCGCGCCGGCCAAGTCGCGGTGCGCGCGGCGCAGCGTCTGCTCGGTGGTCGGCCAGTCGATGCAGGCGTCGGTGACCGAGACGCCGTAGCGCAGCTTGGAGCGATCTTCGGGGATCGGCTGGTTGCCGGCGAAGAGGTTGCTCTCCAGCATCAGCCCGACGATCGAGCGGTTGCCTTCCAGGATCTGGTGCACGACGTCGTGCAGCACGAGCGGCTGCAGCGCCGCATCCTTCATCGAGTTGGCGTGCGAGCAGTCGATCACCACGTTCGACGCGAGGCCGGCGCGCACGAGCGCGGCTTCCGCCAGGCGCACGCTCACGGTGTCGTAGTTCGGCCGCCCGCCGCCGCCGCGCAGCACCAGGTGGCCGTAGGCGTTGCCGCGCGAGCGCACGACCGCGGTACGCCCGGCCTGGTTCACGCCGAGGAAGCCGTGCGGGCGCTTCGCCGACTGGATCGCGTTGATCGCCACGTCGAGCCCGCCATCGGTGCCGTTCTTGAAGCCGACCGGCGCGGAGAGCCCGCTCGCCATCTCGCGGTGAGTCTGCGACTCGGTGGTGCGCGCGCCGATCGCGTACCAGGACACGAGGTCGGACAGGTACTGCGGGCAGATCGGGTCGAGCGCCTCGGTTCCTGCCGGCAGCCCGAGCTCGGCGATCCGCATGAGCAGCTCGCGCGCCAGCACCAGCCCCTCGTCGATGCGGAACGAGTCGTCCATGCGCGGGTCGTTGACGAAGCCCTTCCAACCGACCGAGGTGCGCGGCTTCTCGAAGTACACGCGCATCACGACGAGCAGCGTCTCCTGCACCTCGCGCGCGAGCGCGGCGAGCCGCCCGGCGTACTCGAGCGCCGCGCGCGGGTCGTGGATCGAGCACGGGCCGACGACGACGAACAGGCGCGGGTCACTTCGGTCGAGGATCGCGCGCACGGCGTCCCGCCCCGCGAGCACCGTACTCGCCGCGCCTTCCGAGAGCGGCAGGCGCGCGCGCACCTCCGCGGGCGAGGGCAGGTCGTCGAGCGCCGCGACGTTGAGGTTGTCGAGCTGCGCGGTCATCGGCCGGCCTCGGCGGGCACCGAGATCTCGACCAGGTTCAGGTCCGGGTCGCGCACGTACAGCGACCGAATCTTCGACACCGCGCCGGTCTTCATCACCGGGCCCTCGACGATCGGCACGCCCGCGGCGCGCAGGCGCCGCTCCACTTCCTCGAGCGGCAGCGCGGCGATGAAGCACAGATCGAGGGCGCCCGGCGCGGCGACATGCGCGCGCGGCTCGAATTCCTTGCCCCACTCGTGGATGTTGATCTTCTGCGCGCCGAAGCCGAGCGCCATGCGCCTGCCCTGCGGCGTTTCGAATGTCGAGAGCTTCATGCCGAGCACGTCGCGATAGAAGCGGATGCAGCCTTCCAGGTCGCGCGTGGTCAGGACGATGTGGTCGATGTGGTCGATCATGGCCGGAAAATATCAGATGATCCGCTCTTTGCGGAGTTCCCGTATTTTCTCCGCAGTAAAGCCCAAATCGCCGAGCACCTCGTCGGTATGCTGGCCCAGCCCGGGCGCCGGGCCTCCGACCGCGCCCGGGGTGGCCGAGAGCTTGGGCACGATGCCCGGCTGCTTGAGCGGCTCGCCGTCGCCGGCGACGCTGTCGACCAGCATGCCGCGCGCCCGTCGTTCCGCGCAAGCGCCGGGTCGTCGCGCAGGTCTGTCCGCCCGATCTCGGTCATCAGCCGCCGGTAGAGCGCATCGGCGTTGCCCGCGATCAGCACGTAGCCGCCGTGCTTGCAGGGGTAGAGATTGGACGGCGCGATGCCCGGCAGGCTGCTGCCCGAACGCTCTCGCACGAAGCCGTCCGCGTCGTACTCCGGCAGCAGGCTCTCCATGACGTTGAACACCGACTCGTACAGCGCGACGTCGATCAGCTGGCCGCCGCCGCCGTTCTTCAGGTGCAGCAGGGCGAGCAGCGCGCCGATCACGCCGTAGAGCGAGGCGAGCGTGTCCCCGAGCGACAGGTTCGGGCGCACGGGCGGCCGGTCGGGATAGCCGGTCACGTAGCGCAGGCCCCCCATCGCCTCAGCGATCGCCGCGAAGCCAGGCCGGTGGCTGTACGGCCCGCTCTGCCCGTAGCCCGAGACGCGCACCATGACGAGCTGCGGGTTGTCCTTCGAGAGCGTCTCCCAGCCGAGGTTCCACTTCGCGAGCGCGCCGGCGCGGAAGTTCTCGATCACCACCTGCGAGCGCCTGGCGAGCGCGCGCACGATCTCCTGCCCCGCGGGACGGCGCAGGTCGACGGTCACCGATTTCTTGCCGCGCGACTGGACCTGCCACCACAGCGAGGTGCCGTTCCTCATGCGCCGCCAGCGGCGCAGGGGATCGCCCTCGCCCGGCGGCTCGATCTTGATCACCTCGGCGCCGAAATCGCCGAGCGTCTTGGCGCAGTACGGCCCGGCGATCAGGCTGCCCAGCTCGAGGACGCGGACCCCGTGCAGCGGCGGCGCGCCCATCTCGCTAGTGCGTCGCGCCGTGGCTCCGCAGCAGCCCCACCATCTCCTGGTTCTCGTTGCGTTGGGCGAGCGCGAGCGGAGTCGGCCCGTCGGGCCGTGCGGCGTTCGCGTCCGCGCCGTTCAGCAGCAGCAGCCGCGCCATGTCGAGGTCGCCGCGCTTCGCGGCGATCATGAGCGCGGTATTGCCGTCCTTGTCGCGCGCGTTCGGATCCTTGCCGTCGTTCAGCAGCTGCAGCGCGGACTGTAGGTCGCCCATCCATACCGCGGAGACGATGTCGTTGTAGTGCGGGTAGAGCACCGGGAGGTTCGGCGCCCGCTGGTAGCCGGTCGGCACGGGCTGCTCCTTGGGCGCAGCCTGTTCGCCCTGTGCGGCCGGCTTCGCTTCGGCGGCGGCCTCTTTGGGCGCCTCGGCTGCGGCGCCCTTGGGCGCTTCCGCCACGGCGGTCGCCGGCTTCTTCGCCTGTTTCGCCTCGCGCTGCGCGACGGCCGCGCTGGCGATCTCGCTGCCGAGATCGCGTCCGCTGGTCTGGATCACGTTGCGCAAGGCGTTGGCGATCATCGTCGTGCCCCAGCGTCCGGTCTCGCTCTCGAGCAGCTGGGCGTACTGCTTGAGCTCCGCGTCGCTCGCCTCGCGGTAGGTGTAGAAGAGCAGGTTCTGCACCTGCACCTGCATCTGCCTGCGCAGCTGCACCATGTCGCGCTCGACCTTGGCCAGCGTCTCCTTGCTCGACTTGCCGCTCGCCGCGAGCGCGCCTTCGGCAACGCTGCGCACCGAGACCACCGACATGTCGGCGGCCCACTCGGAGACGCCGCTCGCCAGGTCGACGCGCTGGATGAGGTCCCTGCGCTCCTGCGTGGGCGGCTTCGCCTTCAGCCCCTCCAGGTACTGCTTGACCGCCTCGGGCTGCGGAGCCTGCGCTTCGAGCTTGGTCATCTTCTCGTTGATCGGCTGGCGCAGCAGCTCGATGAAGCGCCCGAACTGGGTGGCGTCGTAGCTGCGCTTGAGCTGCCCGGCGAGCAGGTCGTTGATCTTGTCGTCGGCCAGCACGCGTTCGGCGGCGTCGCGGAGGGCCTGCGCGTCGGCCGGGTCGAGCTTGCCGCCGGCCTGCGCGGAGGCGTCGATGCTCTGCAGCACGCCCGAGCGGTAGTTCTTCGCGAAGCCGTCCAGCCCGGAGCGCGCGATGACCTCGGCGATCGCGGCGTCTGCGGTCTGCGGAACCGGCGCTTGCGCCGCCGCGGGCGCAGCAGGCTTGGGAGCGGGCTTAGGCGCGGGCTTGGCCGGCTGCACGCGCGCCGCCGGGGGCGGCGGGGGCACTTCCTGGCCGAGGAAATACCAGGCCGCCCCGGCGGCCGCCAGCACCAGGACGCCGATCCCCGCCAGCAGCAGGGTGCGGCGATTACCTCCCGCGATCGTCACCATTTCGTACTCCCTCGGCGCGTCAGTCGGTCCTGCGTTTCAGCAGGCGTAGCGGGTTGTATTCCAACACGGCCTCGCCGTTCTGGTTGAGGACCTTGTTGGCAAATCGCACCAGACCGCGATCGCCCTTCGAGGTGAGGCGATGCTCGATCACTTCCCCTTCGACGTGGATCGTGTCGCCGACCAGGGTCGGCCGCCTGACCTCGAGCGTCGCGCCCAGGAAGGCGAGCCCCGTCTCCTGCATGGTCGGCAGCAGCAGCCCTTCGGCGAAGACGTACACCAGCGCGCCCGGCACCGCGCGGCCCTTGATGCTGCGCCCGCGGTCGTCCGCTACCGTGAACAGCTCTTCGGTGAGCCAGGACAGATTGACGAAGGCCGACACGTCGGCCTCGCTGATCGTGCGCCGGTGGGTGCGGAAGCGGAATCCCTGCGCTAGGTCCTCGAAGCAGAAGCCCCGCCCGACGACGGGCAGCGCCTCGCTCATTTCTTTCCGCTCATTTCTTCTCGAAATGGGAGCGCGCTTTCACGAAAGCCTCGCCCATCGCGCGCCAGGCGGTGTCCGCGCCCTGCATCATGTCCATCCACGCCTCGCTCGAAGCGGCCTGCAGCTGACGCAGCTGGTACACCGCCTCGTCGCGCCGCGAACGGAACGATTCGAGATACTTGTCATACTCGGCTTGCATCTCGATCTGCGCGCTCTTGGACTTCTGCTCCCACTTCGCGGCCTCGGTGTTCCATTGATCGAGCTGATTCTTCAGCTTGCGAACGTATTCGTCACGCTTCGTCATGGCGGCCTCCCGTTCGACTGGCACAGCGATTCTACTCCGCTACCTGCCGCCGGAGACGTCGACGAAGCTGCCGGTGACGTACGAGGCCTCGTCCGAAGCGAGCCACAGGATCGCGCGCGCCACCTCCTCGGGCTGGCCGCCGCGCCCGAGCGGCACGGCGTCCTTGAGGCGCTCGACGCGGCCCGGCTCGCCGCCGGAAGCGTGGATCTCGGTGTAGATGAGCCCCGGGCGCACGGCGTTCACGCGGATGCCGTCGCGCGCCACCTCCTTCGCCAGGCCCACGGTGAGCGCGTCGATCGCGCCCTTCGCGGCCGCGTAGTCGACGTACTCGCCCGGCGCGCCGAGCCGCGCCGCCATCGACGAGACGTTGACGATCGCGCCGCCCGCCCCGCCGCGCCGCGTCGACATGCGGCGCACCGCCTCGCGCGCGCACAGGAAGCTGCCGGTGAGGTTCGCCGCCAGCACGCGCTCGAAGCGCTCGAGCGTCATGTCCTCCATGCGCATCTGGCGCTCGAGGATGCCGGCGTTGTTGACCAGCGCCGCGACCGGCCCGAGCGCGCGCTGCACGGCATCGAACATGCGCGCGACCTCGCCCTCGGCGCTCACGTCGGCCTGCAGCGCGAGCGCGCGCACGCCCGCGCGCGCGATCTCGGCGACCAGCGCTTCGGCCGCCGCGCGGTTGCGCAGGTAATTGACGCCCACGTCGTAGCCGCGCGCGGCGGCGAGCCGCGCGGTGGCCGCGCCGATGCCGCGGCTCGCGCCGGTGACCAGCATCACTTTTCCCATGCTCAGCTCCCCTGGATCACGCGCACCTGGGTATGCGCCAGGCCGAGGTAGGTCCTGCGCCGGCGCACGACCGGCCACCATTCGTAGAGAAAGATCTGGATCGGGCGCCACATCGCCACCCAGCCCGCGATCACCAGCCCCTCGCTCGCGATGTCGCCGTAGGGCCCTGCCGCGACCGTGCCGACCGCGCGCGCGCCGAGCGTGCACAGCGCGAGGAAGCCTACGCCGACCAGCAGGCTCGTGCGTCCCAGGCGCAGCAGCCGGTGCAGCTCGCGCCCGGTTATCTGCGCCTTGTAGGCGTAGAAGTTGTGGATCGCCTCGGTGAGCAGCGCCGACGGATCGGGCTCCTTCGCCGGCTGCGCCAGGTGGACGATCAGCTGGAAGCGGCTGCCGGAAGGGAATTCCTGCGCCCAGCTCTCGATGAACTCCTCGGCGTCCGGGTCGAGATCGCGGTGGTGGAACGGCGTCGGGTCCATCGAGTTGAACATCTGCCCCAGCTCGCGCAGGCGCAGCGAGATCTGGTGCACCGGGGGCGGTGAGGATTTCACGCCCTTGCGCTCAGCGCTTGCCCTTCAGCAGCGCGTCGAGCGCCGCGAAAGGCTTGTGGGTCGCGCGCGCGGGCTCGCTCGCGCCCGCGTCCGGGCCGCGCGCCGCCGCCTCGAGCTCGCGCATGTGCTCGTTGTCGTGGCAGTACAGGCACAGCAGCTCCCAGTTGCTGCCGTCGGGCGGGTTGTTCGTGTGGTCGTGGTCCTTGTGGTGCACGGTGAGCTCGTGCAGCCGCGAGGCCGGGAACTCGCGCGCGCAACGCGAGCAGATCCACGGCAGGAGCTTCAGCGCCTGTTCGCGATAGTCCTGTTCGGCGCCCATCGCCTGCAAGCCTAGCGCCACTCGCCGCGCAGCGCGAGCACCGCGGCGCGAAGCGCCTCGGGCGTGGCGGCCAGTGCGCTCACCGGCTCGCCGACCGCGAGGCGCACCTTGGGAAAGAGCCGCGCGGCGTGGCGCAGCTTGTCGCGGTTGCGCGCGAACAGGCTCTGCCACAGTCCCGAGAGCGCCATCGGCAAGACCGGAACCGGCGTGCGCGCGAGGATGCGCCCCACGCCGCCGCGGAACTCGGCCGTCTCGCCGTCGGAAGTGAGCCGCCCTTCGGGGAAGATGCCGACCAGCTCGCCCGCGGCGAGCGCCTGCGCGATCTCGTCGTAGGCGCGCTCGAGCGCCTGTGCGTCCTCCTTCGCCGACGCGATCGGGATCGCGCGCACGGTGCGGAAGAAGAAGCTGAGCAGTGGCACGCGGAAGATGTTGTGGTCCATCACCCAGCGGATCGGCCGGCGGCAGGCCGCCGAGACGACCAGCGCGTCGACGTAGGACACATGGTTGCACACCAGCAGCGCCGGCCCCTCCTCCGGGATGCGCTCCAGGCCGGACTTGTCCAGGCGGTACACCGAGTGGATCAGCAGCCACACCATGAAGCGCATCAGGAACTCGGGCAGCAGCAGGTAGATGTAGAGCGCCACGGCGGCGTTCATCAGCGCCGCGGTGAGCAGGATCCAGTTCACCGTCACGCCCGCCTCGAGCAGCGCGATGGTCACCAGCGAGCCGACCACCATGAACAGCGCGTTCAGGATGTTGTTGCCGGCGACGACGCGCGACACGTGGCCCGGCTCGGTGCGCGACTGCACCAACGCGTACAGCGGCACGATGTACAGTCCGCCGAAGGCTCCGGTGAGGAACAGGTCGGCGAACACGCGCGCCTCGCCGCCGCCCGTGGAAAGCGCCTGCGCCGCGAAGAACAGGTCCGCGCCGAACAGCGTGATGCCGATCGATCCGAAGGGCACCAGCCCGATCTCGACCTTGTGTCCGGAGAGCCGCTCGCAAAGCAGCGACCCGGCGCCGACCCCGACCGAGAACGTGGCGATGAGCGCGGTGACGGTGTGCTCGCCGCCGCGCAGCACGTCCTTGCCGAACTGCGGGAACTGCGACAGGAACACCACGCCGTACAGCCAGAACCAGCTGATGCCGAGGATCGACAGGAACACCGCGCGGTTGCCGCGGATGAAGTGGAAGTTGCGCCAGGTCTCGCGCACCGGGTTCCAGTCGATCGCCAGCCCGGGCGCCGCTGGCGCGAGGCGCGGCATCGCGAGGCTCGCGCCGAAGCCTATCAGCGCGAACGCTATGCCGCTCGCCGCCGCGGCCTGGGGGCCGATCCCGGGCAGCGCGGCGAGCAGGCCGCCTGCGATCGTGCCGGTGAGGATCGCCACGTTGGTGCCCGCCTCGACGAGCGCGTTGCCGCCGACCAGCTCGGTCGCGTCCAGCGTCTGCGGCAGGATCGCGTACTTGGTCGGGCCGAAGAAGGTCGAGTGCATGCCCATCAGGAACAGCGCGCCGAGCAGCAGCGCGAGGCTCCCCGCGACGAATCCCCAGGCGGCGAGCCCCATGATGCCGATCTCCGCCGCCTTGATGGCGCGCACCATCAGCGCCTTGTCCATGCGCTCGGCGATCTGCCCGGCGGTGGCCGAGAAAAGGAAGAAGGGCAGGATGAACAGGCCCGCCGCCAGGTTCACGATCACCCCAGAGGGCATGCCGGCGAGCGGCGAGCCCGCGCCGGCGTAGCGAGCCGCCTCGTAGGTGATCAGGATCACCAGCGCGTTGCGCAGTACGTTGTCGTTGAACGCGCCGAAGAACTGCGTCCAGAAGAACGGCGCGAAGCGCCGCTCGGCGAGGAGTCTGAACTGGCTGTGCGATCCGCCCATCGGCCCCGTCAGCGGCCGCGGAAGCGCGGTGCGTTCTTGTCCCTGAAGCTGCGCAGGCCCTCCTGGAAATCCTCGCTCGCGAGCAGCGCGCGCTGCGCGGCGCCGAACTGCGCGATTGCCGCCGGCGCGCCTTCGCGCGCGGCGCTGCGCGCGTTCGCGATCACCGCCGCCACCGCGAGAGGCGCCTGGGCGGCGATCGCGCGTGCGATCTCGCGCGCGCGCTCGAGCTGGCGGCCGGCGGGCACGACCTCCTGCACGAAGCCGAGGCGCAGAGCGGTCGCCGCGTCGAACTCCTCGCCGGTCAGCAGCCAGCGCATCGCGTTGCCCCAGCCGGCGCGCTCCGGCATGCGCAGCGTCGCGCCGCCGGTCGGCATCAGGCCGCGCCGCACCTCGAGCTGCGCGAAGCGGCAGTCGCTGGACGCGACCACGACGTCCGCGGCGAGCATCAGCTCGATGCCGAGCGTGTAGCAGATGCCGTGCACGGCGAACACCACGGGCTTCGAGCGGAACGGCGCGCGCAACCCGAAGGGATCGATGTCGCCCTCGCCGGCGGGCAGCCGCTCCGCGCCCAGGTGCGGCGCCATCTTCGGCAGGTCGAGCCCCGCGGTGAAGTGCGCGCCCTCGGCGTACACCAGCGCGCAGCGCGCCGCGCTCTCGCGCTCGTAGGCGGTGTAGGCCTGCCCGAGCTCGCGCATCATCTTGGGCGTAAAGCCGTTCAGCTTGGCGGGGCGGTCGATGCCGATCAGGAACAGCCCGTCCTCGAGCGCGCGCGCAATGCGCCCGTCCGCAGTGTCTCCGCCCGTCGCTTCCGGCATGTGAGCTGGTCTGCTGTCAGCCAAGGCAGCCGAAGCGTACCACTTTCACTTCGCTTCCCAGCGCGCGCTGGCGAGCACGATCGAGGTCGCGATCTGGCGCTCGGGAACGCTCCAGTAGCGCCGCAGCAGCCGCTCGGCTTCCCCGCGCGCGAGTACGCGATAGCCGTGCATTTCGTAGAAGCGGATCGCCCAGGCCGCGGCGGCCCAGGTGCCGATCAGGATCGGCCGCGCGCTCAGGCTCTCGATGTGCGCTAGCAGCCGCGCGCCGATGCCGCGCCGGCGGTCGCGCGTCCTCACATAGGCGTGGCGAATCAGGTCAACTTCGCCCCTGTGCTGCAGCCCCATCACGCCGGCGAGCTCGCCGCCCTCCTCCCAACCCCAGAAGCGCACGCCTGCGGCGATCTCCGCCTCGAGCTCGATGCGCGGCATATACGGCTCATGCCAGCGGTCCGCGGGAATGACACCGCGGTAGGCCTGCGCCGCGTCGTTCACCACGGCGAGGATCGTGTCCAGATCGGCAGCCGTGCAGGCGCGTAAGCGGTTCATCGGGTGGATGCTAGCAGCCCGCGGCACGCAGGCTCGGCCAAACAGGGCACGCGACGCCGGTAAGCGATCGGTAAGCCGGCGGTAAGCGGTTTCGGGGCCGCCCCGGCGGAAGCTGGCAGCGACGGCCGCGTGGGCCGCCGACGAACAAGACAGAGGAGACAAGCGATGAGCATCGACATCCCGACGGCGCGACTGGAGCTCACGGGCCGCGAAGTCCAGGTGCTGCGGCTGCTCGCGTGTGGGCGAACTTACGAGCAGGCGAGCGACGCGCTCGGCGTGTCGCTGCACACGGTGCGCAGCCACGTGAAGAACCTGTACCGCAAGCTCGGCGTACGCTCGGGGCGCGCTGCCGTGTGGCGCGCGCTCGAGCTCGGTCTGCTGGGCGGCGCGCCGCACGCCGTCCAGACGGTTTATGACTGACTATGAGCAATATGGCCGCGCGTGCGCGGCCTGCGAGGGAGATGCTCTCGGTGCGGGGAAATACCCGTGCAAGGCGATCGAATGAGGCCGGGAGCGGATCAGGAGATGGGCGCGCAGGCGCCGGCCAAGGCGCCGCGCCACTGGCGCCACGCGTTCCTCGTCGCCATCCCGTTGCTGCTGCTCGCGCGCATCTACGCCGATGGGCCGATCGCCCAGGACCCGGCCTTCCACGAGTTCGCCGACCAGCGCCGGCTGCTCGGCGTGCCGCATTTCTTCGACGTCGCCTCCGCCCTGCCGTTCGTGTTCGTCGGCGTCGCGGGCATGCTGCTGTGCCTCGGCCCGCGGCGCCCGCCGCGCGGCGCGTCCTGGTTCGTGTTCTTCGCGGGCATCGCGCTCGCCACCTTCGGCTCGGGCTACTACCACTGGGCGCCCGCCGACGCCACGCTGTTCTGGGAGCGCCTGCCGATGACGATCGCGTTCAGCGCCCTGCTGGTCGCCCTGGTGAGCGAGCAGGTGGGCGAGCGGCTCGAGCGCTGGCTGCTCGGGCCGGCGCTGCTCGCCGGCCTGGCGAGCCTGCTCTGGTGGCGCGAAAGCGGCGACCTGCGGCTGTATTTCTGGGTGCGCCTGCTGCCGCTCGTGTGCCTGCCGTATGTGCTGCTGCTGTTTCGCCGCACCTACACTCAGCGGCACTTCCTCGCGTACGGCCTGGCGCTCTACATCCTCGCCAGGCTTGCCGGGGCCTGGGACCTGGAGATTTTCGCGCTCACCTCCGGCAGCGTGAGCGGGCACGCGCTGGAGCACCTGTTGTTCGCCGCCGCGGCGTTGTGCATCTACTTGATGCTCAGGCGGCGCAAGCCCGCGCCGCGGCGCGAGCGACCGAGCGGGGCGTCACCGGCGTGAGGAAGAGGACGGTTGGTCCGCGCGCCGCCTGTACAGCGCGCGCAGCATGATCGCGACGACCGCGACGTTCAGCGCGAGCAACAGTGCGCCGTGCAAGGTCGGCCTGCGCACGAGCTCGGCGAGCTCGAGCGGCACGTAGATTCCCCCGCTGCCCGCGGCGAGCACCTCCGCCCAGGCTTTCTCGAAGAACAGCCCCCAGGCCTCGACGAAGCGCACCAGCGAGTACAGCGCGGCGCCCGCGGCGAGCAGCCACAGGTGCGCATCCTGCAGCCTGGCGGCCGCGTCGAGGAAGATCTGCGGGTATCTCGCGGCCGGGTTCAGGTGCGTGTGCGCGATCAGCACCGCCGCCGCGTGATACAGGCCGCGGTGCACAAAAGACAGCACGCCCGTCGCGGCGACGAGGACGAGCACGCCCTTGAACGCCTCGAAGCAGGCGACCGCGCGAATCGCGCGTCGCTCATCAAGTCTCAACATCGCGAGTGCATCGTCGTCCGGCTCAACCCTGACGGCGAAGCGGCATCCACCTCGGGAGCATGGATGCGAGAACCCCGTCCTTGAGCACGAAATGGTGGAACAGCGCGGCGCAGGCATGCAGGCCGGCGAGCCACATGATCGCGTCGCCCAGCCAGGTGTGGACCGTGGCGATGGTGGCCCCGACGCCGTGGGACTCGTGCAGGAGCGGGCCGATGCGGAGCCCCGCGAGGAACGTGAGCGGATGGCCTTCGAGCCAGGCCCCGAGCGTGGCGGTGACGGGCAGCGCCACGAGCAGGCAATACATCGCCAGCTGCACCGCCTTGGCTGCGAGAGCCATCCAGCGCGGCGACGGCGGCGGCTCGGGCGTCGTCGCAGCCGCTCGCCAGGCGATCCTGATCAGCACCAGGCAAAAGACGAGCAGCCCCAGCGTCTCGTGCAGCTGGCGCTGGAAATCGTTGCTTGCCGCGTACACCCGGGTCTCGGAGCCCCCCATCCCGTAGATGAACGCGACGAGCACCACCACGGCGGTCGTCCAGTGGAGGGTCAGGCCGAGCGTGCTGTAGCGAGCGTCTGTCTTTTTCATCGCCGATTTGCCGCAGTATTCCGATTGAGTACTATGGCTGCACGGACGAGGGCCTTGAACGCCTCCTCGTCGAGGGTGTCGCCTTCGCGCATGTCGATGGCGCGCCTGGCGTTGCCCTCCAGGCCGGAATTGAAAAGGCGGGAAGGATCCTTGAGCGCGGCGCCCTTGGCAAACGTGAGCTTCACCTTGTCCTTGTAGGTCTCACAGGTGCAGATGATCCCAGCGTGAGACCACACCGGGACCCCGGCAGGGTTGGATGCCTTTCTCCATTTCGACTCTTCGGCGACATCCGGGTCGACCTGCTCGATGAGAGCGCGAACGCGCGCGAGAGTCCTGCTCCGCCAGTCGTGCAGCTCCTTTGTCATCGCTTCGATCTGCCTGGCGGATGGTTCCGGGCTCGCCCTCTTTTCCGCGAGGGAAACGCAAGCAAGCGAAGCTCGCTTGCCGCCGTCCGCGTCCTTTTTCCGAGGGGCGGAGTCATCGGCAATCCGCGGCCATCCACGCGACCGCGGCTTTCGCCTGCGCGAGGGCATCGCGCTCGCTGGCGAAGACCTGGCCCGAGTAACGATGGAGAGGAAACCATCCTTTCATGTCCTCGGGATCCCTGCGGTATTCCTCAAAGCCGAAGGTGCCGTCTTCCCGCACGAAGACATCGACGCAATGGTCGCCGGCAGGACTGTCGAAGGATGCTACGACCCGGGTGGGCATGCCGACTCACATGAGACGTTTAACAGTCTGCGTACGATCACTTCGTGGCCACAGCGACAAGGCACTCACCCGGCGCCTCGAATCCGCCTGGCGATTCGAAACTACGCATCGAGCCCTCCACTTCGATCCACACGGACTCCCGTTCTCGAGGGGACAGGTGAGCCATCATGGCATTGAATGCACCGAAGGCTTCTCGGGCGAGCCGCACGTACTCGGCGGCACTGGTCATTCGGTGGGGCACCGACACGGCGCGAACCTTGGGGTTGGCGAATCCCGCTTGACGGAAGACGCCTTCGAGCACCCCGGGACCGCCAAGGCTAAACGGTCCGGGTTGCCCCGGAACGGGAGGCGGGAGTTGCGCGCGCCGGCGGATGATGGAGGCCGGCATGGCGCCCCAACTGTTTCGATCGGGCGTGGAGAAGACAACGACCGCGACCCGGCCGCCCGCTCTCAGGGCACGGCGCCACTCGCCTAGCGCTGTCACGGGGTGCGGCATGTACATCAGACCAAGCCGGCACAGCACCACATCGAAGGACGCGTCAGGGAGATCCAGCTTTTCGCCGTCCATGGCGCGAGTCTCAACCTGTTTGAGTCCACGTTCACGTGCGACCAGGAGCGCAAGTTCGACGATCCCTTCGGAGATGTCGGTCGCCAGCACGTAACCGCCAGGGCCAACTCGTTCGGCGGCACTGACAGCCGGTTCGCCGGCGCCGGCGGCGATGTCGAGGATGCGCTGACCTGGCTGAATGCGGGCCACGTCGAGCATCTGGCGTGTAACTTCGCCATACCAACGATCCAAAGTCGGATTCCAGCGTCGCCATGCTGCGCCGTCCTTGTTCCATTGCTCTCGCTGCGCGTTCTTGTACTTCGCCGCATCGAATGAGAGTTGCCGTTCCGCCACGCAAGTTCTCCTCTCGCCTAGACCTTCATGCTGCTTCGCGGGGCACTCAGACTGCTAGCGTCCGAGGTGAGCCGGGCACAACGGTGTCGCGCCTCGCCTCGATCGAGGGGCTGGGCCGCATTGGCTACGCGACCTGAAGGAAGTCGCCCTCCGAAATGACTCCCGGTTCGACAACTTGGGTCCACATGCCGGCTTCGCCTCCATGGGTTGCATGAAGCGTCTTGTAGATGTTCACATCCCTGACCAGTCCTGGCTGGGCTCGGTTGACCATCGTGCAGCGGATGCATCGCCGTCGGGGCAGCAGCCGGGCTGAACCGACAATCAACCGACGTTCCGCCCAGGCGTCTTCAAGCCATCCCTCGCCATCGAGGTGCACCAAGATATTGGGGCGGAAGCGACGCACGTCCCAGACGCCGCCCTGATAGGCAACAGCACTGCCACGCAATCCGGCGGTGGTCATTAGCAGTACGGGGAACGCGTCGACGAAGCGACCCCTGGGCATGGTCCACTCGATAGCCCGGCTCGTGTCGTCCGTGGCATCGGCAAAGTACTCGGCGCGTGCTGCGTCGCAGTCGGCCGCGCTCACCAATGTGACGGGCTTGGCCAACCATGCTGAAAGCGCTGCATCTGTCGCTGGACCGGTTCCAACAAGTTCCCGTCCATCGGGCAGCGTGATCACGGGAAGGGAACTCTGCGCGGTCATGCGCGACGAGGCGAAGAGTAGGCGCGGTTCCCGCCGTGCCGTGAGAACCCGCCCGTCGCTGCGATCTTGAATGCCCCACATGCGGTCGCCGTCCACTCCGTCGCCGATTACGTGCAACGAGGGCAATCGCTCACCCAGAAGCGACTTCACGGGATAGCGCCAAAGCTGCGCTACGCGGAAGTTTGATGCGGTGGAACTCGGACCATGCGGAGCCTGTGCCGGGGAGTCGCTGTTGTTCATGGAGCCTCCATAGTGCACTTTGCACCGTCTAGGGTCCTCGCCCTGGGCGAGAGGGTGCTACATGCGGCCTGAAGTTCACGGCCACCTGCGCGCGGCCGCAAAAGAGCAAACACTTGGCGCGGCGAGTTCCGGCTCCGGGTGGGCCACGCTGTTAGGCACCAACGCGCTCCCAATGCGCGATTTCACCTGGCCGGCAACGAAACAGCGGGTGGCATTTGGGTAGCCGCACTGAGCGCCACCGCCGATAATGAGCCGGATTGCGCGACGCGAGCTTCGTAAGAAGATGCTCCCATTCGTACGCCAGCTGCCCGCGAGTGACGCCGATCCGCGCTACCCGGCGCACGGGCCCAACCTTGACGCGATCAAAAGCGTAACCTCGCGATACGGCCTCCGCGTATACAGCACTTAGATAGGCGGAGATGGCTTGGCGTGGGGAGGTGTGGGACTGGAACCTGTGAAGCTGCGGATGATGGTGATAGCCCTTCGTTTCTCCCCGCAGCACCGCGCGAGCCAAGAGCGCTTCTCGCCAGAGTCCGACCAATCCTTGCGGATCGAGATACTGAGGATGAAGCGACCAAAGCCTCATTGTGGTGCCTAACGTCCGCAATGACGCAGGGCAGGAAGCGCGCAGCGCCTCCTGGCGTCGCGGTCGATCACGCGGTTAGACGGCTTACCGGTGAACATCCTTCCGATGTCCAATCTTGAAGATCGTGACCTCGCGGCGCTCGTCGTCAACGAGGTAGATGATCCGGTAGGTTCCCTGTCGCACGCGGTAGCGATCAGCGTAGCCGGCGAGCTTCTCTGAACCCTTCGGTCTGGGATCCGCCGCCACGGCCAGAATTCTTGCGACGATGCGCTGTCGATCGGTCTTGGTGCCGACTGCCTCGAACTCTTTTGTAGCCGAGGCCTTGATCAGCAGCCTATATCCGGCCACGCCGCCTTAGACCCTGCACGAACGTATCGAAGGACACGCTCTTCTCGTTCTTCCTCTTGGCGAATGCCTCAAGATCCTCGGCATCCTCGACGAGAGCGGATTTAACCGCATCGTTGACCATATCGGAGATTGAACGATCCGAAGCCGCCGCCTTCAAGCGCAGGGCCCGGTGCACATCGGCCTCGAAATAGACAGTGGCGCGTTTTTGGCTATCCATGCGCGGCATTATGACGCTTAGACGTCTAAACGTCAAGACGCTTAAAAAGCCATCTAACGTTCGCGGCCACCGGGCCGACAAGATGAAGGGTGCGATAGGGTACGCAGCGTCAGAGGCTCCGGGTAGGCCGCGGGGTTAGGCGTCAATATCGGCGACACAGTCGGCTTCGATTTCCACCAGCCAATCCCGGTTGATCAGCCCTTTCACCTCCACGAATGTACAAGCAGGCCTGATACCAGAGAACACCTCCCCATGCGCCCGTGCTGCTTCTTCCCAGCGAGAAATATCGGTGAGCATCACGCGAGTACGAATGACGCTCTCAAGCCCGAGCCCGGCGTTACCAATCGCCTGGGAAATAATCTCTAGGCATCGCTTCGTCTGACCATAGACATCGCCGGGGGCCGCGACCCCGCCATCGGCAGCAATTGGCGCTGTGCCCGAAATCGCAACAAGCGGACCAATTCTCACCGCTCGAGAAAACCCGATCTTTGGTTCGAATGGTGAGCCCGAGGATACGAGTTTGCGCATAACGCTTTATGACGCCTAACGTTCGCCGTGAACCGCGCGCGCCGCAATTGCGCGCGTCGGGTTCCACGGCGCTGTTGGGTGGCAATGCGCTGCGGTCATAGATCGTCCGGAGTCAGGCCCGTGCGCTTGGCGACACGCGCAAGCATTCGTGGGCCGATCTCTTCGCGGTCGTGGAACGCGAAGACCACGTCGGGCCAACCAGGCCTAGAGAGAGTCTTGTGCGATCCGGATTGGCGCTTGAGCGTCCAGCCAATCCGGTAGAGAGCTGCGAGAACACGATTGGCCTTCGACGAAGGCCAATTGCTCATGCCACCGCGATAGAGATAGAGATGGGCTGAGGTCCGGCCTCGTCGTGCTCGAGGCGCTCGGCAAGAACACGTAGAGCCAGCGCTTGGGCCTTTGCCATTGCTTCCTTCTCAGTAGCGCCGTACGCAAGAACTCCAGGAAGTTCAGGCACTTCCGCCAGCCAGCGGCCGTCTTCCTCTCGCTCGTGCTCGATCGTGAAATGCATAGTGACCTCGACAGTTGCCGCGATTCTACGCCTGGCCGCGAATTGCCACCCAACGTTATATGGATACGAAAAGTGTCCAGATAACATCGTCGGCATCAGCTAATCCCGCGTCAACGGAACCTTGAATCAACACGTTAGGTTCTTTACGCAATTTTCTAAAGCTGGATATCCGGCTGGAAATGGGACAAGACGCTGAAACGCCTAAGGAATCCGCTATACCGCCGGACGACCGGGAAAAACGGCGGCTAATCGATCAGGTACGCGACGCGATCCGCTCGCGGCACTACAGCCGCCGCACCGAGAAGACCTACTGGTACTGGATTCGCTGGTTCATCCGCTTTAGCGGCATGCGCCACCCTGCCGAGATGGGCGGCGCGGAGGTGCAGTCCTTCCTGTCGTGGCTGGCGACGGAGCGCGACGTGGCGGCGGCGACGCAGAACCAGGCGCTTTCGGCGCTGTTGTTCCTCTATCAGAAGGTGCTCGGGCAGGAGCTGCCGTGGCTCGACGGCATCGCCCGCGCGAAGCGCCCGGTTCGCCTGCCGACGGTCCTCACCGAGGCCGAGGTGAGGCGCCTGCTCGGCGGGCTGCACGGCGTGAAGTGGTTGATGGCGAGCCTTCTGTACGGCTCGGGCCTGCGGCAGATCGAATGCCTGACGCTGCGCGTGAAAGACGTTAACTTCGCGTACCGACAGATCCTGGTGCGCGACGCGAAGGGCGGCAAGGATCGCGTGACGATGCTGCCGGAAGGCGTGATCCAGCCGCTGCAGGAGCACCTCGGCCGGGTGCGGTTGCTGCACCGGCGCGATCTCGCGGAGGGCTTGGGCGAGGTGTCGCTACCGCACGCGCTCGCCCGGAAGTATCCGCGGGCCGGCTACGAGTGGGGCTGGCAGTTCGTCTTTCCGTCGAATAACCGCTCCGCAGACCCGGGGACGGGCGTGATCCGGCGCCACCACGTCTATCCGGACACACTCCATCGCGCGATCAAGCGCGCGGCGGCCGCAGCGGCGATCGTGAAGCCGGTGAGCTGCCACACGCTGCGCCACTCGTTCGCCACGCACCTGCTCGAGCGCGGGCACGACATCCGCACGGTGCAGGAGCTGCTCGGGCACTCGGACGTCTCGACCACGATGATCTACACGCACGTGCTAAACCGCGGCGCGCGCGGCGTGAAGAGCCCGCTCGACCGGCTGGAGCAGCCGGTCGCGGCGGGTATTTCTCAGATGCCCAGGTTGCTCTGCCAGTAGTCCTTGATCGCGGCGACCGTGCTCGGCGGCAGCGGCCCGAAGGCGATCGACTTGGCGATGTCCTGCCCGTGCTCGAAGCCCCAGTCGAAGAACTTGACCACGTCCTCGTTGGTCTCCTTGGGCGCGCTCTTGCGCAGGATCTGCCAGGTGCAGCCCGAGATCGGCCAGGACTCTGCGCCCGGCTGGTCGGTGAGGATCACGTAGAAGTCCTTCGCCTTGGTGAAGTCGACGTTTGCCGCCGCGGCCTGGAAGCCCTTCAGGCTCGGGCTGACGACTTTGCCGGCGGAGTTGACCATGCGCGCGTACTGCAGCTTGTTCTCGATGATGTACGCGTATTCGACGTAGCCGATCGCTCCCTTGATGCGCTGCACGTAGGCCGACACGCCCTCGTTGCCCTTGCCGCCGACGCCGGTGGGCCAGTTGACGGAGGTGTCGGCGCCGACTTTCTCCTTCCACTCCGGGCTCACCTTGGACAGGTAGTCCGCGAACGTGAACGTGGTGCCGGATCCGTCGGAGCGGTGCACGACCGCGATCGAGATATCCGGCAGCTTCACGTGCGGGTTGAGCTTCTTGAGCGCGGGATCGTTCCACTTCTTGATCTTGCCGAGATAGATCTCGGCGACCGCCGGCCCCGAGAGGACGATCTCCCCGGGCTTGATCCCCGGCAGGTTGTAGACGAGGTCCTCGCCGGCGATCGCGGTCGGAAACTGGACGAGGTCCGACGCCGCCAGCTCTTCAGACGTCAGCGGCTTGTCGCTCGCGCCGAAGGCGACCGTGCCGGCCTTGATCTGCTGGATGCCGCCGCCCGAGCCGATCGACTGGTAATTGACCTCGGTCCCGGTCTTCTTCGCGTATTCGGCCGACCACTTGGCGACCAGCGGATACACCCAGGTGCTGCCGGCGCCGGTGATCGAACTGCCTGCGTAGGCCGAAACGCTGATGGCCGACGCGAGCACTGCCGCGACCAGCCGCGCGGACGATGAAGATGGCATCACGTTGTCCTTTCTCGTCTTGTGACTTGGAGCCGCAAAGCTACGCGCCGCGTGTGACGCGGGCGTGAAGCTTTCCTGAGGTTCGCCTGACGGCTAGTAGGACTTCGGCAGGCCGAGCACGCGCTCGGCGATGAAGCACAGGATCAGCTGGGGGCTCACCGGCGCGATGCGCCCGACGAGCGATTCGCGCAGATACCGCTCGACGTGGTACTCCTTGGCGTAGCCGAAGCCGCCGTGCGTCATGACGGCCTGCTGGCAGGCGTCGAAGCAGGCCTCGCCCGCCAGGTACTTGGCCGCGTTCGCCTCGGCGCCGCAGGCCTTGTTCTCGTCGTAGAGCCAGGCGGCCTTGAACGTCATGAGGTTCGCCGCCTCGAGCATCATCCAGTTCCTCGCGAGCGGGTGCTGGATCGCCTGGTTCTTGCCGATCGGGCGGTCGAAGACGATCCTCTCCTTCGCGTACTGCGCGGCGCGCTTGACCGCGCAGCGCCCGAGTCCGACCGACTCGGCGGCGATTAGGATCCGCTCCGGGTTCATGCCGTGCAGGATGTACTCGAAGCCCTTGCCCTCCGCGCCGATGCGGTCCTCCTCCGGCACCGGAAGGCCGTCGAAGAACACCTGGTTCGAGTCGACCGCTTTTCTCCCCATCTTGTCGATCTCGCGCACCTCGACGTACTTGCGGTCGAAGTCGGTGTAGAAGAGCGTGAGCCCGGCCTCCGCGCGCGTGAGCAGCAGCACCTTCTCGGCGACCTGTGCGGTCGAGATCCACACCTTCTGCCCGGTGACGAGGTAGCGGTCGCCTTTTCTCACCGCCTGCGTCTTGAGGCTCCTCGTATTGAGGCCCGTGTTCGGCTCGGTGACGGCGAAGCAGGCGCGCTCGCGGCCGGCGATCAGCCCCGGGAGCATGCGCTTCTTCTGCGCGTGGCTGCCGAACACCACCACCGGGTTCAGGCCGAAGATGTTCATGTGCACGGCCGACGCCCCCGAGAAGCCCGCGCCCGATTCGCTGATCGCCTGCATCATCACCGCCGCCTCGGCGATGCCGAGCCCGGAGCCACCGTACTCCTCCGGCATGGCGATGCCGAGCCAGCCGTCCTGCGCGAGCGCCCGGTGCAGCTCGTCCGGGAAGCCGCCCTCCTTGTCCTTCTTCAGCCAGTACTCGTCGGGAAAGTGCGCGCAAACCTTGGCGATCGCCGCGCGGATCTGCTCCTGCTCGGGGGTGAAGGCGAAGTCCATCGCTAGCGGCTCTGCGTGCCGCCGATTCTATTCGATGGGCGCCGCGAGCGAGCGGCTCACCAGGCGCAGCGCGCCGCCGTCGCCGCTCGCCTGCGAGGAGAAGCCGAGCGCGTGCATGAGCTCGAGCATCTTGTGGTTGGCGGCGAGCACGTAGCCTTCCATGCGCGCGAAGCCCGCCTCGCGCGCGAAGCGCATCAGCGTCTGCATCAGCCGGTGGCCGACGCCGTGGCCGTGCCAGGCATCCGCGACCGCGAGCGCGAACTCGCAGTCCCCCGCGTGCGGCAGCGCGATGTAGCGCGCCACCGCGATCTCGCGCTCGCGGCCCTGCGCGCCGTGCGTCACGATGAGCGCCAGCTCGCGCGGCCAGTCGATGCGCGTGAAGCGCGCGAGCATCTCCGGGGTGAGCTCCTCGATCGCCGCAAGGAAGCGGAAGTAGCGCGACTCGCGCGACAGCCCGCGCACGAACTCCTGCTCGAGCGCCGCGTCGTCGGGCCGGATCGGGCGGCACACGACACGCTCGCCGCCGGCGAGCGTCCAGTCCTCGCGCCAGCGCTCGGGCGGGGGGTTCAGGGGGCAGCGGCGGCCGCGGCCGCGCTCATTTCACCAGCAGGACCGGCACGCTCGCCAGGTGCAGCACCTTGGTGGCGGTCGAGCCGAGCAGCATGTTGCCGGCGGCGGTCATGCCGCGCGTGCCGATGAAGATCAGGTCGCAGCGCGCCTCGCGCGCGTGCCTGGCGATCGTCTCGGCGATCGGTCCGACCAGCACGCGCGCGCGGAAGGCGACGCCCGCAGCCGCGAGCAGCTTCTTCGCCCGGGCAAGCTGCGCCTCGCCCTCGTCCACGTAGTAGCGCGCGAGCTGCGCTTTCGTGATGAAGCGGCTCACGCCGGGGAGCTTGGGCACCGGCAGGTGCACGTGCACCAGCTCGACCTCGGGCGTCTCGCGGTACCAGCCGGCGTGCTCGATCAGGCTCCGCGTCGCGTCCAGGGAAGGCTTCGAACCGTCCACTGCGAGGAGGATCTTCATGGGCGCCATTCTAGCCGAGCAGCGCGAAGGGGCCGCGCGCGTCGTGCGCGAGCGCCACGCACACGATGTAGCCCGCCGCGGCGAGGGCGGCGGCAAATGCGGCGAGGCGCACCCGGCGACTCCTGCCGCGCCTGAGCGCGATCGAGCCGAGCACAATGTAGGCGAGCAACCCGAGCACCTTCGCGGTCAGCCAGCCCTCGACGAACGGGTACTGCCCGATCAGCCAGGCGAGCCACAGCGCGCTCGCGAGCAGCACCGTGTCGACCACGTGCGGCGCGACGCGCACGAAGCGCGCCTCGAGCAGGCGCGAGCCCGCGAGCATGAGCGCACCGCGCGCGGCGAAGCCCGCGAGGCTCAGCACCACCGCGCCGACGTGCAGCGATTTGGCGATCAGGTAGGCCGACGCGCCCACGCGCGGCCCGCTTCAGGCGCGCGCCGCGGGCCTGAGCAGCAGCTCGACCAGGTCGGCGACCGGGCGGATCTCCGCGCCGAAAGGTACCGACTCCGAGCCGCGGAAAAAGAGTCCGTGCTCGACGTCGCCGCGCAGCGCGGCGGCGAGGTGGTGGTCGATGCAGAACTGGCCCATCTTGGGGTTGCCGTCGCGCAGCCCGCAGTGCTCCAGGCAGTCGAAGGCGAGCGTACAGGATCGGCGCTTGTTTGCGCGCCGCGCAAGCACCGCTTCCTTCTCGAGGTAGCCGGCGAGCCAGGGCGTGCGCACCGCGCGCGCGGGCAGCCCCGCGACGCTCATGAACACTACGATGTCCTCGGGCCGCGCCTGCGCCAGCACGCGCTTGAAGTTCGGGTGCGCGTCGCACTCCGCGGTGACCGCGAAGGCGGTGCCGACCTGGGCCGCGTTGGCGCCCGCGCCGAGCACCTGCTCGACGCGCGCGCGCGAGTTGACGCCGCCCGCGGCGATGAGGGGGATGCGCTCGGCGTCCAGACCCAGCTCGTGCAGCGCGGCGCGGATCTCGGGCAGCACGCGCGCGAAGTCGAAGCGCGCGTCGGCGACCTCGCCGATCCTCGGCGCGCCCAGGTGCCCGCCGGCGTAGCGCGGGTGCTCGACCACGATCGCGTCGGGTGCGCGCCCGCGCTTGAGCCACTTGCGTACGATGAGCGAGGCCGCGCGTGCCTCCGAGACGATCGGCACCAGCGCCACCTGCGGCCACTCGCTGGTGAGCTCGGGCAGGTCGAGCGCGAGCCCCGCGCCCACCACGATCGCGTCCGCGCCGCTCGCGCAGGACTGGCGCACGTAGCCCGCATACTGCGACACCGCGCGCATCACGTTTACCGCGATCGCGCCGCGGCCGCCCGAGAGCTCGCGCGCGGCGCGGATCTCCCGGTCGAGCGCCACGAGGTTGGCCTGCTCGATCGCCGCGCGGTCGCGCGAGCGCCCGGTGGCGCGCATCAGGTCGGGATGGTGGCGGCGCAGGTCGACGCTCGAGATGGTGCCGACGCATCCGGCGCCCGCAACGGCGCCCGCCAGGCGGTGGGCGGAGATGCCCACACCCATGCCGCCCTGTACCAGCGGCAGAGCTTCGCGCCCGCCGATCTTCAGCATCGCGCAGTCATCTTGCCCCAGCCGCGAACGGCAAAACTTGATCTGTCTCAAATCCCGGCCGCGCAGGCGTGCGAGCATTTGGCGCTAGGAAGCATCTCGAACGATGAGTGCAAGCAACGGCAACCTGGTCGAAGGCGTGATCGCCAACCTGCCGATGTTCCGGCAGGTGAGCCGCATGCACCTGGCGGAGCTCGCGCGCCAGGCGCGTACGCAGCACGTGCGGCGCGGCGCGCTGATCGTGCATCGCGGCGACAAGCTGCACGGCCTGATGGCGGTCGCTTACGGCATGGTCAAGCTCTCGCTGCGCGGCGACGCGGGCGAAGAGAAGATCCTGCGCCTGGTGGGGCCGGGCGAGATCTTCGGCGAGCCCGCCGCGTTCCTCGAGACGCCGATGCCGCTCGACGCCGTGGCGCTCGCGGACTCGCTGCTCGTGCTGCTGCCGGTCAGTGCGATAAACGGCATGATCGACCGCGAGCCGGGCTTCGCGCGCAAGCTGATCGCGAACCTCTCGCAGCGCATGAACGACATGGTCGCCGATGTCGAGGCGACCAGCCTGCACGGCGCGCTCGAGCGCGTCGCCTCCTACCTCGACTCGCTCGCCGAGCCGCAGGCGATGGCGCCCGTGACGGTGCGCCTGCCCGCCACCAAGACCGTGATCGCGGCGCGCCTGGGCGTCACCAAGGAGACCTTCTCGCGCCTGCTGCGCGAGCTCGGCCAGCGCGACGCCGTGCGCGTCGCGCGGCGCGAGGTGACGCTGCTCGACCGCGAGCGGCTCGCCGAAATCGCGCACGGCAAGGTGCGGCAGCACGTCTAGAATAGGCGCCGCCGCAAGACCAACGACAACAAGGAGCAGCCATGTACAAGCACATCCTCGTCCCGACCGACGGCTCGCGCCTGTCGGCCAAGGCGGTCAAGGCCGCCGCCGCGCTCGCCAGGCAGGTCGGCGCGCGGCTCACCGGGGTGTACGTGATCCCGCCCTACGTGCCGCCGATGTACGGCGAGGCGGCGATCTACGTGCCCGAGATCACGCCGCGGCGCTACAAGGAGCTCTCGGAGAAGGAAGCCGCCAAGGCGCTCGCCGTGGTCGAGCGCGAGGCGAGGAGCGCGCAGGTCGCCTGCAAGACCGCCTGGCTCACCGACGATCAGCCCTGGCAAGGCATCGTTAGGAGCGCGAAGAAGAAGAAGTGCGACCTGATCGTGATGGCCTCGCACGGGCGCAGGGGCCTCTCGGGCCTGCTGCTCGGCAGCGAGACGACCAAGGTGCTGACGCATTCCAAGGTGCCGGTGCTCGTGTGCCGCTAGGCGCGCCGTGACGACGCCGCAGTGACGACCCACTACCACTATCTCACCATCGAGCAGCGCGAGCGCCTGCAGGCGATCATGCAGGCGCGCCTCTCGGAGCTCGGCGCGGGCCTCGCGCGCCTGCACACGCCGGACTACGGCGTGTGCGAGGCCTGCGGCGCCGACATCCCCTACGTGCGCCTGGAGTCCGATCCGCTCGTGCGGCGCTGCGCCGCCTGCGCGGCCAAGCCGGCCTGAACTGGAAAGCGGGGCCGCCCGCCCCCATCTTCTTCCGGGCGTATGAAATACAAGGATTACTACTCGATCCTCGGCGTGCCGCGCGACGCCGATGACGAGGCGATCAAGAAGGCCTACCGGCGCCTGGCGCGCAAGTACCACCCGGACGTGTCCAAGGAGCCCGACGCCACGGCGCGCTTCCAGGAAGTGTCCGAGGCCTACGAGACGCTCAAGGACGCGGAGAAGCGCGTCGCCTACGACGGCCTGGGCAGCTACCGGCCGGGCCAGGACTTCCGCCCGCCGCCCGACTGGGCCGAGCGCTTCCAGGCCGGCGGCTTCGAGGACCTGGGCGGCATCGACCTGTCGGACCTGTTCGCCTCGCTGGGCGGCATGCGCGGCGCCGCGGGCCCGCGCCGCGGGCGCGACTACGAAGTCACGGTGCACCTGAGGCTCGAGGACGCCGCGCGCGGCACCGAGGTGACGCTCGAGCTCGGCCCCGGTCACACGGTGCAGGCGCGCATCCCGAAAGGCGCCACCGACGGGCAAAAGCTGCGCCTGCGCGGCAAGGGCGGCGCGGGCCGCAAGGGCGCAGCAGCGGGCGACCTGTACCTGAACATCGCGCTGCAGCCGCACCCGCTGTTCAAGGTGAACGACCACGACCTCTACCTCGACGTGCCGGTCGCGCCCTGGGAGGCCGCGCTCGGCGCGAGGATCGAGATCCCGACGCTCGAGGGGCGCGTCTCGCTGCGGATTCCGGCCGGCTCCAAGGCCGGGCAGCGCCTGCGTCTCGGCGGCAAGGGGCTGCCGCGGCCCGCGGGCGGCGCCGGCGACCTGTACGCGGTGCTCTCGGTCGCGGTGCCGAGCGTGCTAAGCGAGCGCGAGAGGAAGCTCTTCGAGGCGCTGCGCGACGAGTCCAAGTTCGACCCGCGCGGGTACCTCGGCTGAGCGGGGTCAGGACGGGCTCTTGCTCCAGCGCCGGCCGAGGCCGACCGGCTCGGGCGCGGTCGAGACGATGCGCGCGAGCAGCTCCTCGAAGCCGCGGTCGACCGGCGCGCCGGACAGCGGGTCGGCGTTCTCGGCGAAGGCGGCGGCGATCGCCTGCCAGTCCTCGCGCGCGAGCGCGCGCTCGGCGAGCGGCAGCACCTGCTGCTCTTCGGTGCGCATGTGCGTGCGGTGGAATTGGGCGTAGGCGGACACGCGCCCGGCGAACGCTTCGGCGCCCTTCGGCCAGTCCTGCTCCAGCGCGAGCACCGCGTGCTCGAGCTCGCGGATCAGCTCGGCGCCTTTCGCGTGCTCGCGTACGAGCTCCTCGAGCAGGCCCTTCGCCTGGGGAGCGCGCGCCGCCAGGCGCGCGAACAGCTGCGTGTCCTCCTTGGGGTGGTGCTGGCGCTCGGGGAAGGCGTCGATGTAGTAGAGCATCGCGCGGAACACCGCGAAATCCGGCCTCACCGAACCGTCGCGCGCCTGGCGCGCGAGCTGCTCGAGCGAGGACACCACGGCCGAAATCGAGCGGTGCTCGTCGCGCAGGATGCGCACCGCCTTGCTCATCGCGTCTTCCATCGTCGCTCCTTCATAGGCAAAGCAAGCTGTTGCGCAAGCCCCCCGCGAGCCCGGCCGCCTGCGCGAGGCCCACGGCGCCGAAGCCGAACACGAGCGCGCCGGCGGCGAGCCGCACCGCGCGCCGCGCGGTGAAGGCGCGCAGGCGCGCCGCCGCGAGCCCTGCGGCAAGCAGGTTGGGCAGCGTGCCCAGGCCGAAGGCGAGCATCGCCAGCGCGCCCGCGGCCGGCCCGCCGGCGAACGCCGCCGCGGCGAGTGCGCCGTACACCAGCCCGCAGGGCAGCCAGCCCCATACCAGCCCCGCCGCGTAGGCCTGCGCCGGGCGTCGCGCGGGCAGCAGGCGCGCGGCGAGCGGCTGCAGCCTGCGCCACAGTGGCGCGCCGAGCGCCTCGATGCCACCGAGCAGCCGCCCCGCGCCGGCGAGGTGCAGGCCGACCAGCACCAGCATCGCGTTGGCGAGCACGTAGAGCGCAGCCTGCGCCGGCGCCGCGCCGGCCGCCCAGGCGCCAGCGCTGCCGATCAGGCCCGCGCCCGCGCCCGCCGCCGCGTAGCTGGTGATGCGCCCGAAGTTGAACGCAAGCTGACGGCGAAGGCCGCCGCCGTTGGCCGAGAACGCGCAGACGATGCCGCCGCACATGCCGACACAGTGTACGCCCGACAGGAACCCCGTCACGAGCAGCGCGAGCGGAAGCGCCCAGGCGCTCGGCGCGAACTCCACCTCAGATCACCTTCGAGTAGCGCGCGCGCTCGCGGCTGGTGCGCAGGTAGCGGTCGAACAGCATGCACACCGCGCGCACGAGGAGCCGCCCCTTGGGCGTCACCACGATCCAGTCGGGCTGCAGCTCCACCAGGCCGTCGTCGGCGAGATCTTCCAGGTCGCGCATCTCGTCGGCGAAGTAGCGCCGGAAGTCGACGAGGTAGGAGATCTCGATCGACTCGATCGACACGCGGAAGTGGCAGCTGAGCGCCTGGATCACCGCGCGCCGCACCAGGTCGTCCTGCGTGAGCTCGACGCCGCGCCACACCGGCAGGCGCTCGTCGTCCAGCGTTGCGTAGTACTCGTCCAGGCCCTTCAGGTTCTGGTAGTAGGTCGGGCCGACGCGGCCGATCGCCGAGATGCCGAAGCCGAGCATGTCGCTGTTCGGCTGCGTCGAGTAACCCTGGAAGTTGCGGTGCAGCCTGCCCTGGCGCTGCGCGACCGCGAGCTCGTCGTCGGGCTTGGCGAAGTGGTCCATGCCGATGTAGAGATACCCGGCGCGCGTCAGCCGGCCGATCGCGAGCGTGAGGATCTGCAGCTTCGTCTCGGGGCTGGGCAGGTCGGCCTCGCGAATGCGCCGCTGCGTCTTGAACACCTGCGGCAGGTGCGCGTAGTTGTACAGCGCGATGCGGTCGGCGTCCAGCGCCAGCACCGCGTCGAGCGTGCGGTTGAAGCTGTCCAGGCTCTGATGCGGCAGCCCGTAGATGAGATCCAGGTTCACCGAGCGGCAGCCGTGCGCGCGCGCCTCGACGATCGCACGGCGCGTCTCGGCCTCGCTCTGAATGCGGTGCACCGCGCGCTGCACGTCGGCGTCGAAGTCCTGCACGCCGATCGACACGCGGTTGAAGCCGAGCTCGGCCAGGAAGGCCATGCGCCCGGGCTCGATGCGTCGGGGATCGACCTCGATCGAGCACTCGCAGTCGGTCTCGCGCTGGAACTGGCTTTGCAGCGCGTCGACCAGCATGCGCATCTCGTCGCGCGTGAGGAATGTCGGCGTCCCTCCGCCCCAGTGCAGCTGCCTGATGCGCCGGTCCTCGCCGAGCAGCGCGCCGACCGCCGCCATCTCGCGGGCGAGGTACTTGATATACTTTGCCGAGCGGCCGTGATCGCTCGTCACCACCTTGTTGCAGGCGCAGTAGTAGCAGGCCGTGTCGCAGAACGGCAGGTGCACGTAGAGCGACAGCGGCTGGCTGATGCCGCCGATGTTGCGCTTGGCGAGCCAATGCCTGAACTCGGCCTCGCCAAAGGCCTCGACGAAGCGGTCCGCCGTCGGGTACGACGTGTAGCGCGGTCCGCTCGTGTCGTACTTGCGGATCAGGACCGGATCGATGACCAGCTCTGAGGATGGATAGTGCATAGCCCGTTTCCGCACTATGACGCGCCCCGGGCGCGGCGACTTGACCAAGGTCAAGCCCCGCCGGGGCGGGCGCCGTGAGCCTGCGTCCCTTCTGGACGCATCCGGTGCTGGCCGGCGTCGGTGCGGCGGCGCTGGCGGTGCTGCTCGCGCTCAACCTCGAGGTACTGTACTTCGGCATGGAGGCGCCGCGGCTGCTCGCGAGCGTCCTGCTGGCCGACCTGGCGGTGGTCGGCGCGGGCATCCTGGCGGCCACGGCGGTGCTGCGCGCCGACCGAGACTCGGCCGCGGCGCGCCACGCCCTGGACGAGAGCGAGGCGCGCCTGGCGGCGATCGTCGAGTCGGCAATGGACGCCATCATCACGGTCGACGCCACGCAGCACATCGTACTGTTCAACCGCGCCGCCGAGCAGATCTTCGGCTGCCCGCGCGCAGACGCGCTCGGCAGCCCGGTCGAGCGCTTCCTGCCCGAGCGCTTCCGCGCCGCGCACCACGAGCACGTGCGCCGCTTCGGCACGGACAAGCTCACCGCGCGACGCATGGGCGACGCCACCACGCTCAGCGCGCTGCGCGCCGACGGCGCGGAGTTCCCGATCGAAGCCTCGATCTCGCACGCCGAGCTCGACGGCCGGCCCTACTTCACGGTGATCCTGCGCGATACCACGCTGCGCAAGCAGTACGAGGATACGCTGCGCCAGCAGCAGCAGGAGCTGCGCGAGCTCTCGGCGCAGGTGCTCGAGGCGCGCGAGGAGGAGAAGACGCTGCTCGCGCGCGAGCTGCACGACGAGCTCGGGCAGCTGCTCACCGCGCTCAAGATGGACGTCGGCTGGCTGCGCGAGCGGCTGCCGCCGCAGGCGCCCGATCTGGGCGACAAGGCGCGCCAGATGGGCGAGCTGCTCGATCAGACGGTGGCCTCGGTGCGGCGCATCTCGGCCGACCTGCGGCCGCTGATGCTAGACGACCTGGGGCTCGCGGACGCCGCGGGCTGGCTGGTCGAGGACTTCGCGCGCCGCTCGGGCATCGAGTGCCGCATCGACCTCGCGCCGCGCGAGGCGCTGGACGCGCTCGAGCGCAACCTAGCCGTGACGCTGTACCGCGTGCTGCAGGAGTCGCTCACCAACGTCGCGCGCCACGCCGGCGCCCGCCGCGTGTGGGCCTCGCTCGCGCTCGCCGACGGCGAAGTGCGGCTCGAGGTCGAGGACGACGGACGCGGCATCGCCCCCGAGGATCTCGCCAAGTCGCGCTCGCTCGGCGTGAAGGGCATGCGCGAGCGCGTGCGCTACCTGGGCGGCGTCTTCGAGGCGATGCGCACGGCGCGCGGCGGCACGCGCGTGCGCGTCTCGCTGCCCGTGACCGGCGCGCCGGCGCGCGCCGCGGAGGCGGCATGATCAGCGTGCTGGTCGCCGACGACCACAAGCTGGTGCGCGAGGGCCTGAAGCAGATCCTCGCCGCGGCCGAGGACCTGCGCGTCGCGGGCGAGGCGGCGAGCGGCGACGAGGCGCTCGCGCTCGCGCGCGCCAACGACTACGACCTGGCGCTCGTCGACATGTCGATGCCGGGCGTCTCGGGCATCGAGCTCATCCGCCGGCTGCGCCTGGAAAAGCCCGCGCTCAGGATCCTGGTGCTGTCGATGCACGGCGAGCAGCAGTACGCGGCGCGCGCGCTCAAGGCCGGGGCCGCCGGCTACCTCACCAAGGACAGCGCCTCCGAGCAGCTGGTGGGCGCGATCCGCAAGGTGGCCGCGGGCGGCCTGTACATCACCGCTGCGGCGGCCGAGAGCCTGGTGAGCGAGACCGCCGCCGGCGGCGCGGCCGCGCCGCACGCATCGCTCTCGGACCGCGAGTTCGAGATCTTCCGCCTGCTCGCCGGCGGCCACGGTCCGACCGAGATCGCCGAGCGGCTGCACGTCTCGGTCAAGACGGTGAGCACGCACAAGGCGCGCATCCTGCAGAAGATGAACCTGGACAGCACCGCGGCGCTGGTGCGCTACGCTCTCGAGCACGACTTGCTGGACGACGCCCGGTAGGACGATTCCTACACGCAATATCAGGCGCCGCCGATAGCCGGCGGCGCGCCGAGGCGGCAAAGTGCCGGCATGCAAGCTGCCGCCGAAACAGTAGCCCCGCTGCGCGTGTTCCTGGTCGAGGACTCCCCAGCGGTGCTCGAGCGGCTGGAGGCGATGCTCGAGGACGTCAGCGCGCGCGAGGTGGGCCACGCGAGCGGCGCGCAGGAAGCGATCCGCGGCATCCTCGCCGAGCGCCCCGACCTGGTGGTGCTCGATCTGCGGCTGGCCGAAGGCAGCGGCTTCGACGTGCTGCGCGCGCTGCACGAGAGCGCGCCCGACGTCGACGTGCTGATGCTCACCAACTTCGCCTCCGAGCCGTACCGGCGCATGGCCGAGCGGCTCGGCGCCTGCGGCTTCTACGACAAGACCACCGAATTCGACGGCGTGCGCGCCGCGCTCGAAGCGCGCGCGCGCCGCCTGCACTGAGGAGAGGAGCAGACATGGAACCCGCAATCGCACCGAAGCAATCCGCCAAGGTCGTCGAGCTGCACGCCCAGACGCGCAAGTTCGAGGTCACCTGCTCGAGCTGCAACCTGAGGGAGCTGTGCCTGCCGCAGGGCCTGTGCATGGAGGACCTGGAGCGCGTCGAGAAGGTCGTGTACGCACGCCGGCGCCTGCGCCGCGGCGAGGCGCTGTTCAACGCGGGCGACGACTTCAGCTCTGTGTACGCGATCCGCAGCGGCTTCTTCAAGACGAGCATCATCGACGACGAAGGCCGCGAGCAGGTGACCGGCTTCTTCATGGGCGGCGAGCTGCTCGGCATGGACGGCATCGGAGCCAACCGCTACAACGGCACCGCCACCGCGCTCGAGGACAGCGAGGTGTGCGTGATGCCCTTCTCGCTGGTCGAGGAGATGAGCTTCCAGGTGCGCCCGCTGCAGCGCAACCTGCATTCGGTGCTGTCGCGCGAGGTAGTGCGCGACCACGGCGTCATGATGCTGCTCGGATCGATGCGCGCCGAGGAGCGCCTGGCGGCGTTCCTGCTCAACCTCTCCAAGCGCTTCACGAGGCGCGGCTACTCGCAGACCGAGTTCCACCTGCGCATGACGCGCGAGGAGATCGGCAGCTTCCTCGGCCTGAAGCTCGAGACCGTGAGCCGGCTGTTCTCCAAGTTCCAGGAGGACGGGCTGATCGAGGTGCAGCAGAAGCATGTGCGCATCCTCGACGCGAACGGCCTGGAGAGGCTGCTCGGCCCGAAGGCCTGAGTCACAGCTCCACGCTCTGGCGCGGCGCGGGCACGGCGGCGCGCCAGCCGTAGCGCGCCTCGATCGCGTCGCGCAGCGCGTGCGCGGCGAGCGGCTCGCCGTGCACCACCCAGCAGCGGCGCGGCGGGGCGCGGAACTTCCCCAGCCAGGCGAGCAGCGCGTCGCGGTCGGCGTGCGCCGACAGCCCGCCGATCGTGAACACCTTGGCGCGCACCGGGTAGCTCTCGCCGTAGATGTTGACGCGCCTGGCGCCGTCGACGATGCGCCGCCCGAGCGTGCCCTGCGCCTGGAAACCGACGAACACGATGGCGCACTCGCGGCGCCCGATGTTGTACTTAAGGTGGTGCTTGATGCGCCCGCCGTCGCACATGCCGCTCGCCGAGATGATCACCGCCCCCGAGCGGACGGCGTTGATCTTCATCGAGTCGGCGACGTCCTCGGTGAAGTGGATGCGCCCGCCGGCGCCGCCCTTCAGCCACGCGTCCATGCCGAGCGACTCGCGGTCCTGCAGCTCGGGGTGCGCGAGCGTGATGCGCGTCGCGGCGACCGCCATCGGCGAGTCGACGTAGACGTCCGCCGGGCGGATGCGGTTCTCGCGCCGCAGCTTCGCGATGAAGTACAGGATGTCCTGCGTGCGCCCGACGGCGAACGCCGGGATCACCACGTTGCCCTTGCGCGCGGCGAGCGTGTCGTCTAGCGCGTAGGCGAACTCGTCCAGCGTCTGAGACAGGTTCTTGTGGTTGCGGTCGCCGTAGGTCGATTCCACCAGCAGCACGTCGGCCTCGGCGACCGTCGCGGGGTCGCGCACGATCGGGTGGCCCGGCTGACCGAGGTCCCCGGAGAACACGAGCCGGGTCTGCCCCACGCGGATCTCGAGGATCGCCGAGCCGAGGATGTGCCCGGCGTCGCGGAAGGTGCACGACACGCCGGCGTGCGGATTCACCTCCCCGTCGTACTCGACCGGCACGAGGTGGCGCAGGCTCGCCTGCGCTTCGGCCACGGTGTAGAGCGGCCCTTCTCCGCGCCCGGCGTACTCGGCCTCGCGCTCCTGCAGGTGGCCGCTGTCGGGCAGCATCACGCCGAGCAGGTCGCAGGTGGCCTGCGTGGCAAACACCGCGCCCTGGAAGCCGCGCGCGACCAGCAGCGGCAGCAGGCCCGAGTGGTCGATGTGCGCGTGCGACAGCAGCACGAAGGCGATGCCGCGCGCGTCGAAAGGGAAGGCCGCGCGGTTCTTGCGCTGCGCGTCGCGCCCGCCCTGGAACATCCCGCAGTCGATCAGGAACCTGGTTTCCCCTGTATCGACGAGGTAGCACGAGCCCGTGACTTCGCCCGCCGCGCCGAGGAAGCTCAGCTTCACTTCTCGAGGTGGTAGTGCGACTCGTTCAGGTAGGCGATGATGTCGGCCAGGTCCTCCTGCGTGAACGTCTGGCCGGTGAGCTTGCCCCAGGCGCTCACCTGCTCGCGCAGGTCGTCCAGCGAATGCACCCGGGTATTGGTTTGCGCGCGCTCGTGCACGTGCTCGTAGTGGCAGCTGATGCAGTGCGTCTCGTACAGCTCCCTGCCGCGGCGCGCGTCCTGCGCGTGGGCCGTAGCGGCGCCGAGCGCCGCGCACAGGACGAGGACCTCAAGGCGTCGCATTGTGCTTGCCCCTTCTGCGGTTGATGTCGGAGGCGCTGCGCTGCAGGAAGCAGGTGAACGCGCTCGAGGCCGCCCCGAAGGCCCAGAACAAAAGAAACCCGACGGAGTAGACCGCAAGCCGGCTCGTGCCTGCGGGCTCGCCGAACACGCTGAGCTCCATCGGGTCGAAGACGGTGAAGAAGATCACCTCGGCGATGCCGCCGACGATGAACGAGGGCCACAGGATCCAGATCCAGCGCCTGTTCAGCATGGCTCCTCCTCCCGCGCGTTCAGCCGCTGCCCGCGAGCGTGAACGGCGCGGCGGTGCCCGACCACACGCCGATCACGCGCCAGGCGGCGTGCGGGTCCTCGATCGAGACGTGCCAGTGACCGGCCGGCAAGCTCCGCGGCAACGCGGCCTCGTACTCGCCGTCCGCATCGCGCAGCAGCTGCAGGCGCATATCGTGCCCGGCGCGGGTCGCGTGCGCGAGGCGTGCGACGAGCGCCGGCGGAGGCGCCAGATGCCCCTCGAGGCGCACCACCAGGCGCCCGGAGCCGGGCGCCGCGCGCGCCACGATGCCCAGGCGCGCCGCCTCGCTCTCGCGCGCGAGCACGCGGTTGATCGCGAGCCCTTCCTTGTAGTAGTCCTCCGCCACCAGGCCATCGGAGGTCGTCACCGCGATCCACAGCGTGACGAAGCCAGCCACCACCACCGCCGCGGGTCCGGCCATCAGGATCCAGGGCCATGGCTCGCGGTACCAGGGTTTCGACATGACGCCTCCTAACGCACGATGAACACGGACTTCTCTTCGACCTTCACGTCGCGCTCGTCGAGCGCGCGCACCTCGAACTCGATGCGGTGCGTGCCGGGCGCCGCGGCGCCCGGGTCGATGCGCAGCCGGACCGGCACCTCGCTTGTCGAGGCACCCGGCACATCCACCTCGGCGGGGCTCGCGAGCGCGAGCGTCGGCAGTCCCTCGGCCGCGAGCGCGAAGCGGCGCGGCTTCTCGGTCGTATTCATGATCTGCAGGCGGTACACGTTCTCGATCCTGCCCCCCTCGACCTCGCGCGCGATCGCCGCGCGGTCGCGGATCACGTCCACCTTGAGCGGCACGCGCAGCCAGATGCTGGCCGCCGCTGCGACAATCACGATCCACAGGATCGCGGAATAGACGAGCACGCGCGGGCGGAAGGCGCGCTTGAGCGTCTGCGCGCGGTCGAGGCCCCGCTGCATGGCGTGCTCGGTCGAGTAGCGGATCAGGCCGCGCGCGTAGCCCATCTTGTCCATCACCTGGTTGCAGCCGTCGATGCAGGCGGCGCAGCCGATGCACTCGTACTGCAGCCCCTTGCGGATGTCGATGCCGGTCGGACACACCTGCACGCAGATCCCGCAGTCGACGCAGTCGCCGAGCTCGAGCTGCTTGAGGTCGGCGCCGCGCGCGCGCGGCCCGCGCGGCTCGCCGCGCTGCGGGTCGTAGGTGATGATAAGGGTGTCCGGGTCGAACATCGCGCTCTGAAAGCGCGCGTAGGGGCACATGTACTTGCACACCTGCTCGCGCATCCAGCCGGCGTTGCCGTAGGTGGCGAAGCCGTAGAACAGGATCCAGAAGGTCGACCAGGCGCCGGCGTTGGCGCTCCAGACGTCGTGCCACAGCCCGCGG
>DASPRX010000187.1:0-11895 GCA_035624235.1 Burkholderiales bacterium | reverse complement strand
TCCCGCACGTAACGGACGACGCCGACCTGGCGTTCGCGGTCCCCTGCGCGCACGGTGGCGATGAGCGCCAGCTCGCGCTCCGGATCGATGTCGGCGAAGCGCCGCAGCTCCTCGAGCGACGGCGTGCGCGTCGACATCAGGCGCTGATAGAGGCTGCGCGGCGAAAGACGCCTTGCGAATTCGACCTCGAGCGCCAGGTCCGCTGCGCGGATCGGGCGAATGCTCACGGCGGTGCCATCCGCCGCCAGCCACGTTTCGGGCGGCATGCTAGCCGCCGAGCGCGCGGAACAGGTCGGCGACCGCCGCGCGCTGCGCGCGCACCGCTTCGTAGCGCGCAACCTGGGCGTCCAGCAGGTTGCGCTCGGCGTCGATCACGTCGAGCTGACTGCCGAGCCCGTTCGCGTAGCGCCTGCGCGCCAGCTCGAGCGCCGAGGCGAGCGCCTGGGCGCGCGTATGCTCGGCCTCGACACTTTCCCTGGCGCGGTCCTGCGCGGCCAGCGCCGAGCGCACCTCGCTGAACGCAATTTCGATCGCGCCGCGGTAGGCGGCCAGCGCCTCGCGCTCGCGCGCGCGCGCGACGTCGACCTGCGCGTCCAGGCGCCCACCTTGGAAGACGGGCTGCGCGGCGGCGACCGCCAGACCGGCGATCCCGGCCGGGCCGGTGAACAGGTCGCGCAGCGACGCCGCCTCCGTCCCCAGGAATCCGGTCAGGATGATCGACGGGAAATACTCCGAGCGGGCGACC
The DNA here is from genome assembly GCA_035624235.1 of Burkholderiales bacterium. Taxonomy (GTDB): domain Bacteria; phylum Pseudomonadota; class Gammaproteobacteria; order Burkholderiales; family SG8-39; genus DAHVFK01. The sequence goes on along the minus strand of DASPRX010000187.1, from coordinate 11,150 downwards.
GCGACGCGCGCGTTCGCCGCGACCAGGCGCTGCTCGGTCTCGACCAGGTCGGGGCGCCTGAGCAGCAGCTCCGAGGGAAGCCCGGAGGGCACCGCGGTCGGCGCGAGGGAGCGCTCCGCGCCGGAGGCGCGCGGCACGGCGCCGTCCATGATGTCCTTCGGGCTGCGTCCGAGGAGCACCGCCAGCGCCGCCTCCTGCAGCTCGCGGTCGCGCTCGAGCGGCGGCAGCTGCGCGCGCGTCGTCGCGGCCTCGGCTTCGAGCTGGCGGTAGTCGAACTCCGAGATCAGGCCGTGCTCGAAGCGCTTCTTCTGCAGCGCCAGCGCGCTCTCGCGCAGGGCGAGCGTCTCGCGCACCGCGCCGACCTGCTCGTCGAGCGCGCGCAGCGCGAAATACCCCTTCACCACGCCGGCGGCGAGCGCGATGCGCACCGTGTCGCGGGCCGCTTCGGTCGCGAGCAGGTCGGCGCGCGCGGCGCGTGCCGCCGCGTGCAGCTTGCCCCACAGGTCGACCTCGTACGACACGGCGAGCGCCGCGCTCGTGTCGTTCAGCTCGCGCGGCGTGCCCGGCGGCAGCGTGCCGGTGGCCTCCGAGAAGCGGGTGCGGCTGTGCGCGGCGCTCGCGTCCACCGCAGGATAGAGCGCCGACTCGGTTTCGCCGAGCAGCCCGCGCGCCTCGTCGACCTTGGCCACCGCGACGGCGAGATCCGCGTTGTGGGCGAGCGCCTCTTCGACGAGGCGGTCGAGGCCGGAATCGCCATAGATTTCCCACCACTTGCCGTCGACCACCGCCGAGGGCGCGCTCTCGCGCCAGGCGGCGGGCAGCTCGACCGCGGGGCGCACGTAGTGCGGCTGCACCGCGCAGCCGGCGGCCGCCGCGCAGAGCAGCAGCATCAGCGAGAGGCGCTTGCGCACAGCCCTAGGCTCGCGAGGCATGAGAGGCCTCGGCACGCAGCTCCGCGGCCGAGCGCCGTTCCGAGAGGTGCCGGTCGGTCATCAGCTTGAAGAACATCGGCACGAAGAACAGCGCGAGAAAGGTCGCCGCCAGCATGCCGCCCATCACGCCGGTGCCGGCCGAGACGCGCGCTCCCGCGCCCGCGCCGGTCGACACGGCGAGCGGCACGACGCCCAGAATGAAGGCGAGCGAGGTCATGAGGATCGGCCGGAAGCGCAGTCGCGCGGCTTCCAGCGCCGCGGCCGACGCGGACATGCCGTCGCGGTGTTTCATCACCGCGTACTCGACGATCAGGATCGCGTTTTTCGCCGCCAGGCCGAGCAGCGTCACCAGGCCGATCTGGAAGTACACGTCGTTCGTCAGGCCGCGCAGCCAGACGGCGCACAGCGCGCCGAACGTGCCGAACGGCAGCGCGAGCAGCACCGACAGCGGCAGCGTCCATTTCTCGTACAGCGCCGCGAGGATCAGGAACACCATGACCGCGGCCAGCCCCAGGGCGAGCCCGGAGGTGCCGGCGGATTCCTTCTCCTGGTACGACGCCCCGCCCCAGTCGTAGCTGAAATCCGGCGGCAGGACCCTGTTCGCGATCTGCTCGACGCGCGCGATTGCCTGGCCCGAGGACGCGCCCGGTGCACCCTGGCCGAGGATCTTCACCGCGGGCAGGTCGTTGAAGCGATCGAGCGAATCGGGGCCCGAGCTGTAGCGCACCCGCACCAGCGACGCGAGCGGGATCATGTCGCCCTTGGCCGATCGCACCCAACCCTTGCCGACGTCGTCGGGGCGGTTGCGGTAGCCCGGAGCGGCGGACATCAGCACTTGCCAGGTGCGGCCGAACTTGTTGAAGTCGTTGACGTAGTAGGTGCCCAACGTCGCAGCGAGCGTGCCGTAGAGCTGGTCGAGCGGCACGCCGAGCGCTTCGGCCTTGTCGCGGTCGACGTCGACGGCCAGTTGCGGGACCGACGGGCGCCACAGCGTCTGCACGCCGCCCAGCATCGGGTCCTTGTTCGCGGCGGCGAGAAACAGCCCGAGCGCGTGCGCGAGCGCCGGCGGCCCGCCGTTGCCCCGGTTCTGGATGTAGAACTCGAAGCCGCCTGCGGTTCCCAGGCCGAAGATCGGCGGCGGCCCGAAGGCGAGCGCGAGCCCTTCCTTGATGGGCGCGGTTTTCATGTAGAAATCGGCCAGCAGCTGCGGCGTCGCGACCCTGCGCTCGCTCCAGGGCTTCTGGATGACGAACAGCGTCGCGGCGTTGTTGCGGAAGCCGCCGCCCAGAAAGTCGAAGCCGGTAAAGGCGACGACGTCCTTGTTGTTCGGGTTGGAGCGGATAGCGTGGAGCACTTCGCCGACCACGGCATCGGTGCGCTGCAGCGTCGCCCCGTCCGGCAGCACGACCGCGGCGATGTAGTAGCCCTGGTCCTCGTCGGGCACCAGGCTGCCGGGCGTGACGCGCCACAGCAGCACGGCGAGCGCCACCATGCCGGAGAACAGCAGGAGGCCGATGCCGCCGCGCCGGATCATCCAGGCCACGCCCGACTCGTAGCGGTCCGTGACGCGCCCGAAGAGGCGATTGAAGGCGCCGAAGAATCCCTTGTCCTTCCTGGCGGCGGGCTTGAGAACGATGACGCACAGCGCCGGCGTCAGCGTCAGCGCGACGAATCCGGATATGACGACCGCCATCGAGATCGTGACCGCGAACTGGCGGTAGAGCTCGCCGGTGAGCCCGCCGAGGAAGGCGATCGGTACGAACACGGCGCACAGCACCAGCACGATGGCGACGATCGGGCTGGTCACCTCCTTCATCGCCTGGATCGCCGCGTCGCGCGGCGCGAGCCGCTGCTCGTGCATGATCCGCTCGACGTTCTCCAGCACGACGATGGCGTCGTCCACCACGATGCCGATCGCCAGCACCATGCCGAACAGCGTCAGCGTGTTGATCGAGTAGCCGAGCAGCAGCAGTCCGGCGAAGGTGCCGATGAGCGACACCGGCACCGCCGCGAACGGGATGAGCGTTGCGCGCCAGCTCTGCAGGAACAGGTACACCACGCCGAACACCAGCGCCATCGCGATCAGCAGCGTTTCGACCACTTCCTCGATCGACACCCGCACGAAGCGCGTGGTGTCGTAGGGAATCGCGTAGGTCAGGCCCGCGGGGAAGCGCTCGGCGGCCTGCGCCACGGTACGCCTCACCGCCGCGGCGACGTCGAGCGCGTTGGCGCCCGGCTGCAGGAAGACGCCGACCAGCGTGGCGGGCTTGCCGTTGATGCGGCCGATGAAGTCGTAGTCCTGGGAGGCGAGCTCGACGCGCGCCACGTCCCGGAGGCGCAGCGCAGAGCCGTCCGGGTTCGCGCGCACGATGATGTCGCCGAACTGCGCCGCGTCGGCGAGGCGCCCGCGCGTCGTGATGGTGTAGACGAGCTGCTGTCCGCGCGGCGCGGGCGGCTGCCCGACCTTGCCGGCGGCGAACTGCGCGTTCTGCTCGTTGACGGCGCGGATCAGGTCGTCGGCGGTCACATGGTGCTGCGCCATGCGGTCGGGCTCGAGCCAGATGCGCATCGCATAGTCCTTGGCGCCGAAGATCTGCACGTTGGTGGTGCCGGGCACGCGCTTGAGGCGGTCGAGCACGTTCAGGGTCACGTAGTTCGACGTGAAGACGTCGTCGTAGCGCCCCTCGGGCGAGTAGAACGCGAGCACCTGCAGAAACGCGGAGGAGCCCTTTTCCACCGTCACGCCCTGGCGGCGCACCTCGAGCGGCAGCCTGGGCAGGGCTTCGTTCACCCGGTTGTTGACGTTCACCGCCGCCGCCTCGGCGTCGGTGCCGATCGCGAAGGTGATCTGGATCTGCACCACGCCCTGCGAGGTCGAGGTCGAGCTCATGTAGATCATGCGCTCGACGCCGTTGATCTGGTTCTCGAGCGGCGCGGCCACCGTCTGCTCGATGACCCGGGCCGATGCGCCCGGATAGACCGCGCGCACGGTGACCACCGGCGGTGCAATCTCCGGATACTGCGCAATCGGCAGCACGCGCATCGCCGCGAGACCCGCGAGCACGATGAAGACGGACAGCACCGCGGCGAAGATCGGCCGCTCGATGAAGAATCTGGAGAACACGGTTCAGTCCCGCGAGGCGGTCTTCGCCGCGGCAGCCTCCCCGGCTACCGTCACCGGGGCGCCCGGCCCGATCTTCATCACGCCGTCGACGATCACTCGGTCGCCTGCCTCGAGGCCGGAGGTGATGACCCAGGACTCGCCCGTCCATTCGCCCACCTCGACCGGCCGCGGCTCGGCATGGCCGTGCGGGCCGACGACGTACACGAACTTGCCCTGCGGGCCCTCGAGCACGGCGCGTTGCGGCACCGTCACGGCCCGCGGCAGCACCGCACCTTCGAGCAGCACGCGCACGAACTCGCCCGGGCGCAGCGCGCCGTCCGGGTTGGGAACCTCGGCGCGCGCTTCCTGGGTGCCGGTCGTCGCGGAGACGCGCACGTCGGAGAAGTCGAGCCGACCGGCGTGCGGGTACAGCGTGCCGTCGGCGAGCCGCAGCTCGACCTGCATCGCCCCGCCCTCCGGCAGCGCCAGCCGGCCCGCGTCGATCTCCTTGCGCAGCCGCGCCTGCACGTTGTCGGGGATGCCGAAGTTCACCCAGATCGGATCGACCTGGATCACCGTGGTGAGCAGGACGTTCGGGCCGGACACCAGCGTCCCGTCCGACGGCAGCGCGCGGCTGGCCACGCCCGAAATCGGCGACTCGACCCGGGTGTAGCCGAGATCGAGCCGCGCCTGGGCGACGCGCGCCCGGGCCGCCTGGATATCGGCCGCCGCGATCGCCGCGGCCGATTGCGCGTCATCGTAGTCCTTCTGGCTCACCGCCTTGTCGGCGTACAGCGGCTTCAGGCGCGCTGCGTCGCGCTCGGCCTGCTCGCCGCGCGCGCGCGCCGCCGCCAGGTCCGCCTCGGCGCGCGCCAGCGCCACTTTGAACGGGGCCGGGTCGATCGTGAACAGCGACTGCCCCGCCTTCACCGCTGCGCCTTCCCTGAAGTTGCGCGACAGCAGGATGCCGGTGACTCGCGCGCGCACTTCCACCTCGCGCGAGCCGGCGGTCTGGCCGACGTATGTGTAGCTCACCGGCACCGCTTGCGGGCGCACGGTCACCACGCTCACCTCGGGCGGCGGCCTGTGCGCCTGCGGTCCGGGCGCCTCGTGTCCGCTCGATACGCCGCAGGCAGCGAGGCTTGCGGCGAGCATGAAGGGTGCGATTTGGATGAGACGCATATCGGGATCCCCCTATCCGTTCTTGCGCGACAGCAGGCCGATCAGCCCGTCGATTCCCTGGTCGCGCACGACCTCGGCAAACGAAGTCCGGTAGGTCGCCACCAGGCTCACGCCGCCCACGCGGATGTCGAACACCTTCCACTGCCCGGCGGTCTTCTCCATGTCGTAGGCGATGACGATCGGCTCCATGCCGGGCTGCCTGACGCGCGAGCGCACGGTCGCCTCGGTGTCCTCCGGGCGCACGTGCAGCGGGACGAACTCGATCGTCTGGTCGCGGTAGCTGGCGAGCGCGCCGGAATAGGTGCGCACCAGCAGGGTCCTGAATTCCCGCACCAGCCGCTCCTGTTGCGCCGGCGTGGCGCGGCGCCAGTCGAGCCCCATCGCGATGCGCGTGGCGCGCCGGAAATCGAAGTACGGAAGGATCTTCGCCTCGACCAGGGCGCGGAGCTTCGCCTCATCGCCCGCCTGGATGTCCCGGTCGCCGCGCACCGACGTCAGCACGTCGGCGGTGATGCGCCGGATCAAGGCGTCCGGCCCTATCCCCTGCGCGGACGCGGGCGCGACGGCCAGGAACACGACCAGCGCGCGCAATGCGGCGGCAAGGCCCTTGGCATACATGCGTACGTCCTCCGAACTCACGCCAGGCCCAGTAGGCGGCTACTCGCGCAGGTCATCAATTTGGGCGCGATCCAGGCCGATGTCCCTGAGCATGTGGTCGCTCAAGGCATGCAGGTTCCGCTGCGCCCGCGCCGCGGCCCGCTCCCGCAGGATCGCTTGCCATGCGTTCGCGAGCGCGCGCACGACCATGGCGGAGAGCTTCATCTAGCTACCCGTGCGCTCGAACCTGAGCGAGGCGTGGTCCAGCACCTGCACGAGCGCCAGGCCCAGCTGAGCGAGCCTGAAGCGCTCGCCCGGCCGCAGCAGCACGTCGCGCGGGCTGTCCTGCTCGGTGATCCAGATTTCGCCCCGAAGCGCGGTGATCGCCACGCCTGCGCCATCGCGCACGCGCAGCAGCGTCCCCTGGGGCAGCTCGATTGTCGTGTGAAAGTTCTTTGCCATGCCGCGATCATCCGCGGCGGGCGCTGCGTGACGGTTACCGGCCGGCGCGCGGCCGTTACAGGTGAAATCCGCCGAGGCTCAGGCGCGCTTGAGCGCGCGCGCGACCGCGCCGGCGAGCTCGCGCGATTGCACCGGCTTTTTCAGGACCTCGCTGACTCCGGCGCCGAACGCGCGTTCCGCCAGCTGCGGCCCCGTGTAGCCGCTCACCAGGACGAACGGAAGGTCGGCGCGCCGCCTGCGCAGCCGGATCGCCAGCTGCGTTCCGCTCAGGCCGGGCATCACCTCGTCGGCGACCACCGCGTCGACCCGGCCGGTCTCGAACGCCGCGATCGCGGCCGCGGCATCGGTGCAGGCTACGGGCTCGTAGCCGGCGCGCTTGAGGATCTCGACGGTCACGGCGACGAGCAGCTCCTCGTCGTCGACCACCAGGACGCGCTCGCCGTTGCCGCGCGCGAGCGGCTCCGCCGCGAGGTCTTCGACGAGCGCCGGCGTATCGACGCGCGGGAGATAGATGTTGAACCGGCTGCCGCGGCCCGCGGTGCTGGCGACGTCTATGGCGCCGCCCGAGTCGGTGACGATGCCGTACACGAGCGCGAGGCCGAGGCCGGTGCCCCGGCCGACCTCCTTGGTCGTGAAGAACGGCTCGAAGATGCGCGCCTGAGTGGCTTCGTCCATTCCGCCTCCCGTGTCCTCCACCATGAGGCGGGCGTAGCTGCCGGCCCGCAGCAGGCCGTGCGTGAGCGTGCGCTCCGCGGTGACCTGCACCGATTCCAGGGCGACGCGCAGCGTGCCGCTTCCGTGGACCGCCTGGATCGCGTTGGTGCAAAGATTCATAGCGACCTGGTGCAGCTGGGTCGGATCGCCGACTACGTAGAGCGACGACGACGACAGCGCGGCTTCGAGGCGAACGCCCTCGGGCAGCGAGCCGCGAACCAGCTCGAGCGTCTCGGCCACGATGCCGCGCAGGTCGACCGGGGCGCGCTGGCCGCGCTGGCTCTGGCTGTAGGAAAGAATCTGCTCGACCAGGCCGCTCGCGCGGTTCGCTCCCGTGAGCACGTTGTCCGCATAGCGCTTGAGCGGCGAGCCGGGCGGCGCGTGCTCCGCAAGCATCTCGGCATAGCCGAGGATGCCGCCCAGGATGTTGTTGAAATCGTGGGCGATGCCGCCTGCGAGGCGCCCGATCGCCTCCATCTTCTCGGCCTGTCGCAAGCGCTGCTCCAGGCGGGCGCGCTCGGTCTCGGCGTCCTTGCGCTCGCCGATGTCGCGCAGGTTCATGACGACCGCGCGCACGCTCGCCTCGTTCAGCAGGTTCTCGCGCGTCAGCTCGATCCACCGGTAGGAGCCGTCCTTGTGGCGCAGCTGCACCTCGTCGACCGCGAGCTTGCCCGGCGTGCGCAGCAGCTCGTCGCGCAATCTCACGGCCAGCTCGCGTGTGTCGGGATGCACGAGCTCGAGCACCTCGCGGCCGCGCAGGTCCTCCAGGCGGTAGCCGAGCGCGCGCTCGATCGCCGGGCTCGCATACACGATTCCTCCCGCGCGCGGCCGCGTGAGGATGATCGCGTCCGAGCTGTGCTCGATCATCGCCTGGTAGCGCTGCCAGCTCTGCGCGAGCGCCCGCTCGCGTCTCGCCAGGCCCCAGGCGGCAAGCGCGATCAGCGTCAGCATCGCACCGGAGGTGAGCACCGTGCGGTCGAACGCGCGCCTCGCTTCGTCGCGCCAAGGCGCGAACACGGCGTCCTCGGTCGCTCCGCTCACCACGAACAGCGGGAAGCCGCGCACCGACAGGCCGTGCAGCAGCACGCGCTGCCCGAGGATCGGGCTCGTGGTCCAGCCCTGCCAGTTGCCGTCGCGCAGCACCTGCTCGCGGATACCGGCGTCGGGCAGCCTCCGCCCGCGGGCCTCGGGCAGATCCGGAACCCGGGCGACCACCGAGCCGCTGTTCGACATCAGCGTGATGAACGAGCCCCGGCCGAGGTCGATGCTCCTGTACAGGAGGTCGAAGCTTTCGAGCTCGATCGCCGCGGCGACCACGCCGCCGTTCCCGCCGATGCGCCGCGACAGCAGCATGCGCCACTCCTTGCCGCCCTGGGCCGGATAGGGGTCGCTCAGGTGTACTCCGCTCGGTCCGGCGTCGCGGCTCAGCGCGATGCTCGCGGGCTCGAAGCCGTCGGCGTCGGTGCCCGCGACGAGCCGCCCCTTTTCGTCGAATACCAGCACCGCGGCGACCTGCGGCATGTGCTGCAGCTGGTCGCGCAGGCGCGCGACGTTCGCGGCGACCTTTTGCGCGCTGCCGGCTTGAGCCGCGTCGCGCAGCACCAGGTCGACCGCTTCGAGCGTGGCCGCGGTCTGCTCGGCGATGACGCGCGTCACGTTCGAGAAGCCGCGCGCGGCGCGCTGCTCGGTGCGCTGCCGCGCCGTTCGCAGGGCCCACACCGTGGAGGCGACGTCGATCGCGACGAGCACCAGGCCGAGCGCGACGATCGCACGGCCGAGCGGGATGCGGGAAAGGGCCGAACGGACGCGCGCGGCGCTCATCGACCGCCGTTCGAGCTCACGCTGCGGGCCCGAAGGGACCGGCGGCCTGCGGCGTCTGTCTAGGCGCCTTTCTCGCGTGCGAAGTGGTCACGAGAGTCATTTGCCATCTTCTCGGTACACCAACGTGCATAGGAACGACCAAAAGCCTTCCCAAGCCAGCGCCCGACTCCGGAAGCCGGGAGCATATAGTCGATAAAGACTCGGAGCTGGCAGTCTGTTTCGCTCGGCTTTATATGCACGCCCATCCGATAGGGCCCAACCACGAGCAGTTGCGGCACTCCTATCGTCTCCCAGATCTTGCGCGATGGAGGAGAACGCTCTATCACGGTCTCGTCCAAACCAAGGGTTAACCCAAGTATGGAGCCAGACATGCGTATTGTTGAGCCAACCGCCTTGCCAAGCCGAGCGTCTGTCTGCACCGACATACGGCCGCCCACCATCATCCAGGAGCGCTTGTTCATATGCGCCGACAACTTTGCATGGTCATCTACGAATGCAAAGACGTCCTCGGCAGAGGCTGGAATCTCGACGGTGGTTTCGTAATGGTGCGTGTACACAAGCGGCTAGCCGCGCGGAGGACCGATCAGCTCGGCGACCGCGCCGAGCAACTCCGCGCGCTTGACGGGCTTGGCAAACGCGCGCGCCGCGCCTGCCTGCATCGCTTCGCGTTTGCTGCAGCCTTGCCCGGAGCCGAAATGGCCCGACACGGCGATGACCGCGACCTCGGGATGCATCTGCCGCAAGCAGCGGATCGCCTCGGCGCCGCGAGGGCCCGGCATCCACAGGTCGCTCACCACCAGCGCCGGCGCGCCCGCCTCGAGTTGCGCCGCCGCCGCGTGGCAGTCGCTTGCCCTGCGCACCGCGTAGCCAGCCGACACGAGCCAGTCGCAGATGAGGTCGCGCATGATCGCGTCGTCGTCGACGACGAGAATGTCCTTACCCTTATGGGGGACTTCGCTCACGCGCCCATTCCACGACGGAGGGATTGCGTGTAATTTACATGACGCACGGCGCCACGTTACACCTGTAACCTCGTTGTGCGCCGCGCGGGTACATTTCTCCTGCCGTGAGCGACCCGTTGACCGTCAGTCCGGACCTCCGCGCGGCGGGGCCCGTGGCCCTGCCGCATATCGTCGCGGTCGATGACGATGCGACCGTGCGCGCGCTGATCGCGGACTACCTCGGTCAGAACGGCTTTCGCGTGAGCTCGGTCGCGGACGGCCGGGCGATGCAGTCGGTGCTGGAGATGGAGGTGGTCGACCTGATCGTGCTCGACCTCAAGCTGCAGCTGGAGGACGGCATGACGCTCGCGCGCCGCCTGCGCGACGAATCGGCGATCCCGATCATCATGCTTACCGGCCGCAGAGACGAAGCCGACCGCGTCATGGGTCTCGAGCTCGGCGCGGACGACTACCTGACCAAGCCGTTCAGCCCGCGCGAGCTGCTGGCGCGCATCCGCACAGTGCTGCGCCGGCGGCACGCCGAGGTCCGGCAAGGGCGGCCCGAAGGCGTGCGCGCGTACCGCTTCGACCGCTGGGAGCTCAACCTCAACACCCGCCGCCTGAGGGCGCGCGGCGGGGAGCCCGTGCTGCTTAGCAACGGCGAATTCAACCTGCTGGTCGCGCTGCTCGGCGCGCCGCAGCGCATCCTCAGCCGCGATCAGCTGCTCGACCTCTCGCGGCTGCACAACGACGAGGTGTTCAACCGCTCCGTCGACGTGCAGATCATGCGCCTGCGGCGCAAGATCGAGGCCGACCCCGCGCAGCCGCGCTTCATCAAGACCGAGCGCGGCGTCGGCTACGTGTTCTCCGTTCCCGTCGAGACCGTCTACTAGGAAAAAAGGCGTCCCCGACGTCACGGTCCGCGGTAGGGAGGAGAAGGGAGGAGAAGGGACCCTGATACTGCCGTCGGGGAGCGCAACCCCAATCCTGCAGAACGCCGGTCTTCGATTCGTTTCAGTTCCGCGCCCCCCTGTTACAGCTGAAACATGAAGGTCGATCGTTCGCTCCGCGACGAAGCATCTTCGCTCTCTTGGCGATCAAACTTCGCCCATTGCAGTTGCGTAGGGAGACATCGCCATGGGTGCTGCAGAGCCGACGGTTTCGAAACAGGACATCGTGCTTTCCGAGCGGGGCCAGCCCACGCTCGCACTGCAGCTGCAGCGGCCGGCTTCGCTCGCAGCGGGCGAGGTGGTCTACGTGCACGGCGGGACTTTCGGCGCGGACCTGTCGATCTTCTACCGGTTCGACGGCCGCTCGTGGGCCGATGCCCTCAACGACATCGGCTTCGCCGTGTGGGGGTTCGACTTCCCGGGTTACGGGCGCTCGGAGCGCTATCCC
>DASPRX010000024.1:0-5753 GCA_035624235.1 Burkholderiales bacterium | reverse complement strand
CGCCGCGGGGCAGATGCGCGCGGATTTGCAGCGCCACGGACCGATAGCTCTTCACATAGTCGGCCCAGGGCAGCAGCAGGAAGGACAGCGTCGACCACAGCAGCGCGACGCCGGCGGCCCAGCGGGTGATCCCGCGCGTCGGAGAAGGAGGGGTAAAGAATGCCAGGTAGAGCCAGGCGAGGGTGACCGCGAGCGCCGCCACGAAGGGCAGCGGCGCGAAGTGCGCGACGAAGCCGGGCGCGAGCTTGGCGAAATTGTGCGCGATGGTCGGAAGCAGGGGCGTCAGGGTGGCGACGTAGCCGAACCAGATCAGCGCTGCGATGAAGCCGAAGGTCATGACTCCGAACCAGTCGAGCGCGTTCGCGGCGCCGCGCCGCAGTCGCGGCACGCCGCCCGCGGCGAGCAGCGCGAGCGGTGCGACCAGAGGAAGGGAGTTGATCTCCAGGGGCGGGCCGGCGAGCGAGATCGCCGCGAGCGTGGCGAGCGCGGTCGCGAGCGGCACGAACACGCGCGGCTCGCGCCAGCGGCGGCGCTGGGACCACACGGCCCAGCCGGCCACCGGCCAGGCCGGCCAGGCGAACCAGCTCGCGGCGACGAGGAAGTATTCGGCGTTCGGGACAAACGATCCCTGCGACCCGGTCGTCAGCGACCACCATTCCGCGAGCAGCTTGGGCGAGCGCTGCCACAGCGCGAGCGGCCAGCTCGCAGCGAGCGCGAGCGTGACGAGCGCGCTCACGCCGAGGAATGCGGCGCCGCGCCGCGTGCGCCATTCACCGCACACGAGGTGCGCAACGAGCGCCGCGACGCCGAGCGCGACGGGTACGACGAAGCCGCTGGCCAGGAACGCGATGCCGAGCGCCGCGCCGAACGCCGCGCCCATGACGAGCGGGCGGCGCGCTGCGTGCGCCAGGGCGGCGAAGCCGCCGCACACGGCGGCCATGGCGGCGAGGTCGGGCAGCGCCTCGTGCGCGTGCACGATCAGGCCGACCGCGCCGATGATGAACAGCGGCGCCGCGGCGGCCGCGGCGCGGCGCTCCTCGGCCTGCGGGGCGAAGTCGCGCGCCGCGACGTAGGCGAGCGCGAGCGCGGCGAGCACGAACGCGCCGCTCGCAAGGCGCACCGCCTGATGGAAGCCGAGCAGCCCCGCGAAGGCCCTGGCGCAGGCGAGGCCCGCCCAGTAGAAGAGCGGCGGGTCGGCCAGCCAGCGCGACTCGGCGACCTGCGGCACCAGCCAGTCGCCCGAGAGCTGCATGCGGTGCACGACCTCGATGCTGATGACGTCGTAAGTCTTCCAAGGGTCGTGCCCGAGGAGCCCCGGTGCGACGAAAGCCAGCGCGATCAGCGCCAGCACCGCGAGCGAGGGCGGCAGCGCGAGCCGGGGGAGCATGCGGCTATTCTAGGCGGCGCGGCGGCGCGCGAAAACAAAAAAGGCGGCCGCAGCCGCCTTCTTTCGTCCGACGCCCGCGTCTACGCGGACTTCTTGCTGCGCGTGTAGCGCCGCTTGAATTTCTCCACGCGCCCGGCCGTGTCCATGATCTTCTGCTTGCCGGTGTAGAACGAGTGCGACTCGGAGGACACCTCGACCTTCACGACCGGGTACTCGTTGCCGTCGGTCCATTTCATCTTCTCGCGCCCCTTGATGTCGATCGCGGAGCGCGTGATGAACGAGTGATTCGAGCTGGTGTCGTGAAAGATCACCGTGTGGTATTCGGGATGGATTCCGGTCTTCATGGCTGGCCTGGCGCGGAAAAGGCGCGAATTATACGGAAAACAAGGAGTTAAGGCAACGCCCGGCTAGCCGCGGCGCATCGAGTCGAAGAACTCCGCGTTGTTCTTGGTCGCGCGGATCTTGTCGATCAGGAATTCGGCGGCTTCCAGCTCGTCCATCGGGTAGAGGAGCTTACGCAGCACCCACACCTTCTGCAGGATCGCGGGCTCGATGAGCAGCTCCTCGCGGCGCGTGCCCGAGCGGTTGACGTTGATCGCCGGGTAGATGCGCTTCTCGTGCATGCGCCGATCGAGGTGGATCTCCATGTTGCCGGTGCCCTTGAACTCCTCGTAGATCACGTCGTCCATGCGGCTGCCGGTGTCGATCAGCGCGGTGGCGATGATGGTGAGCGAGCCGCCTTCCTCGATGTTGCGCGCCGCGCCGAAGAAGCGCTTCGGGCGCTGCAGCGCGTTCGCGTCGACGCCGCCGGTCAGCACCTTGCCCGAGGCGGGCACGACGGTGTTGTAGGCGCGCGCGAGGCGGGTGATCGAGTCGAGCAGGATCACCACGTCCTTCTTGTGCTCGACGAGGCGCTTGGCCTTCTCGATCACCATCTCCGCGACCTGAACGTGGCGCGAGGCCGGCTCGTCGAACGTCGAGGCGACCACCTCGCCGCGCACCGTGCGGGTCATCTCGGTGACTTCCTCGGGGCGCTCGTCGATCAGCAGCACGATCAGCGTCGCCTCGGGCTGGTTGGCGATCAGCGCGTGCGCGAGGTGCTGCAGCATCACGGTCTTGCCGGCTTTGGGCGGCGAGACGATCAGTCCGCGCTGGCCCTTGCCCACCGGCGCGATGATGTCGATGACGCGGCCGGTGATGTTCTCCTCGGCCTTGATGTCGCGCTCGAGCCGGAACTGCTTGTCGGGGTGAAGGGGCGTCAGGTTCTCGAACAGGATCTTCGACTTGGCGTTCTCCGGCGGCTCGCCGTTCACCTTGTCGACCTTGACCAGCGCGAAGTAGCGCTCGCCGTCCTTCGGAGTGCGGATCTCGCCCTCGATCGTGTCGCCGGTGTGCAGATTGAAGCGCCGGATCTGCGACGGGCTGACGTAGATGTCGTCGGTGCTCGCCAGGTACGAGGTGTCCGGAGAGCGCAGGAAGCCGAAGCCGTCGGGCAGCACCTCGAGCGTGCCGTCGCCGAATATCGACTCCCCCTTCTTCGCCTGGTTTTTGAGCAGCGCGAAGATCAGGTCCTGCTTGCGCATGCGGTTGGCGCCGTCGATCTGGTTGCCGACCGCCATTTCCACCAGCTGCGTGACGTGGAGCGTCTTGAGTTCCGAGAGTTGCATGACGTGGACGAGATGCTGCCGAGAATGACGCGAGGAATGCGCCGAAACTGCTAGAAGAAGTGTTGCGGGGAAGGGGTTGCGCCCGAGCCCGCCGGCGCTGGAAGACTGCCGTGCGCCGGTCCTTTGCCGGCGCAGTTATTCGAGGGAGAGGGTAAGGGGTTTAAATATTGCTGTCAAGGAACGCGGTGAGCTGCGACTTCGACAGCGCGCCGACGCGCGTCGCCTCGACGTTGCCGTTCTTGAACAGCATCAGGGTCGGGATGCCGCGGATGCCGAACTTGGCCGGGACGAGCTGGTTCTCGTCGACGTTGATCTTCGCCACCTTGAGGCGGCCGTCGTATTCTTTCGCCACATCCTCCAGGATCGGCGCGATGGACTTGCACGGGCCGCACCACTCGGCCCAATAGTCGACCAGCACGGGGACTTCGGAGTTGAGGACTTCCGGCTCGAAACTGTCGTCGGTAACGTGGCTGATGTCGGAACTGCTCATGGCACCTCGGAAGCGTGTGACGGAAGGGAAAGTCGGCGGCCGAACGGTCGCTCGGGCTAATTATGGGGGCAGCTTCCCGGAACGCAAGCCGCCGTTCCGGCTAAAGTGCTAAACTGCGGATTCGATTACCCTTTTCACGTCCAGGATAGGCGCTGGCATGACTTACGTCGTCACCGAAACCTGCATCAAGTGCAAATACACCGACTGCGTCGACGTGTGCCCGGTCGACTGCTTCCGCGAGGGGCCGAACATGCTGGTGATCGACCCCGACGAGTGCATCGACTGCACGCTGTGCGTGCCGGAGTGCCCGGTGGAGGCGATCTTCGCAGAGGACGACGTGCCGGATGCGCAGCGGGAGTTCGTCGCGCTGAACCGCGAGCTGTCCGCCAAGTGGCCGCCGATCATCGAGCGCAAGCCCGCGCCGCCAGACGCGGACGACTGGGCGAAGAAGAAGGACAAGAAGGAGCTGCTGGAGAAGTAACCTAGACCGAAATGCGCGTGCCGAGCTCGACCACGCGCTCGGGCAGCAGCTTGAAGTATTCCGATGCTGGCGGCGCATTGCGCTGCATCCAGCGGAACAGCGTGCGCCGCCAGGTGAACAGTCCGCGCCGGGTGGCGGGCGCGATGCTCGTCTTGCCGAGAAAGAACGTCGCCTCCGCCGGGTCGATCACGAGGCCGTGGCGCCGCAGCAGCCGCAGCCCCTCCGGCACGTCCGGCTCCTCCATGAAGCCGTAGCGCAACGTCGCCTGGTAGACGCGTCCGCGCTCGAGCACGCGTAGCTCGGTGCGGTCCGCCTCTGGCACGCGCGGCCGCTCGGTATCCGAGATCGTCAGGAACACGGTGCGCTCGTGCAGCACCTTGTTGTGCTTTAGGTTGTGCAGCATCACCGCAGGCACCGCCTCGGGATCGGCCGACAGATAGACCGCGGTGCCGGGCACGCGCGGCACGCTCGCGTCGCACACCTCGGCCAGCCGCGCGAGCGGCACGCGCCGCGCGGCCTCGCGCGCCGCGAGCACCGTTCCGCCGCGCTTCCAGGTGGTCAGGATCGCGAACAGCACGAGGCCGCAGGCGAATGGGAACCAGCCGCCGTCGGCGAACTTGATCGCGTTGGCGCCGAAGAACAGGAGTTCGACGAGGACGATCGCGGCGAGCAGCAGGAGGAACAGCGGGTTCGCGCGCTTGGGGAGCGACCACGCGACGATCGCGATCAGCGCTGTGGTGAGCACCATGGTGCCCGACACCGCGATGCCGTAGGCGTTGGCGATCGCGCTCGAGGACTTGAAGCCGAGCACGACCAGCAGCACCAGCGCGAGCATCGTCCAGTTGACCGGCGGCACGTAGATCTGGCCGCGCTCGGTCGCCGAGGTGTGCCGCGTTGGCATGCGCGGCAGGTAGCCCAGGCGTGCCGCCTGCTGCGTGACCGAGAAAGCGCCCGAGATGGTCGCCTGCGACGCGATCACCGTGGCGGCGGTGGCGAGCAGCACCAGCGGCACGAGGAGCTCCTGCGGGGCGAGCAGGTAGAACGGGTTCTTGAGCGCGGCCGGGTCGCTCAAGACGAGCGCGCCCTGGCCGAAGTAGTTGATGACCAAAGACGGGAACACCAGGCCGAACCACGCGAGCCGGATCGGCGCGCGGCCGAAGTGCCCCATGTCGGCGTACAGCGCCTCGGCGCCGGTGAGCGCGAGGAACACCGCGCCGAGCACGAGGAACGCGAGTGTCGGCGAGCGCATCGCGAAGCCGAGCGCGTGGCGCGGATCGAGCGCGGCGAGCACCCCGGGCGCGCGCGCGATCGACACCGCGCCGAGCACGGCGAGCGCGAGGAACCACAGCACCGTGATCGGCCCGAACAGCCTGCCGACCGCGCCCGTGCCGCGGCTCTGGATGGCGAACAGCCACACCAGAATCCCGACCGTGAGCGGCTCGACCCAGTGCTGCAGCGCGGGCGTCGCCACCGAAACGCCTTCCACCGCGGACAGCACCGAGATCGCCGGGGTGAGGATCGCGTCGCCGTAGAACAGCGACGCGCCGAAGATGCCGAGCGTTGCCACGGTCCACGCGAGCTGCGGGTGCTCGCGCGTCACGCGCGTCGCGAGCGCGAGCAGCGCGAGGATGCCGCCCTCGCCGCCGTTGTCGAAGCGCAGCACGATGCTGACGTACTTGAGCGACACCACCAGCGTCAGCGACCAGAAGATGAGCGACAGCACGGCGA
>DASPRX010000011.1:0-20172 GCA_035624235.1 Burkholderiales bacterium | reverse complement strand
GCCGCTGCGCTCCTTGCCGAAGCGTATGCGGCGGGACAAACGGCGTTCGGCGAGAACTACGTGCAGGAGGCAATCGAGAAGATGGAGGCCCTCGCGCAGCGGCTCGGTGCCGAAGCGGCGCGCCGGCTCGAATGGCACCTGATCGGGCCGCTGCAGAGCAATAAGACCCGGCTCGTCGCCGAGCGGTTTGGCTGGGTGCATACGCTGGAGCGCGAGAAGATCGCGCGCCGGCTGTCGGAGCAGCGCCCGCCGGACATGGCGCCGCTCAAGGTCCTTATCCAGGTGAACGTGTCGGGCGAAGCCTCCAAGAGCGGCGTCGCAGCTTTCGAGGTCGCGGCCCTCGCGCACGCCGTCGCGACTATGCCGCGGCTCGAGCTGCGCGGGCTGATGGCGATTCCGCAGCCGAGCGACGACCCCGCGATACAGCGCGCGCGCTTCCGGCCGATGCGCGAGCTCTACGAGAGCCTGCGACAGGCAGGCTTCGCGCTCGACACGCTGTCGATGGGGATGTCGGGCGATCTGGAGGCGGCGATCGCCGAGGGCGCGACGCTCGTGCGCGTCGGCACCGCGATCTTCGGCGCGCGCGAAACAGCGAAGTCCGCGGCATGAAGATCGCCTTTCTCGGTGGCGGCAACATGGCGAACGCGCTCGTCGGCGGGCTGCGCGCACAGGGCTTCGACGCCGCGTCGATCTCGGTGATCGAGGTCAACCCCGCAACGCGCGACAAGATCGCGCAGCGCCACGGGGTGCACGTAAGCGCCGCACCGGATACGGCGACGCAGGAGTCCGACACGCTCGTGCTCGCGGTGAAGCCGCAGGACATGAAGCAGGCGCTCGCCGCGCTCGGCGGCGTGGCGCCCTCCAAGCTGATCATAAGCATCGCCGCAGGCCTGCGCATCGCCGACCTGTCGCGCTGGCTTGGCGGGCACGCGCGACTGGTGCGCTGCATGCCGAACACGCCTGCTCTGATCGGCGCCGGCGTCACCGGACTCTACGCGTCGCCCGAGGTGAGCGCCGAAGAGCGCGGCCGCGCCGAGCGGATTCTCGGCGCTGTCGGCGAGGCCGTGTGGGTCGAGGACGAGGCGCTGCTCGATCCGGTGACCGCCGTCTCGGCGAGCGGGCCTGCCTACGTGTTCTGGTTCATCGAGCAGCTGGCGCTGTGCGGCGAGAAGCTCGGCCTGCCCCCCGACGTCTCGCGCAAGCTCGCCCTACGTACGGTGCTCGGTGCCGCGCAGCTCGTCGCGCAGAGCGGCGAGTCGCCCGGGACTCTGCGCGCGCAGGTCACTTCCAAGGGCGGCACGACCGAGGCCGCGCTGCGCGTGTTCGCCGAGGAGCGGCTCGCCGAGCGCTTCATGCGCGCCGTCGAGGCGGCGAGCCGCCGTGCCGCGGAGCTCGGCGAGGAGCTGGGCAAGGAGCGCTGACATGCTGCAGCAGATCGTGCATTTTCTGGTCGAGACGCTCGCGGCGTTCTTCGTCTACCTGCTGCTCGCGCGCTTTCACTTCCAGTGGCTGCGCGTGCCGTTCCGCAACCAGATCGGCGAGTTCGTGGTGGTGACCACCAACTGGATCGTGCAGCCGGCGCGGCGACTGATTCCGCCGCTCGCGGGGCTCGACCTGGCCAGCGTGGTTGCCGCCTGGCTGTTGCAGCTGATCGCCCTGGTATTGCTCGCGGCGCTCAGCCGGCCCGCTCCCGGCATCGCGGCGCTCGCCGTGGTCGCGCTGATCGACCTCGTGCGCTTCAGCGTCTACATTCTCAGCTTCGCGGTCGTGGTGCAGGCAATCCTGTCCTGGGTGAATCCCGAAACTCCGCTCGGGCCGGTCTTCGATGCGCTGACCCGGCCGTTCCTGCGCCCGCTGCGCCGCGTGCTGCCGCCGATCGCGAACGTCGATCTGTCGCCGCTCGTTCTGCTGATCGTGCTGCAGGTCCTGTTGATTCCGATTTGGTACCTGCGCGTGCTTTCCGGCGGAGGAACGTTCTGAAGAGCTGGCACCGGAGCGAGGCGGGCCGTCTCCTGCTCGAGTTGCACGTGCAGCCCGGCGCGGCACGCACCGAGGTCGTGGGGCTGCACGGCGGTCGCCTAAAGCTGCGCCTCGCGGCGCGCGCCGTGGAAGGGCAGGCGAATGCGGCGCTGATCGCCTTCATCGCTGAGCAGCTCGGGGCGGCACGGCGCGACGTGACGATCGAGGCAGGCGCCGGCGCGCGCGTGAAGCGCATTGCCGTGCGTGGCGCCAAGCGCGGTCCCGAGGCGCTTTATCCGGTGACTTGAGGGCGGCGCCGGAAGCGCATCGATTCCGGGTAGGAAAAGACGTCTTCCTGTATTCCGCTCCTCACCCGCGCCTGCTTGCGCGCCCAGAATGCGGGATCGGTGAGATCGCCGTGGTACTGCATGAAGAGCGCGCGCGAATGCGGATCGGCGACCAGGAAACGCTCGAATTGCTCGGGGAAGATGTCGTTCGGGCCGACGGACCAGTAGGGCTCGCTCGCCATCTCGTCCTCGTAGCTGCTCGGCGCAGGGATGCGCCGAAAGTTGCAATCGGTCAGGTAGGCGATCTCGTCGTAGTCGTAGAACACGACGCGATCGTGGCGCGTCACGCCGAAGTTCTTGAGCAGCATGTCGCCGGGAAAAATGTTGGCGCCGGCGAGCTCCTTGATCGCGTTGCCGTACTCGACCAGCGCATGCCGCAGGCGCCGCTCGTTTCCCTCGCGCGCGGCTTCCTCGACGTACAGGTTCAGCGGCACCATGCGCCGCTCGATGTACATGTGCTTGATCACGATCTGATCGTCCTCGAATTCGACGGACGAGGCGGCGTTCGCCATCAGTTCCTCAATGAGCTCCGGGGCGAATCGGTCGCGCGGCAGGGCGACGAGCGAGTACTCGAGCGTGTCGGCCATCCGTCCGACCCGGTCGTGGTATTTGACCAGTAGGTACTTGTCCTTGACCGTCTGCCGGTCCAGTTCCTTGGGCGGCGCGAAGTGGTCCCTGATCACCTTGAACACGTAAGGGAAGGACGGCAGCGTGAACACCAGCATCACCATTCCCTTGATGCCGGGTGCGGTCACGAAATTGTCGGTCGAATGCTTCAGGTGGTAGTGCAGGTCCCGGTAGAAAAGCGTCTTGCCTTGTTTCTGCAGGCCGACGGCCATGTACATCTCGGCGCGCGGCTTCTTCGGCATGAGCTGACGCAGGAAGGACACATACGCCGCCGGAACCTCCATGTCGACCAGGAAGTAGGCGCGCGCGAAGGAAAATAGAAGCAGCAGTTGGTCGGGGTCGAGCAGCAGCGCGTCGAGAAAGAGCTCGCGCCGGTCGTTCTGCAGGATCGGCACTGCGAACGGAAATTCCTGGGGTCCGTTGACGATCTTGCCAATGATGTAGGCGGCCTTGTTGCGGAAGAAAAGCGACCCGAGCACCTGGACCTGCAGGCTAGGGTAGGCCTTGGCAGGCCGCGGAAAGTACGTGCGCAGCGCGCGTAGCACGCTGCGCAGGTCGCGCCGCAGGTCCTCGAACGGATTGCTGAGTGCGCAGTCCGCCAGGATCGCGCGCAGCATCGCGCGCAGTCCCCGCTGCCGCGGGTAGTAGCAGCGGTAGCTAGGCTCGTCGCCCTCCAGATGCTCGGTGGCGATCGCCGGCCGCCAGAAGATGAATTCGTTGCGGTAATAGCGCCGGTGCAGCACTTGGCAAGCGACGGAGTTGTAGAAGGTTTCGGCGCACTCCGGCTGACGATGCTCGTGCAGCAGCCCGATGTAAGCGAGCTTGATCGCCGGCCAGAGCGATTCTTCGTCCGCGGCCTGCGGGTAGGCGGCGAGCACCGACTCGACCGCCTCCTGGACGCGGTGGTCGTACATCTGGATGCGCTCCCTTGCCAGCTCGCGCATCGCCGCCCAATCCGCGGCCTCGAAGTGGAGCTTCGCCTGACGCGCAGCGTCGCGAAACAAGCGGTAGTGCCTGTCGAAGCCGGCGAGAATGGCGCGCGCGACCCCTTGCGCGAGGTCGGCGCGCTCCTCGTGAACGCGTAGGAGATGGGCTCCCGGGCTCACCTGACTCTCAAGCCACCTTCTTGCGCGTGAGCTTCTCGTCGAAGAACTGCTCGTCCTCGGTCGAGCCGTGCAGCGCCGTGGTGGAAGCCTTGCCGGCCGTCACGACCTGAGTGACCTCGTCGAAATAGCCGGTGCCGACTTCGCGCTGGTGCTTGACCGCGGTGAAGCCCTTCTCGGCGGCGGCGAACTCCTTCTCCTGCAGCTCGACGAAGGCGCTCATGTTGCTGCGCGCATAGCCGTACGCGAGCTCGAACATCGAGTAGTTGAGCGCGTGGAAGCCGGCGAGGGTGATGAACTGGAACTTGTAGCCCATTGCGCCGAGCTCGCGCTGGAACTTGGCGATGCTCGCGTCGTCCAGATTGCGCTTCCAGTTAAATGACGGCGAGCAGTTGTAGGCGAGCATCCTGCCCGGATATTTGCGGCGAATGCCCTCGGCAAACTTCCTAGCGAATTCCAAATCCGGCGTGCCGGTCTCGCACCACACCATGTCGGCGTACTCGGCGTAAGCGAGCCCGCGGGAAAGCGCCTGGTCGAAACCCTTCCTCGTGCGGTAGAAACCTTCCGCCGTGCGCTCTCCGGTGAGAAATGGCCTGTCGTTCTCGTCCACGTCGCTCGTGACGATATCGGCCGCCTCGGCGTCGGTGCGCGCGAGCAGCAGCGTCGGTACGCCCATCACGTCTGCCGCGAGGCGCGCGGCGACGAGCTTCTGCACGGCTTCCTGCGTCGGCACCAGCACCTTGCCGCCCATATGACCGCACTTCTTGACCGAAGCGAGCTGGTCCTCGAAGTGCACGCCGGCGGCTCCCGCCTCGATCATCGCCTTCATGAGCTCGAAGGCGTTCAGAACGCCGCCGAAGCCCGATTCAGCGTCCGCGACAATCGGCGCGAGGAATTCGACGTCGCCCTTGCCCTCCATCCACTGGATCTGATCGGCGCGCAGCAGCGCATTGTTGATGCGCCTGACCACAGTGGGAACGCTCGATACCGCGTACAGCGACTGGTCGGGATACATCGACAGCGAGTCGTTCGCATCGGCCGCCACCTGCCAGCCGGAGAGGTAAATCGCCGGAACGCCGGCCTTCACCTGCTGCATGGCCTGATTGCCGGTGAGGGCGCCAAGCGAATTGACGAACGGGCACTCGTTGACCATCTTCCAGAGCTTGTCGGCGCCGCGCTTCGCCAGCGTGTGCTCGACGCGCACGCTGCCGCGCAGCCGCACCACGTCTTCGGCCGTGTAGCCGCGCTTGATGCCCTGCCAGCGCGGGTTCTCCGCCCAGTCCTTGTTCAATGCGGCGATCTCTTGCTGTCTTTGATCCATCGTCATCCCTATGTCGGTGAAGTCGTCGGTCTCCCCGCGCGTCGGCGGCAATGGTCCGGCACGCGATCAGGACTGACCATACCGTAGCCGAATGGCGCGCAGCAATAACGCCCTGACACCTGCTCAACTAGGCAAGAAACAATAGGTTACAAGGAGTTAGATGCACTGCGTTCCGTAATGCGGTGTGCAATTTCACAAATATGCTGCAATGCCGCAGGCGTTCGTTCAGGTCTGCACGAGCTTGCGGTGGCGCTGCACGCTCATGAGGATGCCGATTCCGACGAACAGGGTGGCGAGCGCTGTGCCGCCGTAGGACACGAACGGCAGCGGCACGCCGACGACCGGCAGGATGCCGGAGACCATTCCCATGTTGACGAATGCGTAGGTGAAGTAGCTGAGCGTCACCGATGCGGCCAGCAGTCGCGAGAACAGCGTCGGCGCACCGGCCGCGATCAGCAGCCCGCGGCCGATGAGCAGCGCGTAGAGCAGCAGCAACACGCAGTTGCCGATGAGTCCGAACTCCTCGGAAAAGACGGCGAAAATGAAGTCGGTGCTGCGCTCGGGTATGAATTCGAGGTGTGCCTGCGTGCCGTGCAGCCAGCCCTTTCCCGCAATTCCTCCGGAGCCGACCGCGATCGTCGACTGAATGATGTGGTAGCCCGCGCCGAGCGGATCCTGGCTCGGATCGAGGAGCGTGAGGATCCGGCGGCGCTGGTACTCGTGCAGCATGCCCCACAGCGGCAGCGCGCTGCCGATCGCGAGCAGCGCGAGCGTCGCGAGCACTTTCCACCCGATGCCCGCGAAGAAGATGACATAAAAGCCCGCTGCGGCCACGAGCAGCGCGGTGCCGAGGTCCGGCTGGCGCGCGATCAGCAATACCGGGACCGCGAGCAGCATGCCGGCCAGCGCGAAGTCCCGCAGCCTGATCGTCGCTTCGTGCCGCTCGAAGTACCACGCGAGCATGAGCGGCATGGCGATCTTCATTATTTCGGACGGCTGCACACGGGTCACTCCGACGTGCAGCCAGCGGCGCGCGCCGTTCACCACCTCGCCGAACAGCGCGACGCCGAGCAGCAGCGCAAGGCCGATCGCGTAAACCGGCACGGCA
This sequence comes from Burkholderiales bacterium, assembly GCA_035624235.1. Taxonomy (GTDB): domain Bacteria; phylum Pseudomonadota; class Gammaproteobacteria; order Burkholderiales; family SG8-39; genus DAHVFK01. Next base: position 13,707 of record DASPRX010000011.1, on the reverse strand, counting down.
TAGCGCAGCAGGACTTGCGGAGGAATTTGGGCGACGACCCACATCGCCACCAGCGCGACCGCGAAATTGATCAGCTGCGCGACGATGCGCGGCGGCGTTTCATAGCTGGCCGAGTACAGGGTCGCCAGGCCGATGCCCGAAAGGAGCAGCACGATCGCGAGCAGCGGCGCATCCAGGCCCGAGAACAGCCGTGAGGCAATGCGCTGCGGAGACGGGACGGGGTTCATCAGTCGCCCTCCTTGGCGCCCTGGTCCGCGCGCGTCGGGGCGCTCGGCTGGTCGGGCAGCTTTCCCAGAAGGTAGTAGTCGAGCACCGTGCGCGCGATCGGAGCGGCGGCGGCCGCCCCGAAACCACCGTTCTCGACCACTACCGCGAGCGCGATCTTGGGGCTGTCGATCGGCGCGAACGCGATGAAGAGAGAGTGATCGCGGTATCTCTCGGAGACATTCTTTTCGCTGTATTTCTCGTTCTCCTTGATCGCGATCACCTGCGCGGTGCCCGTCTTGCCGGCGCTGGTGTACTGCGCGCCGGCGAAGGCGTGCGCGCCCGTGCCTTCGGGGTCGCTGTTGACGCCCGCCATGGCGTGCCGGACGAACTGCAGGTTCGCCTCCTGCAGCGGCAGCCGTCGCTCGAGCTGCGGCTCGACGTAGCGGCGCTCGCCGGTGCGCGGATCGTCGATGTGGTCGACCAGATGCGGTCGGTACATCGCCCCGCCGTTGGCGAGCGTCGCGACCGCGACGGCGAGTTGCACGGGCGTGTACGCGTTGTACCCCTGGCCGATGCCGATCGAGATCGTCTCGCCCGGGTACCACTTGCGCTGGTCCGGGCGCGCGAAACGCCGTTCCTTCCATTGCGGCGAGGGCAGCACGCCGGCAGCCTCGCCATCGATGTCGATTCCCGTGCGCGAGCCGAAGCCAAACGGCGCGAGCGACTTCGCGATCGACTCGATGCCCAGGTCGTTGGCGAGCATGTAGTAGTAGGTGTCGCAGGACACGACCAGCGACTTGTACAGATCGACCACGCCGTGCCCGCCGGGCTTGTCGTCGCGAAAGCGCCGGTCGCCGAACATGAAGTAGCCCGGATCGTGGATCGTGCTCTTGGGCGTTCGCTTGCCCAGCTCGAGCGCCGCCAGCGCGAGGTAGGGCTTGAGCGTCGAGCCTGGCGGATACAGGCCGGCAATCGCGCGGTTGTTCAGCGGCCGATCGGGCGAGTCGTTCAGCGCGTCCCAGCTTTGCGGATCGATGCCGTCGACGAACAGGTTCGGATCGTAGCCCGGCTCGGACACCATCGCGAGCACCGCGCCGGTGCTGGGTTCAATGGCCACCAGCGCGCCGCGCCGGTCTCCGAAAGCACGCTCGGCGACCTGCTGCAGGCCGATGTCGAGCGTGAGCGAAACGTCCTTGCCCGGCTGCGGCGCGGTGCGCGAAAGCGCGCGCACGCCGCGGCCCGCGGCGTCGATCTCCATCTGCTCGAATCCCGTCGTGCCGTGAAGATCCTGCTCGTAGCTTGCCTCGATGCCGCGCTTGCCGATGGTGTCGGTGCCGCGGTAATTGGACGCGACGCCTAGCTCGTCGAGGTGCTCCTGATCATCCTCGTTGATCCTGCCGATGTAGCCGATCACGTGCGATGCGCTGTCGCCTAGCGGGTAGGACCGGAACAGGCGCGCCCGGATGTCGACTCCGGGAAAGCGAAAACGGTTCACGGCGAAGCGCGCGACTTCCTCGTCGCTCAAGCGAGTGCGAATCGGAAGACTGTCGGCGCTGCGCGTTTCGGCAAGCAGCTTTTTGAAGCGCGCGATGTCGCGCGACCCGATGGTGACGATTTTCGAGAGCAGATCGATCGTGTCCCCGAGGTCATTGACGCGCGACGGCGAGATCTCCAGCGTGTAACCCGAGTCGTTGCGCGCCAGCACGGCGCCGCCGCGATCGAGTATCAGACCGCGCGGCGGCGCGATGGGCACGATCGTGATGCGGTTGTCCTCGGCCTTGGTCTGGTAGTAGTCGTGCTGCACGACCTGCAGGTAGAACATGCGCGCCAGCAGCAGCCCGAACGCGAGCAACACCGCGATGCCCGCGATGGCGACGCGCAGCTGGAAGCGGTGCAGCTCCCGTTCGTGGTCCTTCAGCTCCGCCAGGCGCATCGCGCTACAACGCCCGCGGTTCCTGCGGCTCGGCCGGACGTCGTTGCGGAATGAGCAGCAGCAAGCTCACCAGCGGCCACAGCGCCGCGCCGACCAGCGGGCCGATCAGCACCTGCCAGCCGGGGAGTTCGGCGCCCGCCGCCAGGCGAACCAAGACCGTGACCCCCAGGCTGAACAGCAGCAGCGCGGCCACGTGCAGGGCCTGCTGCAGCGGCCCGAACCAGAGAATGCGGCGCGAAAGCGAGATAGCCAGAAACGCGAGCAGCGAATAGGCGAGCGCGTGCTGGCCGAGCAGCACGCCGTTGCCAGCGTCGATCAGCAGTCCGAGCGTCCATCCGACGCCCAGGCCGACGAGCCGCGGCTGACGCACGCACCAGAAGGCGAGCACCAGAGCGACGAACTCGGGCATCAGGCGCAGGTCGGGCCAAGGCATGAAGTCGAGCAGCAGCGCGAGCGCGAACGACCCGGCGATCGTCCTCACGCGCACCGGCTGGAGTATGCGTTGCGGCTGCTCGGGGGTCATCGCGTGGCCTTCCTGGGCGCCGCACGGTGCGGCTTGTCGCGCGGCCGCTCGCTCGGCTTCGGCTGCGCCTCGGGATAGGGCGGCAGCTTGCTGCCTGCGCCGAGCACCAGCACGTAGCGGCCGCGATCCACTCCGGCGGTCGGCTCGCAGAGGACGCGCGCGAAAGAGTGCGCCGCGTCGCGCTCCACGCGTGCGACCTTCGCTACCGGCAAGCCTTCCGGATAGGTACCGTCGATGCCGGAAGTCACCAGGACGTCGCCGCTGCCGATTTCCGCGTCCGGCGCGACATAGCGCAGCTCGAGCAGGCCAGATGAGCCGCCGCCGAAAGCGATAACGCGCAGGCCGCTGCGCAGCACCAGAACCGGCGTGGCGTGGTCCTTGTCGGTGAGCAGCGTCACTTCGGAGGTGAGCGGGTAGGCGCGCGTGACTTGGCCGACTACCCCGGTAGCATCGATCACCGCATCGCCCGCGACGACGCCCTGCTGCGTGCCCCTGTCGAGAATCACCTTCAGGCTGTACGGGTCGCGTCCTGCGTACACGATCTGCGCCGGGATGCTGGGACGATCGACGTGCTCGGAGGCGCCGATCAGGCGCCGCAGGCGCTCCGCCTCGGCCTCGACAGCCTGGTAGCGCTGCGCGTCGAGCGACGCCGAGAGCAGGCGCGCGCGCAGTTCGGCGTTGTCCTCGCGCAGCGCCGCTTGGCTGGCGAAGTAGCCTGCCACGCGCGCGCCTAGCACGAGCGGTGCGGTAGCTGCGACCTGGATCGGATACGCGGCGATGGCGAGGACGCGCCTCAGCCCCTCGGCGTAGTGGAAGCGCGCGTCGAGAACCAGCAGGGCGAGAGACAGCGACGCGAAGAACGCGAGTCGGACGACCGGGGCGGGGCCCCGCTTGAAGAACGGTGGGGGGCTGTGCTCCATCCCCCCATCACTCAGTCATTCGTGAAGATCGGCCCGAAATGCTCCATCTTCTCGAGCGCCTTGCCCGAGCCGCGCACGACGCAGGTGAGCGGGTCTTCGGCGACGATGACCGGCAGTCCGGTTTCCTCCATGAGGAGGCGGTCGAGGTCGCGCAGCAGCGCGCCGCCGCCGGTGATCACCATACCCTTCTCCGCGATGTCGGCTCCCAGCTCGGGCGGCGTCTGCTCGAGCGCGGACTTCACGGCCGATACGATCTGGTTGAGCGGCTCGGTGAGCGCTTCGAGGATTTCATTGGAGCTGATGGTGAAGCTGCGCGGAATGCCTTCCGCGAGGTTGCGGCCCTTCACTTCCATCTCGCGCACTTCGCTGCCCGGGAATGCGGAGCCGATCTCCTTCTTCACCAGTTCGGCCGTCGTTTCGCCGACCAGCATGCCGTAGTTGCGGCGGATGTAGTTGATGATCGCCTCGTCGAACTTGTCGCCGCCGACGCGCACCGAGCCCGCGTACACCATTCCGCCGAGCGAGATCACACCGACCTCGGTGGTGCCTCCGCCCACGTCGACCACCATCGAGCCGGTCGCCTCGGCGACCGGCAGGTCGGCGCCGATCGCCGCGGCCATCGGTTCCTCGATGAGGTAGACCTGGCCCGCGCCGGCGCCGATCGCCGACTCGCGAATGGCGCGCCGCTCAACCTGCGTCGAGCCGCAGGGAACGCAGATGATGATGCGCGGGGAGGGCGAGAACAGCTTGTTGTCGTGCACCTTCTTGATGAACTGCTTGAGCATCTGCTCGGTGATGGTGAAGTCGGCGATCACGCCGTCCTTCATCGGCCGGATCGCAGTGATGTTGCCCGGCGTCTTGCCGAGCATCTGCTTCGCTTCCTTGCCGACTGCCTGGATGGTCTTCTTCGCGTTCGGGCCGCCTTCCTGGCGGATCGCGACGACGGAAGGTTCGTCGAGCACGATGCCCTTGCCTCGCACGTAGATGAGCGTGTTGGCCGTGCCGAGATCGATCGCGAGATCGTTGGAAAAATAACTGCGCAGGAATCCGAGCATGTGCGTGGCGCTTCGCGTGTCGTGGAGCGTTTCGTTGAGCCTTAACATCTTCCGCTAAGGCCGTGTCCCGATTGGAGTTCGGAAGCTAAATCTCCCTCTCAACGGTGTCGCTATGATACTCTAACGGCGACCCCGGCAACGCTCTGCCGCGGGCTTTTTTTGCGGCGCAATGTCCCTCTCCGAAGACCAGATCCAACGCCTCGCGCGGCTGGCGCGCATTGCGCTCGACCCCGCCGAGGGCGAGGCGGTGGCCGCCAGGCTGAACCGAGTTCTCGGCCTGATCGACGAGCTGCGCGCGGTAGACACGTCCGGCATCGAGCCCATGTCGCACGCTCTCGACGTGGTGCAGCGCACGCGTGAGGATTCTGTCACCGAAAGCGACCAGCACGAGCGCTTCCAGGCGATCGCTCCGGCGGTCGAGCAGGGGCTCTATCTGGTGCCGAAAGTCATCGAGTAGCGGGTGCTGAACGCCACTCTTACCGAGCTGGGCGCGGCCCTGGCGGCCCGGCGCGTCTCGAGCGTCGAGCTGACGGAACTATTTCTCACCCGCATCCGGGCGCTGAACGGGGCGCTGAACGCCTTCATCACGGTGGACGAGGGGCGCGCCCTGGACGATGCGCGGCGCGCCGACGCCCGCCGCGCTGCGGGAGAGGGGGGCACGCTCACCGGAATCCCGCTCGCGCACAAGGACATCTTCTGCACCCGCGGGATGCCGACCACCTGCGGATCGCGCATGCTGGCTAACTTCGTCAGCCCCTACGATGCGCACGTGGTCGAGCGGCTCGGCGCCGCGGGCGCGGTCATGCTCGGCAAGACGAACATGGACGAATTCGCCATGGGTTCGTCGAACGAGACGTCCTGGTTCGGCCCCGTGCGCAATCCCTGGGACAAGCGCCTGGTGCCGGGCGGCTCCTCCGGCGGATCGGCGGCAGCGGTGGCGGCGCGCATGGCGCCGGCGGCTACCGGCACCGATACGGGCGGCTCGATCCGCCAGCCGGCGGCGCTCACCGGAATTTGCGGCCTGAAACCCACCTACGGCGTCGTGTCGCGCTACGGCATGGTGGCGTTCGCCTCGTCGCTCGATCAGGCGGGACCGATGACGAAGAGCGCCGCCGACCTCGCGCTGCTGCTGAACGCCATGGCGGGCTTCGATGCGCGCGACTCGACCAGCCTCGAGCGGCCCGCGGAGGACTACGCGCGCGACCTGAACATGCCGCTCGCCGGCCTCCGCATCGGCTTGCCCAGGGAGTTCACGGGCGGGGGCGTCGAGCCCGGGGTGCGCGCGGCCGTGAACGAGGCGGTGCGCTCGTTCGCATCGCAGGGCGCGAGCACCGTGCCGATCGACTTGCCCAACAGCCGTCTCGCGGTGCCGGTGTACTACGTCCTCGCGCCGGCGGAAGCGTCGTCCAACCTGTCGCGCTTCGACGGCGTGCGCTACGGCCATCGCGCCGCGTCCTACGACGACCTTATCGACATGTATTGCCGCACGCGCGGGGAGGGCTTCGGCGCGGAGGTCAAGCGCCGCATCCTGGTCGGCACCTACGTCCTGTCGCACGGTTACTACGACGCCTACTACCTGCAAGCGCAGAAGCTCAGGCGGCTGATCGCGCGCGACTTCGCGGCGGCGTTCGAGCGCTGCGACCTGATCCTGGGGCCCACCGCGCCGGACACCGCCTTTGCGATCGGCGCCAAGATGGACGACCCGGTGCAGATGTACCTGAACGACATCTTCACCATTCCCGCGCCGCTCGCCGGGCTGCCGGCGCTGTCGATCCCGTGCGGGTTCGACGGCAAGGGGCTGCCGGTCGGACTCCAGATGATCGGCAACTACTTCTCCGAGGCCCGCATGCTCGGCGCGGCGCACCGCTATCAGCAGGCAACCGACTGGCACCTCAGGGTTCCCGCGGAGACGCCGCTGTGAGCTGGGAGATCGTCGTCGGCATCGAGACGCACGCGCAGCTCGCTACCCGCAGCAAGATCTTCTCGGGCGCCTCGACCGCCTTCGGCGCTCCGCCGAACTCGCAGGCCTCGGCGGTGGACATCGCGCTCCCCGGCGTGTTGCCGGTGCTGAATCGCGCCGCGGTCGAGCACGCCGTCCGCTTCGGGCTGGCGATCGGCGCGGTGATCAACCGGCGCTCGGTGTTCGCCCGCAAGCACTACTTCTACCCCGACTTGCCCAAGGCCTACCAGATCAGCCAGTACGAGTCGCCGATCGTGCAGGGCGGCTCGCTCAAGATCGTGCTGCCCGCGGGCGAAAAAACGGTGAGGATCACCCGCGCGCACCTCGAGGAGGACGCCGGCAAGTCCCTGCACGAGGACTTTCGCGGCATGTCCGGCATCGACCTGAATCGCGCCGGCGTGCCGCTGCTCGAGATCGTGAGCGAGCCCGACTTGCGCGGGGCGAAAGAAGCCGTGGCCTACGCGCGTACCTTGCACGCGCTGGTGGTGTGGATCGGGATCTGCGACGGCAACATGCAGGAGGGGTCGTTCCGCTGCGACGCCAACGTATCGGTGCGGCGGGCGGGCGATACTGCGCTCGGTACGCGCTGCGAGATCAAGAACCTGAATTCCTTCCGCTTCATGGAGCGCGCCATCGAGCACGAGGCTGCGCGCCAGATCGCGTTGCTCGAGGACGGCGGTAAGGTGATGCAGGAAACGCGCCTCTACGACCCGGAGCGCGACGAGACGCGCTCGATGCGCAGCAAGGAGGAGGCGCAGGACTACCGCTACTTCCCGGACCCCGACCTGCTGCCGCTCGTCGTTGCGGAGGCGGATATCGAACGCATTCGCGCGTCGCTGCCCGAGCTGCCGGTTGCAGCAAGAGGGCGCTTTGCAGCGGAGTACGGTGTTAGCAAGTACGAGGCCGATTTGCTTACGGCGACAAAGGCCACTGCCGATTTTTTTGAGGATTCCACCAAACGACTGCTAGAACTGAATCCGGCGAAGTGGAGTCCGAGCGGCACCGGACCGAGCGATGCCCGTTGGATGTACGGCGGCGCAATCGCTAAGGGAGTCTTGGGGTTGTTAGCTGCACAACTCAATCGTGACAATCTTGAAATCGGTAAGGCGCCGGTGACGGCCCAGCAGTTTGCGGTGCTCCACGCACGCCACATTGACGGAACGCTAAATGCGAAGGCAGCGCGCGACGTATTTCAGGCGTTATGGGAATCTAAGTCGCGCGGTGAAAGCGCAGTTGACGACATTATTGAATCGAAGGGCCTCAGGCAGCTCAGTGACGCGAGCGCCATCGAGAAGGTCGTGGACGAGGTGCTGGCGGCAAACGCCAGACAGGTGGACGAATACCGCGCCGGCAAGGAAAAGGCGTTCAACTCGCTTGTTGGCCAGGTGATGAAGGCGACCAAGGGCAAGGCGAACCCCGCCCAGGTGAACGAGATCCTGCGCCGCAGGCTCGCCTAGCGGCGCACCGCTAGCGTCCGGTCAGCCGGATGTAGCGCTTCTTGTCCTCGTCGTACCTGGCGTTGATGCCGTCGATCTCGTGCCGCTTGGAGGCCGCCAGCTCGGTTTGCAGGCGCAGCTCGGAATCCACGTTTTGGATCTGATCGGTAAGCGAGAGGGGCGGCACCCTGCTTCCGGTGTACGTCGCCCGCTGCTTGGCGAGGTCCTCCTGCTTCTTCTTGAGCTCGGCGATGCGCGCCTCGATCTCGCCTACCCGCGCGGTCGGCTCCGAGAGCGCCCGCGCGCGGGCGTCGTCGACGTCCTTCACGCTGGTGTAGGTCGCGAGCAGCGCGTTGTCGCGCCGCTCCTCGTCCTTGGCACGGGCGGCGTCTTCCTGCTTCTTTTTCTCCTCCGCCTCTTTCGCCGCCGGGTCCTCGAGCGGGGTGTTGGTCGGCACGATGCGCTTGATCACCAGGCCCTGCGAGTTGATCTGCTCCACCAGTTGGCCGATGCACTGGTTCGGGATCGTCTGCCCGTAGTAAACCTTTCCGTCCTTGCTGGTGCAGCGGTAGGTCTGCGCTCCAGCGTCGAGCGGCCAGGCCGCCGCGGCAAGGGCGGCGACTGCTGCGCCGATGGCGATGTTCTGGAACATCTCTTCTCCCTTCCTCCCACCTAATGCTATTAATTCTAACGCGCCGCGGGCGGCCCGCGTTGACCCTGCTAGAATCCGCGCCACCCTCCGCGCGACTTTTTTCATGCATTCCGCCGACCGCAGCTTTATCGCCGAGACCACCGCAAAGATGCTGCTCGAGGTGAAGGCGGTGCTGTTTTCCGACGAAAAGCCGTTCATCTTCACTTCCGGCTGGGCGAGCCCGGTCTACATCGACTGCCGCAAGCTCATCTTCTACCCGCGCATTCGCTCGCAGCTGGTCGAGTTCGCCGAGGCGACGCTCGCGCGAGACGCAGGCTTCGAGCAGTTCGACGTCGTCGCGGGCGGAGAGACGGCCGGCATACCCTACGCGGCCTGGATCGCGGACCGGCTCGGCCTGCCTATGCAGTACGTGCGCAAGAAGCCCAAGGGCTTCGGCCGCAACGCGCAGATCGAGGGCGATATCCGCGAGGGCGCGCGCACGCTGCTGGTCGAGGATCTCACGACCGACGGGCGCTCGAAGATCAATTTCTGCAAGGCGCTGCGCGACGCGGGCGCCGTGGTCGAGCACGTGTTCGTGAACTTCTACTACGACATCTTTCCCGAGTCGAAGAAGATCCTGGCGGACCTGAACGTGCGGCTGCACCACCTAGCGAGCTGGTGGGACGTGCTCGCCGTGGTTAAGGCGGAGGGCTACCTGCCCGCCGCGCAGATCGCGCAGATCGAGAAGTTCCTGCACGCGCCGGCGGACTGGTCGGCGGCGCACGGCGGCGTGTCCAGCTTTCCCTCCGCGTGAGGATCGTCGCCCTAAACGTAAACGGCATCCGCTCCGCCGCGCGCAAGGGCTTCTACCGTTGGCTCGCGGCGCAGCGCGCCGATGTGGTGTGCCTGCAGGAGATCAAGGCGCACGAGCCCGACCTGGACGCCACCATGCGTGCGCCGCGCGGGCTGCACGGATTTTTCTCGCATGCCGACAAGAAGGGCTACGCGGGCGTCGCGCTCTACAGCCGCGCCGAGCCCGATTCTGTGCGCGAGGGCTTCGGCGTGCGCGAATTCGACCGAGAGGGGCGCTACCTCGAGGCGCGCTTCGGGCGCCTGTCGGTGGTATCGCTGTACGTTCCTTCGGGCTCAGCCGGCCCGCACCGCCAGGCATCCAAATTCCGTTTCCTGGATGTCTTCCTGCCGTATCTGAGGAAGCTCAAGCACAGCGGGCGCGAAGTCATCCTGTGCGGCGACTGGAACATCGCGCACAAGGAGATCGACCTGAGGAACTGGCGCTCGAATCAGAAGAATTCGGGCTTCCTGCCCGAGGAGCGCGCCTGGCTCACGAAGGTGTTCGATGGCATCGGCTTCGTAGACGTGTTCCGGCGGCTGAACCAGAAGCCCGAGCAGTACACCTGGTGGTCGAACCGGGGTCAGGCCTGGGCGAAGAACGTCGGCTGGCGCATCGACTACCAGATCGCCACGCCCGGCGTGGCGCAGGCCGCCGTGCGCGAGTCGATCTACAAGCGGCGCCGCTTCTCCGACCACGCCCCTCTCATCATCGATTATGAGTGGCGCCTCGGGGGCTGAGCTCCTAGGCGTATTCCGCGGCAGGAGGATCTTCCTGCTGCTACTGCTGGGCTTCTCCTCGGGCCTGCCGCTCGCGCTGACCGGCGCCACGCTGCAGGCGTGGCTCACCGTGAGCGGGGTCGATCTCACCACCATCGGCATGTTCGCCCTGGTCGGACAGCCCTACACCTACAAGTTCCTGTGGGCGCCGCTCATGGACCGCTTCACGATTCCGCTGCTCGGCAGGCGCCGCGGCTGGCTGGTCGTCACGCAGCTCGGCCTGCTGGCGACCATCGCCTGGATGGGGACGCTCGCCCCCGAGCGCGCGCCCTGGCTGCTCGCCGGACTCGCACTCGTCGTGGCGTTCTTGTCGGCCTCGCAGGACATCGTGTTCGACGCGTACCGCACCGACGTGCTCGGCGCGCAGGAACGCGGCGCGGGGGCCGCCGTCTCGGTGCTCGGCTACCGCATCGGGATGCTGGTTTCCGGCGGCCTGGCGCTGATCCTCGCCGACGAATGGCTCGGCTGGCGGGGCACCTACTGGCTGATGGCGGCGCTGATGCTGGTGGGCGTGGCCGCGACGTGGAGCGCGCAGGAGCCGAGCGCGCCGCCGCGCGCGCCGCACTCGCTCGAGCAGGCGGTGCGCGAGCCGCTCGCTGAATACTTCGGCCGCGACGGAGCGTGGATTCTGCTCGCGTTGATCGTGCTCTACAAGCTGGGCGACGCCTTCGCCGGATCGCTATCCACGGCATTTCTGATCCGCGGGCCGGGCTTCTCGCTCACCGAGGTGGGCGTGGTGAACAAGTGGCTCGGCGTGGTCGCGACCATCGCCGGCGCGCTCGCCGGAGGCGCGCTGATGGCGCGCCTCAGACTGTACCGCTCGCTCGTCCTCTTCGGCGTGCTGCAGGCGGTCACCAACCTCGGCTACATGCTGCTCGCCCTGGCTGGCAAGAGCTACGTGCTGATGATCGCGGCGGTGGCCGCGGAGAACCTGTGCGGCGGCATGGGCACGGCCGCGTTCGTGGCGCTGCTGATGGCGATGTGCGAGCGACGCCATTCTGCGACCCAGTACGCGCTGCTCTCGGCGCTCGCCGCGCTCGGGCGAGTCTATGTCGGGCCAGCCGCGGGCGCGATGGCGCAGAGTCTCGGCTGGCCAGAGTTCTTCTTCGCCACCTTCCTCATCGCCCTACCGGGCGTGGCGATGCTCGTGTGGCAGCGGCGCCGCATCGAGGCGATCGACGTCGCACCGCGCGACTAGCCGTACAGCGATCGGTATTCGGCGAGGCGGCGTTTCTGGCGTCCCGCGGCGTCGAAGTTTGACGGCGCGAGCCAGCGCTCGAAGGCGGCCTCGAGCGCCGGCCACTCCCGGTCGATGATCGAGAACCAGGCGGTGTCGCGGCTTTCGCCCTTTACCAGCATGTGCTGGCGGAAGGTGCCTTCGTAGGTAAAGCCGAAGCGGGCGGCGGCGCGGCGCGAGGGCTCATTCAGCGCGTTGCACTTCCATTCGAAGCGCCGATAGCCGAGCGCGTCGAAGGCGTAGCGCGCGGCGAGAAAGAACGCTTCCGTCGCGACGCGCGTGCGTGCTATCGCCGGGCCCCACAGGATCGAGCCGATCTCGATCACGCCGTGCTCCGGGACGATGCGCATGAGCGCCTGGCGGCCTTCGCAGCGCCCGCTCGCGGCGTCGAGCACGGCGCTATACAGAGGATCCTGCGACGCGGCGGCGCGCGCGAGCCAGGAGCCGAAGGCGCCGCGGTCCTCGGGCGACTCGAACAGGTAGCGAAAGCGCTGCTCCGCACCCGGGGCCATCGAGGCGCCGAAGAGTTCGTCGCCGTGACGGGCCGGGTCGAGAGGCTCGAGGTGGGCGTAGCGCCCCGAAAGCGTTACTCGCTCCGGGCGCGCGAAGCTAGGCGGCGGCACAGCGGTACACGGCGAGGCTGCCGAGCAGGTTGGGCAGGAAGTTGACCTGTCGGCCCTGGTGCAGCGCGACGCGCTCGCGGATGCGCACGCTCAGCTTACGGCACAGGTCCTCGAAGTCCAGCGTGGTGCACAGGTGCACGTTCGGGGTGTCGTACCACTCGTAGGGCAACTCCTCGGACACCGGCATGCGTCCGAGCAGCACCTGTAGGCGCGAGCTCCAGTGGCCGAAGTTGGGGAACGAGACGATCGCCTCGCGCCCGACGCGCAGCATCTCGCGCAGCAGCTGCTCGATGCGGTGGATCGTCTGCAGGGTCTCGGACAGGATCACCGTGTCGAAGGATCCGTCGCGGAACAAGGACAGGCCGCTCTCCAGGTCGAGCTGCAGCACGTTGATGTCGTTCTTCACGCAGGCGATCACCTCGGCATCGTCGATCTCGACGCCGTAGCCGGGCGCCTCGCGCGCCTGCCAAAGATACTTGAGCAGCGCACCGTCGCCGCAGCCGAGGTCGAGCACGCGCGCGCCCTGCGACACCCAGCGCGCAATGGCCGCGAAATCGGGGCGTCCGGCGAGCAGGGCCTGCTGCGTCTCGCTCACAGCCCGATGTTCCCGAAGTAGGAGCTGAGCGCGCCGAAGTAGCGCGCATCGTCCATGAGAAAGGCGTCGTGCCCGCCCGGGGCGTCGATCTCCAGGTAGGACACGATCTTGCGCGCGTCGAGCAGCGCCCTGACCATCTCGCGCGAGCGTGCCGGCGCGAAGCGCCAGTCCGACTTGAACGACGCAACGAGGAACGCCGCCTTGGCGCTCGCCACGGCAGCGGCGAGGTCGCCGCCGAAATCGGCCGCCGGGTCGAAGTAATCGAGCGCCTTGGTGATCCTCAGGTAGGTGTTGGCGTCGAAGTAGGAGGAGAACTTGTCGCCCTGGTAGCGCAGGTAGCTCTCGACCTCGAAGTCGATGTCGAAGTCGAAGCCGAGCGCCGCGCGGCGCAGCTGGCGCCCGAACTTGCCCATCATCGCCTCGTCCGAGAGATAGGTGATGTGGCCGATCATGCGCGCGATGCGCAGCCCGCGTACCGGCACCACGCCCTTGTCGTAGTAATTCCCGCCGTGGAAATCGGGGTCGGTGGTGATCGCCTGGCGCGCGACTTCGTTGAAGGCGATGTTCTGCGCCGAGAGTTTCGGCGTCGCGGCGATGACGAGCGCGTGGCGGATGCGCTCGGGGTAGGCAAGCGACCATTGCAGCGCCTGCATGGCGCCGAGGCTGCCGCCCATGACCGCGGCGAAGCGCTCGATGCCGAGCCGGTCGGCGAGCCGGGCCTGCGCCTGCACCCAGTCTTCCACCGTGACCACCGGGAAGTCGCCTCCCCAGGGCTTGCCGGTAGCGGGATTGACGCTCATCGGACCGGTCGAGCCGTGGCAGCCGCCGAGATTGTTCACGCCGATGACGAAGAAGCGGCGCGTGTCGAGCGGCTTGCCCGGGCCGACCATGTTGTCCCACCAGCCGACGTCGTCCGGCCGCCCGGCGTAATAGCCGGCGACGTGGTGCGAGGCGTTCA
>DASPRX010000036.1:0-3614 GCA_035624235.1 Burkholderiales bacterium | reverse complement strand
GCCGACGGTGGAGGCGAGCAGCAGGCGCTTTTTCGCAGCGTGCGCGTCCGCCCAGGCTCCCACCAGCGGACCGGTGACGACGATCGCGGCGTAGGACAGCGACAGCGCTGCGGTCCAGGCAAAAGTGGCCCAGTGCGCCGCGCCGGCGACTGAGGCGACGAAGTAGGCGTTGAACACCGCCGTGATCACCACCGTCGTGTACCCGGAGTTCGCGAAGTCGTACATGCTCCAGGCCCACACTTCGCGCAGTGTGACATCCTGCGCGAGGGCGCGCGAACGACGGGTAAAAGCCATGGCAGATTCTAGCGTTAAGGTATAGTGTTTCATGTAATTTCGAGGGTACTGCATGCAGCAAGCGGTCCAGACTCCCGCCGCCGAACACCGCCTGGGGCTCGTCGAAGTGATCGACTGGCTGGTCGAGGACCGGCTGCTCGACGGCGCGGCCGCCGAGCAGCTGAAGAAGGAGCGGCGCTACTACCGCGGCAGCCAGCACCCGCTGGTGGTGCTCGCCGACCACAAGCTGAAGGCCGCGGGCGCTGCCGGGCGTCCGCTGTCGCTCGAGGCGCTGAGCGAATGGCTCGCCAAGCGCGTCGGCATGGAATACCTGCACATCGATCCGCTCAAGATCGACTTCTCGGCGGTCACCGAAGTGATGTCGAGCGCCTATGCGACGCGCTTCCGCATCCTGCCGGTCGGCGTGAGCAGCAAGGAGGCGGTGATCGCGACCGCCGAGCCCTACGTGCGCGAGTGGGAGCGCGAGCTCGCGGCGATCCTGAAGCTCGGCATCAAGCGCGTGATCGCCAATCCGGCCGACATCGAGCGCTACCAGGTCGAGTTCTACAACTTGGCGAAGTCGGTCAAGGGTGCCAACCGCAATGCCGTCGGCAGCGCGAGCCTGTCGAATTTCGAGCAGCTGGTCGAGCTCGGCAGCGGCAACAAGCAGCTGGATGCGAACGACGCGCATATCGTGCGCGTGGTGGACTGGCTCTGGCAATACGCCTTCGAGCAGCGCGCGAGCGACATCCACATCGAGCCGCGGCGCGAGGCCGGCATCGTTCGCTTCCGCATCGACGGCGTGCTGCACCAGGTGTACCAGATCCCGGTCGCCGTGCTGCAGGCGATGACCAGCCGCATCAAGATCCTCGGGCGCATGGACGTGGTGGAGAAGCGCCGCCCGCAGGACGGGCGCATCAAGACGCGCACGCTCGAGGGCGACGAGGTCGAGCTGCGCCTGTCCACGCTGCCGACCGCGTTCGGCGAGAAGCTCGTGATGCGCATCTTCGACCCGGAGGTGCTGATCCGCGATTTTCGCGAGCTCGGCTTCACCGACGAGGACCACCAGCGCTGGAAGGAGATGACCGAGCGGCCGAACGGCATCGTGCTGGTGACCGGGCCGACCGGCTCTGGCAAGACCACCACCCTGTACTCGACGCTCAAACAGCTCGCGACGCCGGACGTCAACGTGTGCACCGTCGAGGACCCGATCGAGATGGTCGAGCCGCTGTTCAACCAGATGCAGGTGCAGCCGGCGATCGAGCTCGGCTTCGCCGAAGGCTTGCGCGCGCTCATGCGCCAGGACCCCGACATCATCATGGTGGGCGAGATTCGCGACCTGGAGACCGCCGCGATGGCGGTGCAGGCGGCGCTCACGGGCCACCTCGTGCTCTCGACCCTGCACACCAACGACGCGCCGAGCGCGGTCACGCGGCTGCTGGAGCTGGGCGTTGCGCCCTACCTGCTGAACGCCACCGTAAATGGCGTCATGGGGCAGCGCCTGCTGCGCACCCTGTGCCCGAAGTGCAAGCGCAAGACCGAGCTGAACCGCGGCGAGGACATCGATGCCTGGGACGCGCTCGTCGCGCCCTGGAAGTCCAAGCGCCCGGCGGCGGTGTACAAGCCCGTCGGCTGCCTCGAGTGCCGCATGACGGGCTTCCAGGGGCGCGTCGGCATCTACGAGACGCTGGTCTGCTCGAGCGGCGTGAAGGACCTGGTCGCGGCCAACGCGGACGTGGCGCGCCTGCGCGACCAGGCGTACAAGGAAGGTATGAAACCGCTACGCATCAGCGGCGCGATGAAAGTCGCCGCCGGCCTGACCACCATCGACGAAGTGCTCAAGGTCGCCCCGCCGCCGCACGACCCGGGCGGCGCGCGCTGAGCAGCCGGTGCGCCGCCTAGAGCTCCTCCTCGCGCGCGTCCGGCGCGATCCCTTGCTGCGCGGCGTCGCGCTGTACCTGGCCATCATCGGCCCGCTCGCTCTGGCGCTCAGGTTCGGCCTGTCGACCTACCTGTCGCCCGAGGCCGAGGCCGGGCTCGACGCGGCACTGCTCGCGCTGGTCGCGGGGGGGTTCATCTTCGTGCTGGTGCAGGGATCGTTGCGGCGCGGCGAAGACGAGATCCTAGCGCTGCGCTCCGACAGCGAGCGCTTCCGCAGCCTCACGGCGCTTACCGCGGACTGGTTCTGGGAGTCCGATGCCGAGCACCGCATCACCTGGTTGAGCGGCGGCGCGCCGGTAATGATGATCTTCGGCCACGGCGCCGCGTACGGCAAGCGCTTTTGGGAGGCGCCGGGCGTCGAAGTGGCTCCGGAGGCACTTACGCATCACCTCGAGCAAGTCGCCACGCACCAGCCGTTCTTCGACCTGGAAATCGCGCGCTGCGACGAGCGCGGCGCGCGCGTGGTGCACATCGTTTCGGGCCAGGCGCGCACGGACGCAGAGGGCAGATTCCTCGGCTACCGCGGTGTCGGGCGCGACGTCACCGAGCAGCGGCGCGCGGAGCGCGCGCTGAGCGAGGCCAAGGAACGCCTCGAGCTCGCGCTCGAGGGTGGCAGCCTCGCGACCTGGGACTGCGACCTCGACGCAGGGGTGACGCACTTCGGCACCGGCTGGGTGCGACTGCTCGGGCGCAAACCCGCGTCGGACGACGCCGACATCGCCAGCGTGCTCGAGGAGGTGCACCCCGACGACCGCGCGGCGGTGCGCGAGGCCTTCGTCAAGGCATTGAAGGGCGAGGCGCCCAGCTTCAACTCCGAGTACCGGGCGCGCGACGCCGCCGGCGACTGGCGCTGGCTGCTATCCGCCGGCCGGGTCATCCAGCGGAACGCGGACGGGCGCGCGCGGCGCGTGTCGGGCACGGTGGTGGACATCGAAGCGCGCAAGCGCGCCGACCAGGCGGTGCGCGAGGCCGAGCAGCGCTACCGCTCGCTGATCGAGCTGCAGCCCGACGGCGTGATCGTGCACGGCGGCGGTCTGATCGAGTACGCGAACCAGGCCGCGGCGCGCATTCTGCGCGCCGGGGCGCCGCGCCAGCTCATCGGCCTGCGGCTGGAGGACTTCGTACGGCCGGAGGAGCGCGAGCGCTTCCGCGAACGCCTGCAGTACCTGCTCACCGGGCCGGGCAGCACGCGCTTCGAGGAGCGGCGCCTGCGCGGCGCGGACGGCAGCGACATCGTGGTCGAGGCTGCCGGCGTGTCGTATCTCGAGCGCGGGCGGCTGGTGGTGCAGTCGGTGGTGCGCGACGTGAGCGACCAGCGCAAGGCGCGCGAAGAGCTCGCCGAGCGCGAGCAGCGCTTTCGCGACGTGGTCGAGGCCGCGGGCGAGTACGTCTGGGAGACC
>DASPRX010000039.1:0-8501 GCA_035624235.1 Burkholderiales bacterium | reverse complement strand
GCCGGAAGGCCTGTTCGGGGTGGCTTTCGAGGAGGAGCGTTGAGCAATCCGCTGCTCTTCGCCGCGCGCTGGTCGTGGGTCAACCTGCGCAACGAAGTGCTGGTGCTCCCGTCGCGCACGCTCGCGCTCGCCTGGGTCTTTGTGGTGCTGCTCGTGCCGCTCGTGTATGGCGATCCCTACGTGCTGCGCGTGCTCGCGATGACCTGCATCTTCGCGCTGTTCGCGGCCAGCTGGGATCTTCTCGCCGGCTATGCCGGGCAGATCAATTTCGGCCACGCGCTGTTCTTCGGCACCGGCGCGTATACCTCGGCGCTGGTCTCCCTGCGGCTCGGCATGCCGCCGTGGCTCGGCGTGTGCGCCGGGGCGGTGGCTGCCGCGCTGGCGGGCTGCGCAGTCGGCTTCCTGTGCCTGCGGTTGCGCGGCTCGTACCTCTCGCTCGCCACGCTCGCCTTTCCGCTCATCGCCGTTGGCGTGCTGTTCGCCTTTCCGGACTTCTCGGGCGGCGAGCTCGGCATCGGGGGCGTGCGCTCGCTCGCCCAGTCGCGCACGGCGAACTACTACATCATCGCCGCGGCGATGCTGCTGCTCGTCTTCGGCATGTGGAAGATCGCCGACTCGAATGTCGGTCTCGTGCTGCACGCGATCCGCGACGACGAGGTGGCGGTGCGCGCCTCGGGCATCAACACGACGCGCTACAAGCTCGCGGTGTTCGCCGTCTCGGCCTTCGCGGCCGGCGTCGCGGGAGCCTTGTACGCGCACTTCCTGCGCGTCGCCGGCCCCTCGACGCTCGAGGTGGCGCTGTCGTTCCAGGTCGTGATCTGGGGCATCTTCGGCGGCGTCGCCACGATCTACGGCGCGGTGGCCGCGGTGTTCATCCTTTACCCGCTCACCGAGTGGCTCGGCAGCTTCAGGGCGTTCGGCGAGCTGCGTCTGCTCATCTTCGCGGTGATCGTGCTGCTGGTGCTGCTTTTCATGCCGCGCGGGCTGACGCCGTGGGTGCGCGACAAGATCGAGACGCAATGCCCGCGCTGCAAGCAGCGCAACGCCTCGTGGCGCGCGGCTTGCCGCCTTTGCGCAGCGCCGCTCGCGCCGGCGACAAGGGGGTAACGTGACCGAAGCGAAGGTGAAAGGCCGGCTTACCATTCGAATAACCGCACTCTTGATGCTCGCTTCGGCACTGCTGGAGCTGCTGTCGGTCAATTCCGACGTGGTGCTCTTCGGGGATGTGCGCAGCGGGCCGGTGATGACCGCCTACCACTTGATGTACGTCGTCGCCTTCCTGCTCGTAGGCATCGGGCTCTGGCGCGCCCGGCCGTGGGGCTATTGGGCCGTTATGGCGACGACGGCTCTGTATACGCTAGACAAGATCCAGTTCCTGCTTGCGCGCGACAGCTATCTGCGCTATGTCCAGCAAGTTATGTCGTCTGTCGATCCGCAGCTCGCGCAGGCATTGCCAAAAGAGGGGCTGCAGCAGCTCGTGACGGTGCTGTATGCGAGCTTCGTGGTTTGCTGGTGGGGATTCGCAATCTATATTCACCTGCGTCGCGCGTATTTCGTGCAACCCGCCGCGCCGGATTACAAACCCAGATAACCCGCGCGCACGGTCTCGTCACCCATCAGCTGGGCTGCGGTTCCCGCGGCGATCACGCGTCCCTGCGAAAGGACGTAGCTGCGCGCAGCCATCTTGAAGACCTGGCCCACTTCCTGCTCCACCAGAAGCACTGCGACCCCGTCGGTGTGGATGCGCGCAATCGCCGCGAACAGCTCTTCCCGGATGCGCGGCGCGAGCCCGAGCGAGGGTTCGTCGATCGCCAGTAGCTTGGCCTCGAACATCAGCGCGCGCGCAGTGGAGAGCATCTGCTGCTCGCCGCCCGAGAGCGTGCCCGCGACCTGCTCCTTGCGCTCGGCCAGACGTGGGAAGAGCGCGAAGCAGCGCTCCAGCTGGCGCGCGCTTGAGCCGGCGTCGCGCGACAGGTACGCGCCCGCAAGCAGGTTCTCGAGCACCGTGAGCTCGCGGAACGGCCGGCGCCGCTCGGGGCAATGCACCAGTCCGCGCCGGCGGATCTCGTGCGCCGGGAGCTGGTCGATGCGCTCGCCGGCGAAGCGCACTTCGCCTTCGAGCGCGATTTCTCCTGCGGTACCCCGCTTCATGCGCTGCTCGAAACGCACCAGGCCTGATATGGCGCGCAGCAGGGTGGATTTGCCCGCACCGTTCGGTCCGACGACGCCCACGAACTCGCGCTCGGCGCTTTGCAGCGAGACGCCGTTCAGGATCACCGCCTTGTCGTAGCGAACGGCGAGATCGCGCACCTCAAGCAGCGGCATGCCCGGATCCCAGGTAGGCTTCGATCACCTTCGGATTCTTCACCACTTCCGTGGGCGCCCCGTCGGCGATGACCGCGCCGTAGTTGACGACGATCACGCGGTCGACGATCGCCATCAGTTCCTTGAGCTTGTGCTCGATCATGAGCACTGCAGGACCTTCGGAATGCAGCCGGCCGAAGCGCCCTCCCTTGTGCAGCCGCCGGATCGAATTTGCCAGCAGCTCGGACTCGGCGGGGCTCAGGCCTCCCAGCGGCTCGTCGAGCAACAGCAATTCGGGCTCCGTGGCGATTGCGCGCGCAACTTCCAGGCGCTTGAGGTCCCCCTGCGACAGTGCCGATGCCGGCTCGAGCGCCATGTCGGAGATGCCGACGAATTCGAGCGCATCCATCGCCTTGGCTTCGACCTTCTTGACCCATTCGCCGCGGTTCCTGGCGCGCGGCGCCATGAGCGGCACCATGACGTTGGCGATGATCGGCAGGTGGCGAAAGGGACGCGTATTCTGGAACGTGCCCGCAATGCCGCGGTTCACCACCTCCCACGGGCGCAGCGCGGTGATGTCCTCACCGTTGAACACGATACGGCCGGCATCGGGACGCAGGATCTTGGTGACAAGGCGCAACAAGGTGGTCTTGCCAGCGCCGTTGGGTCCGATCAATCCGACGATCTGATCGCGCCGCAGCGCGAACCCGACGTCATCCACCGCGGTCAGGCCGCCGAAACGCTTGCTTAGGTGTTCCACGGAAAAGAACGAAGCGGCCATGAAAAAAGTTACGCCGGTTTTATCAGGCGGTCCGATGTTAGCCGAAATGTCGCATCTTGCAGCCGGACCTGGCATACATTAGCGCTGCTTTCCCGCGCCAATGCAAGCCAAGAGAACGAAGCCCGCAGCGGACCAAGACGCGCTTCTGGACGAGGCGCATCGGGACTTCGTCGGCTGGCAGCAACCCAAGCAGCGCCTGCGCGAAGCGCTCGTCAAGAACGAGATCCAGCTCTACGCGCAGCCGATCCTTGCCCTGGCGCAGAATCGCTTCGCCATGGCCGAGGTTCTGGTGCGGCTGCGCGAGGAAGAGGCCAAATTGCTACCGCCCGGAGACTTTCTGCCGGCCTTCGAGCATTACCGCATGATGCCGGAGCTTGACCGCTGGGTCGTGAGCCGAATCGTGCAGCGCCTCGCGCGCCGGCCGCAGGGCGCGTTGCGGCGCTTCAACATCAACGTCGCGAGTCAGACGCTCGGGCGCACCGACGTGCCCGGCTTCGTGCTCGAGAATCTCCTGCATGCCAACGTGCGCCCGGACGCGCTGTGCTTCGAGATCGACGAGAGCGACGTGCTGGCACGCCCGGTCGCGGTCGCGGGCTTCGCCGCAGCGGTGCGCAGCCTAGGCTGCAAAGTTGCGGTGGACGGCTTCGGCTATCGCGCCACCTCCTTCGCGCCGCTCAAGACCATGCGCGTGGATTACATCAAGGTGGACGGGTCGATCACGCGCAACATCTTGCGCAGCGAGCACGCGCTGAACAAGCTGCGGACCATCCTGCGCGTGGGCAAGGCGATCAACGCGGGCGTCGTCGCAGAATTTGTCGAGGAAAAGGATGTGCTGAACAAGCTGCGCGAACTCGGTGTCAACTACGCGCAGGGCTTCGGAATCGCCCGACCCACTCCGATCGACGAGCTGCTGACGGGCCGCTGACCCGCGCGCTGCCTCAGAGCGCTGCGCCCTCGTCGCGCAACTCGCGGCGCGAAACCTTGCCCACATCCGTTTTGGGAAGCTCGCCGCGGAACTCCACGAGGTGCGGAACCTTGAATTCCGCGAGCCGGCCGCGGCAGTAGGTCTTGATGTCCTCTTCGGTCAGCTTGCCGCGCGCGTCGGCCTGCAGCACGACGATCGCCTTGATCAGCTGCCCCACCGACGGGTCGGGGACGCCGATCACGCCGGCGGCCTTCACTTGAGAATGCGAATAGAGCACGTCCTCGACGTCCTTAGCGAAGATCGAGTAGCCCTTGTACTTGATCAGATCCTTCGAGCGGTCGTAGAAGTGAAAATAGCCTTCCTCGTCCATGCGCACGATGTCGCCAGTGCGCAGCCAGCGCGTGCCCTCGCGTTCGACGAACGCCTGCGCCGTCTCCTCCGGACGCTGCCAGTATCCGGCCATCACATTCGGCCCGCTCAGCACGAGTTCGCCCGTCTCGCCCCCCGCAACGAACTGCATGGTCTCCGGGTTCAGGACCGCGGCGAGCATGTTCGGCACCGGGCAGCCGAACGAGCCGGTTTTCGGGCGGTGCAGGGGATTGACGTGGCTGGTCGCGCAGGTCTCGGACAGGCCGTAGCCCTCGATGATGTTCGAGCCCGTGCGCCGCGCCCAGTCCTTCATGGTCGACTCGTGCAGCGTATCGGCGCCGGAGAGCACGAGCTTGAGCCGGCGCCAGTTCACCTTGTCCGTGTCCTTGTGGTCCTTGAGATATTCGAACAGCGTCGGGACGCCGTAGAACACCGTAGCCTGGTAGCGTTCCATCGCCGCGAGGATCGCCTCGGTATCGGGGTTCGTGAACAGCACGAGGAGGTTTCCCTGCGTGATGCCGTTGAGCATGATCACGACTTGGCCGTAGATGTGGAAAAAGGGCAGGAAGGCCATGATCACTTCCTCGCCCTGCTCGAAGCCTGGGAAAGCGGCCTGCGCCCCGGTTTGCGCGGCGATCAGGTTGTAATGGGTCAGCATCACCCCCTTCGGGTGGCCGGTGGTGCCGCCGGTGTATGGCAAAGCAGCGATGTCGCGGCGCGGATCGATCTCGACGCTCGGCGGATCTGCCGGATGCCGTGCGATCAGGTCTTGCAGCCAGTGCAGGTTCGGCGCAGATGGGATGTCGGGCGAACCGAGGTTCACCCCCGAAAAGAGCTTGGCGAAAGGCGCTTTGCCGAACATGCGCTTCAGCTTCGGCAGATACTCGCCTATGTTGGTGAGCACGACGAAGTCGAGCGGCGCCCCGCACTTCGCCACCTTGTCGTACAGGATGTCCTGGCAGACGATCGCGCGCGCGCCGCTGTTCTCGATCTGATAGCGCACCTCGTGGCTCGTGTAGACCGGGCTGATAGGCGTGACGGCGGCGCCGCACTTGAGTGCCGCAAAGTAAGCGATGATGAACTGCGGGCTATTCAGCAGGTAGAGCGCGATTCGGTCTGCCTTGCGTAGGCCGAGAGCCGCCAGCCCGCACGCGAGTCGGTCGGTCGCCTCGCGCAGCTCGCCGTAGCTGATATCGCGCCCGTAGAACACGACCGCGCGGCGCCGCGGCGCGCGCGCGGTCGCCCTATCGAACGCCTGGGGAACCGTTTCCGTCGGCACTTCGACGGTCGCCGGAACGCCCTCCTGGTAATGGGCGAGCCACGGTCTTGCAAGGTACTGCCCAAGCGCGTCCATATGCTCCTCCGTCATTCATTCTAGCTGCGATCCTGCAGCTAAAATCGCGGGCGTGGACCCGTCGGTGAAGCGCAGTCTTGCCAGATGGCCGGGCGTGCCAGCCGTTTACGGCTGGCTAGCACTCGACGCGCGCGGCAACTGGCTGATGCGCAACCCGGCGCGCGAAGCTTTCGAGCGCATCGGCAATGCCGCGCTGCGCGAGTTCATCGCGCGCAATTACGAGCGCGACCCGCGCGGCTGCTGGTATTTCCAGAACGGCCCGCAGCGCGTCTATGTGCGGCTTGCCTACACGCCGCTGGTATTTCGGCTGGAAGACAACGCGCTCGTCGACCACTGCGGACGACGTGCCGGCACGCTACAGGGCGCCTGGCTGGACGAGCGCGGGGGGATCTTGCTGCTCGCGCCCGCGGGAGTCGGAGTGCTTGAGGACAGGGACCTGGCCGAGGCGAGCGAGCGGCTGGTCGACGAACGGGGCGCACCCGCCGATCGCCTCGCGCGCGCGAGGTACTTCGACTACGCCGGCGCGCGGACGCCGCTCGGGAGCATCGTCAGCGGGGAGGTTCCGTCGCGCTTCGGCTTCACCCCCGAACCACAGCCCTGAGCGAACCTCGCGGGTGCCGCCGGATCCTTGACGCTCTGCAAAAAACCCCTTTATAATCCGGCCTCTTTTTTGCACCTGGGGCGACAGCGGATGTCTTCCGCGGTCGCCCGGTTCGTTTCTGGAAGCGGGAAAAGATGCCTACGGTCAATCAGTTAGTCCGCGGCGTGCGCACTGCGCGGCGCCCGAAATCGAAGGTCCCGGCGCTCGCCGGATCACCGCAAAAGCGCGGGGTCTGCACGCGTGTGTACACCACCACGCCGAAGAAGCCGAACTCGGCGCTGCGCAAGGTCGCGAAGGTGCGGCTCACCAACGGCTTCGAGGTGATCGGCTACATCGGCGGCGAAGGCCATAACCTGCAGGAGCACTCGGTCGTGCTGATCCGCGGTGGCCGGGTGAAGGACCTCCCGGGTGTGCGCTATCACGTCGTGCGCGGCTCCCTGGACACGCAAGGCGTGAAGGACCGCAAGCAGGGCCGCTCCAAGTACGGCGCCAAGCGCGCCAAGCCTGCGGCCTGATCGAGTCGAGACAGAGGACAGCATGCCCCGTCGCAGAGAAGTTCCGAAACGCGAGATCCTGGCGGATCCGAAGTATCACAACATCGACGTCGCCAAATTCGTCAACGTCCTGATGACGCGCGGCAAGAAGTCGGTCGCTGAGCGCATCGTGTACGGCGCCTTCGACACGATCCGGTCCAAGGGCAGCAAGGACCCCGTAGAGGTATTCACCCAGGCGGTGCAGAACGTCAAGCCGATGGTCGAGGTGAAGAGCCGCAGGGTCGGCGGCGCGAACTACCAGGTTCCGGTCGAAGTCCGGCCGGTGCGGCGGGTGGCTCTCGCGATGCGCTGGATCCGCGAGGCGGCGCAGAAGCGCGGTGAGAAGTCGATGACCGCGCGCCTGGCGGGCGAGCTGCAGGAGGCGTCGGAGGGTCGGGGCGGGGCAATGAAGAAGCGCGAGGAAGTGCACCGCATGGCTGAAGCCAACAAGGCTTTCTCGCATTACAGGTTCTAAGGACTGGATTTACCGGTTGACTGGATTTACCGGTTGCGGACCGCATCTAAGGGCCAACCGAACGGAAAAGGATGGGCAACAACGTGGCACGCAAGACTCCAATCGAGCGCTATCGCAACATAGGCATCAGCGCGCACATCGATGCGGGCAAGACCACGACCACCGAGCGCATCCTGTTTTACACGGGCGTCAATCACAAGCTCGGCGAAGTGCACGATGGCACCGCGACCATGGACTGGATGGAGCAGGAGCAGGAGCGCGGCATCACCATCACCTCGGCTGCAACGACCTGCTTCTGGAAGGGGATGGACCTCACCTTTCCGGAGCACCGCATCAATATCATCGACACCCCGGGACACGTCGACTTCACGATCGAGGTCGAGCGTTCGCTGCGCGTGCTTGATGGCGCGTGCATGGTCTATTGTGCCGTAGGCGGCGTGCAGCCGCAGTCCGAGACCGTTTGGCGGCAGGCGAACAAGTACCGCGTGC
Source organism: Burkholderiales bacterium (assembly GCA_035624235.1). Lineage (GTDB taxonomy): Bacteria > Pseudomonadota > Gammaproteobacteria > Burkholderiales > SG8-39 > DAHVFK01. The sequence goes on along the minus strand of DASPRX010000039.1, from coordinate 670 downwards.
CGCGCCTCGCGTTCGTGAACAAGATGGACCGGGTCGGGGCGAACTTCTTCAAGGTCTACGACCAGATGAAGGCGCGCCTCAAGGGCAACCCGGTGCCCGTCCAGATTCCGATCGGGGCGGAGGAGAAATTCGAAGGCGTCGTCGACCTGGTCGCCATGCAGGCGATCTATTGGGACGAGGCGAGCCAGGGGATGAAGTTCGAGCGCAAGGAGATCCCTGCCGGACTTCTCGGATCGGCCAAGGAGTGGCGCGAAAAGATGGTCGAGGCCGCGGCCGAGGCGAACGAAGAGCTGATGAACAAGTACCTCGAATCGGGCGAGCTCTCGGTCGAGGAGATCAAGAAGGGCCTGCGCCTGCGCACGATCGCCAACGAGATCGTGCCGATGCTGTGCGGCAGCGCGTTCAAGAACAAGGGCGTCCAGGCCATGCTGGATGCCGTCATCGAATACCTGCCCGCGCCCACCGACATCCCGCCCGTGAAGGGCGAGCTCGAGAGCGGCAAGCCCGGCGAGCGCAAGGCCTCCGACGACGAGCCCTTCTCGGGCCTCGCGTTCAAGATCATGACCGACCCCTTCGTGGGCCAGCTCATCTTCTTCCGCGTCTATTCCGGCGTGGTGAACTCGGGCGACACCATCTACAACCCGGTGAAGGGCAAGAAGGAGCGCATCGG
>DASPRX010000041.1:0-13561 GCA_035624235.1 Burkholderiales bacterium | reverse complement strand
CCGGGCGGCGCGGCTCGCTCACCGTCGACGACGAGGGCAACCCGACGCGCCGCACGGTGCTCATCGAGGACGGCGTGCTGCGCGGCTACCTGCAGGACAGCCTGAACGCGCGCCTCATGAAGATGCCGCTCACCGGCAACGGGCGGCGCGAATCGTTCGCGCACCTGACGCTGCCGCGCATGACCAACACCTGCATGCTGGGCGGTCGGCACGACCCGCGCGAGATCATCGCCAGCGTCGAGCGCGGCGTGTACGCGGTCAACTTCGCCGGCGGCCAGGTCGACATCACGAACGGCAAATTCGTATTCTCGTCCGCCGAGGCGTACATGATCGAGAACGGCAAGGTGACGCACCCGGTGAAGGGCGCGACCCTGATCGGCAACGGGCCGGACGCGCTCACGCGCGTCACCATGATCGGCAACGACATGCAGCTCGACAGCGGCATCGGCACCTGCGGCAAGGAGGGCCAGAGCGTGCCGGTCGGCGTGGGGCAGCCTACGCTCAGAATCGATGGTCTGACGGTCGGCGGCACGTCCTGACATGGACAGGTTGCCCGCCAACGCGACGCGCTTCGATGCCGACGCCGAGGCGCTGGCGGAGCGAATCCCGGACGGCGCGCTGCTCGCGCTGCCGCCCGACTACAGCCTCCCGGCGATGGCGGTGGTGCGCGCGCTGGTGCGGCGCCGGGCACGCAATCTGCGGCTGCTCGGCGTGCCGGTGCTCGGGATGTGCGCCGACCTGCTGATCGGCGCGGGCTGCGTGGCCGAGATCGAGACGAGCGCGGTCTCGCTCGGCGAGGCGGGGCTCGCGCCGCGCTTCACCGAGGCAGCCGAGCGCGGCGAGATCACCGTGCGCGACGCCACCTGTCCGATGATCCACGCCGCGCTGCAGGCTGCAGAGAAGGGCGTGCCCTTCATGCCGCTGCGCGGCGTGCTCGGCTCGGATCTCGTCGCCGGGCGCCCCGACTGGAAGGTGATCGACAATCCGATGGGACACGGCGATCCCATCCTGCTCGCCCCGGCGATTTCGCCCGACGTGGCGCTGTTTCACGCGCGCTGGGCCGACCGCTCCGGCAACGTCTGGCTCGGACGGCGCCGCGAGCTGATGACGATCGCGCACGCCGCCAAGGCGACGCTGGTCAGCTGCGAGGCGCTGCGCGAGGGAGACATGCTCGAGGACGAACTGCTGGCGCCGGGCGTGCTCGCTTCGGTCTACGTGAGCGCGGTGGCCGAGGCGCCGCACGGCGCCTGGCCGCTCGGCGTCGCAGGCGCATACCCGGTCGACGACGCGCATCTCGCCGCTTACGCACGCGCGGCGAAGACCCGGGAAGGATTCGCGCGCTACCTAGACGAATGGGTCCTTACGCCAAGGAAGAGCTTCTCGCCTGCGTGATCGCGCGCCTGGTGGGCGACGCCGCGCACGTCGCGGTCGGCGCGGCCTCGCCGATCCCCGCGGCCGGGTGCGCGCTGCTCAGGGCGCGCGGCCTGCCGCTGCGGGTATCGCTGCTGCACAAGCGCAGCGCCAACCCCTTTACCGATGGCTCGCGCGAGCTGTTCGATCTCGCCGGTCAGGGGCGGATCGACGTGTTCTTTCTCGGCGGAGCCCAGATCGACGGCGAGGCAAACATCAACCTGGTGCGGGCGGAAGGCAAGCGCCTTCCGGGCTCCTTCGGCTCGGCGTTCATGTATTTCGCCGCCGCGCGGACCATCCTGTTTCGCGAGGAGCACAGTCGCCGCGTGCTGGTGCCGAGGGTCGAGTTCGTCAGCGCCCCCGGATGGAGTCCACCGGGCGTCTGGCGCCGCGGAGGGCCGCAGGCGCTGGTCACGGGCAAGGCCGTGTTTTCCTGGCACAGGGAACGGCGCCGCTTCCGGCTGGAGAGCATCCACCCCGGCTACGACCTGGGTGAGATACGCGCAAGCACGGGATTCGAATTCGATTGCGCGGCCGAGGTGCCTGCTACCATAGGGCCGACAAGCGAGGAAATAACCATGCTGCGCGGGCCGGTGAGGAGGGAGATTGCCCTGAACTATCCCGAATTCGCGCGCCGCGTATGGGCGCAGCAACCGGAGGCGGCATGAGGGCGCGGCGCGGCTTCCTGGCGCAGGCCGGGTTCCTGCTGGCCGCCGCACTCGGCGCGCATGATGTGGACGCGGCGGACGTTCGCTCGGCCGGCGCCGGCGTCATCGGCTGGGTCGAGCCGGTCCAAGTCGAGGACAAGCTGGTCTTGAACGCGAAGATCGACACCGGCGCCGACATCCCGTCGCTCGATGCGCAGGATGTCAAGATCACGCGCCGCGGCCGCAAGGAGTGGGTCTCGTTCTGGACCAAGGGGCGCGACAAGGAGCGCGTCGACTTCGAACGCGAGATTTACCGCTACGTCGATATCGAGCGCGCCGGCGGCCAGAACGAGAAGCGTCCGGCAGTGATCCTCAGCCTGTGCCTGGGCGACGTCAGGCGCGAGGTCGTGGTCAACCTTGTGGATCGTAGCCAGCTCGAGTATCCGATGATCATCGGGCGCAGCTTTCTGCAGAACAAGTTCATCGTCGATCCGACGCACACCTACACGACCGTTCCGTCGTGCGCGCCGACTAAAGAGAAAGAGACGCAGTGAGCAAGCTGCACCTCTACGTGCTCGCCGGCCTGCTGGTGCTCGCCGGCGCCTCGGCGACCGCGTACAAAGTGCTGGTGCTCGGCTTCCCGCTGTCCCCCAACCAGCGCTCCGAGATCTGGCGCGTCGAGTTGCAGCTTGCCTACGACGCCGACGGCGGACCGGCCAAGCTGCTGCTCTCCGTGCCGAGCGACACCGGCCAGGTGTCGGTGATGGACCAGGGCTTCGCGGCGCGAGGCTATGGCGTGACCACCGAGCGCACGCGCCTGAACGAGCGCGCGGTGTTCTCGATCGCCGACGCCCAGGGCCGCCAGTACCTCTACTACCGTGTGGTGGTCGACCTGTCCAAGCCTCCGCCGGCCCAGCCCCAGCCGGCGCCGACCTCGCAGGCGCCGAGATTCACGCCCGACGAGTTGCTGGTCGCGCATAGCCTGGTGGACAGTGCGCGCGCCAAGGCGGCCGATGCGCGCACCCTGGCCGATGTGATCGTCGAGCGCCTGAAGGCCGCGAAGCCCGGCGACGAGGCGTCCTATCTGCTCGGACGCGACCCGATGCGCAGCCAGGCGCGCGTTCCGGTCGTCGCGGTGGACCTGCTGCGCCTCGCCGGCGTGCCGGCGGAGGTGGTGAACGGTGTGCTGCTCAAGCCGGAGCGGCGCAACGCGCGATTCGTGCGCTGGCTCGAGATCTACGACGACGATCATTGGACGCCGATCTATACCAGCGACGCGCTCAAGGCCGCGGGACCCTACCTGCTGCCCTGGTGGCGCGGGCCGGCGCTGGTGGCGCATGTGCAGGGCGGCAAGAACCTCGCGACCGACGTGACGGTGAGCCGCTCGCTCGAGTTCTCCACGCGCGTCGCGGTCGCGCGCCAGCGGGCGCTCGAGCACCGGCTGATCGAGTTTTCGCTCTTCGGCCTGCCGCTGCAGGCGCAGCTGCTGTTCCGCACGCTGCTCGCGGTGCCGCTCGGCGCGTTCGTCCTGGTGGTGCTGCGCAACGTCGTCGGCTTCAAGACCTTCGGCACCTTCATGCCGGTGCTGATCGCGCTCGCCTTCCGCCAGACCGGGCTGGCGGCGGGAATCGTGTTCTTCACGATCGTGCTGTCCTTCGGCCTGGTAGTGCGCTTTTATTTCGATCACCTGAAGCTGCTGCTCGTGCCGCGGCTCGCCGCGATCCTGATCGTGGTGGTGATGGTGATCGCTGCGCTCTCGGTGGTTTCGCACCGCCTGGGCGTGGACGTCGGGCTGTCGCTCGGCCTGTTCCCGATCGTCATTCTCACCATGACCATCGAGCGCATGACGATCGCCTGGGAGGAGCGCGGGCCCAGGGACGCGCTGCAGCAGGCGGGCGGCAGCCTGGCGGTGGCCGCGGTGTGCTACCTCCTGATTCAGCATACGCTGATCCGGCACCTGCTGTTCGTGTTCCCGGAGCTGCTGCTGATCGTGCTGGCCGCCACGCTGCTGCTCGGCCGCTACACCGGCTACCGCCTGGTCGAGCTGCGCCGCTTCCGGGTGCTGGCGAAATGACCGGACTGATTGCGACGGCGCGCGCGCTGCGCGAACGCGGGGTGCTCGGCCTCAACGCGCGCAACGGCGAGTTCATGCTGCCGTGGAACCCGCGCCGCTTCTACCCGCTGGTAGACGACAAGGTGCTCACCAAGACGCTGGCGCGCGAGCACGGCGTCGCGGTGCCCGAGGTGTACGCCATCATCGAAATACCGCGCCAGATCCGCGAGCTGAAGTCGAAGGTGGCCGCGCACGAGGAGTTCGTCGTCAAGCCGGCGCGCGGCTCGGGCGGCGAGGGCATCGTGGTGGTCACCGGGCGCGGGCCGGACGGCTATCGCAGGATCGACGGCACGTCCATGGACGAGCACGAGCTCGCCTTCCACATCTCCAACATCCTCGCCGGCATCTTCAGCCTCGGCGGAACCCCGGACAAGGCGCTGGTGGAGTACCGGGTCAACTTCGACCCGGTGTTCGACGCGGTCACCTACCGCGGCGTTCCGGACGTGCGCGTGATCGTGTTCCTCGGCGTGCCCGTGATGGCGATGGTGCGCCTGCCGACGCGCAAGTCGGGCGGGCGCGCCAACCTGCACCAGGGCGCCCTAGGCACGGGAGTCGACATGGCCAGCGGCAAGACGCTGTCGGCGGTGCTGCGCACCAGCATCGTCGACGTGCATCCGGACACCGGCGTTCCGGTCGCGGGCATTCAGATCCCGCACTGGCAGACGATGCTCGAGATCGCGAGCCGCAGCTACGAGCTGACCGGGCTCGGCTACCAGGGAATAGACATCGTGCTCGACCGCAAGCTCGGGCCGATGGTGCTCGAGCTGAACGCGCGGCCGGGCCTGGCGATCCAGATGGCCAACCGCAGCGGGCTGCGCGCGCGCTTGGAGGCGGTGCTGCGCGACCGCGCCAGCCTGGACAGCGCCGCCGCGCGCATCGCCTACGCGCGCGAGCGCTTCGCCGCCAGACCTGCCTAGCCCGCGTCCCAGCCGCGGCTGCGGCGCACCGCCTCGCGCCAGCGCGCGAGCAGCGCCGCGGCCTCGGCGCGCGCCATGTGCGGCTCGAAGCGGCGCTCGACCTGCCACTGCGCGGCGATCTGCTCGCGCGAACGCCACACGTTGACCGTCAGGCCGGCGAGATAGGCGGCGCCGAGGGCGGTGGTCTCGAGCACGCGCGGCCGCACTACCGGCACGCCGAGGATGTCGGCCTGGAACTGCATCAGCAGGTCGTTCGCGGTGGCGCCGCCGTCCACGCGCAGCTCGGCGAGCGCTTCGCCGGAGTCCTTCTGCATTGCCTCGAGCACGTCGGCGCTCTGGTAGGCGATCGACTCGAGCGCCGCGCGCGCCAGGTGCTCGCGCGACGAGCCGCGCGTCAGGCCGACGATGGTGCCGCGCGCGTGCGGATCCCAGTGCGGCGCGCCCAGCCCCGCGAAGGCAGGCACCACGTACACGCCGCCGTTGTCCGGCACGCTCGCCGCGAGGCGCTCGACCTCGGCCGAGGAGGCGAAGAACTTCAGCTCGTCGCGCAGCCACTGCACCACCGCGCCGGCGACGAAAACGCTGCCTTCGAGCGCGTACTCCTTGTCCGCGTCGCGCGCATCGCGCGCGTGCCCGAGCTGCGCGCACGCGGTCGACAGCAGGCCGTGCGCCGAGCGCACCGGCGCGGCGCCGGTGTGCAGCAGCATGAAGCAGCCGGTGCCGTAGGTGTTCTTCGCCATGCCGCGCCGGTGGCAGCCCTGGCCGAACAGCGCGGCCTGCTGGTCGCCGGCGATGCCGGCGATCGGCATCGGCTCGCCGACGAACGAAGGCGGCAGCATGCCGAAGGCGTGCGCCGAGGGGTGCACCTCGGGCAGGATCGCGCGCGGCACGCCGAGCAGGCGCAGGAGCTCCTCGTCCCAGTCGCCGCGGCGGATGTCGAACAGCATCGTGCGCGACGCGTTCGACGGATCGGTGACGTGCGTGCGGCTCTGCGTCAGGTTCCAGGCGAGCCAGGTGTCCACGGTGCCGAAGGCGAGCTCGCCGCGCTCTGCGCGCGCTCGCGCGCCGGGGAGGTTGTCGAGCAGCCAGGCGAGCTTGGTGCCGCTGAAGTAGGGATCGATCACCAGGCCGGTCTTTTCGCGCACCAGCTCCTCCGCGCCGTCCGACTTCAGGCGCGCGCACAGCTCGGCGGTGCGCCGGTCCTGCCACACGATCGCGTTGTGCAGCGGCTCGCCGCTCTGGCGGTCCCACAGGAGCGTCGTCTCGCGCTGGTTGGCGATGCCGACGGCGACGATGTTCTTTGCCTCGACCCCGGATTTGCGTACCGCCTCGCGCGCCACCGCGCGCTGCGAGGCGACGATCTCGCGCGGATCGTGCTCGATCCAGCCTGGCCGCGGGTAGATCTGCCGGAATTCCTGCTGCGCCGACGCGAGCGGCGTGCCGGTCTCGTCGAACACGATTGCGCGCGAGCTGGTGGTGCCTTGATCGAGCGCGAGGATGTGCTTCATGCGTGGCTGCTCCGGCGGGCTCGCGCGATTCTAGCAGCGGCTCCGGTGTTAGAATCCGCCGCTTCGCGGCACTCTCCCTGCGTCATGCCTCTTCCGGTACCGATCGTCGAACGCGAGCTCACGCACACGCGGCGCGTGCGCTACGAGGGCTACAAGCGCGCCGACGGCAATTGGGACATCGAGGCCCACCTGAGCGACGTCAAGAACCACGACTACGAGCTGAAGACCGGCGTGCGCCGCGCCGGGCAGGCGATTCACGAGATGTGGGTGCGCATCACCATAGACCGCCGCATGAACGTGCTCGCGGCGACCGCGGTGACCGACGCGATGCCCTACCCGGGCGGCTGCGACAAGGCGCCGGCCGAGTACGCGAAGCTCGTGGGGCTGAACCTGCGCCAGGGTTTCCGCAAGAAGGTGCACGAGTTGCTCGGCGGCGTGCAGGGCTGCACGCATATCACCGAGATGCTCGGCGGCCTGCCGACGGCGGCGATCCAGACCTTCGCGGGCGAGATGAAGGAGGAGCGCGACGACGGCGCGAAGCCGTTCCAGCTTGATCACTGCATCGCGCTCGATACGGGCTCGGAGACGGTGAGGAAACTCTATCCGAAGTGGTATCGAGGACCGATGGGAGGAGACAAGGCTGCATGAAGATTCACGAATACCAGGGCAAGGAGCTGTTCAGGAAATACGGCGTCGCGACGCCGCGCGGCGTGCCGTGCTTCTCCGTCGACGAGGCGGTCGCGGCGGCCCAGACCCTCGGCGGCGGCGCCTGGGTGGTCAAGGCGCAGATCCACGCCGGCGGACGCGGCAAGGGGGGCGGCGTCAAGCTCGCGCGCTCGCCCAAGGAGGTGCGCGACGTCGCGTCGAGGATCCTCGGCATGCAACTCGTCACGCACCAGACCGGCCCGCAGGGCCAGAAGGTGCGCCGGCTGCTCGTCGAAGAGGGCGCCGACATCAGGAAGGAGCTGTACGTCGGCATGGTCGTCGACCGCCAGACGCAGAAGGTCTGCCTGATGGCCTCTTCCGAGGGCGGCATGGACATCGAGGAGGTGGCCGCCAGGACGCCGGAGAAGATCCACAAGGTGTTCATCGACCCGGTTGCCGGCCTGACCGACGCCGAGGCGTCCGACAGCGCGCGCAAGATCGGCGTTCCCGCGGCCTCCGTGCCGGAGGCGGCGCGGCTGCTCAAGGCGCTCTACAAGTGCTTCTGGGAGACCGACGCCTCGCTCGCCGAGATCAACCCGCTGATCCTCACGGGCGACGGCAGGGTGGTTGCGCTCGACGCGAAATTGAACTTCGACGACAACGCGCTCTTCCGCCACCCCGACATCGTCGCCATGCGCGACCTGGACGAGGAGGATCCGCTCGAGATCGAGGCATCGAAATACGACCTGTCCTATATCTCGCTCGACGGCGAGATCGGCTGCATGGTGAACGGCGCGGGCCTCGCGATGGCCACCATGGACACCATCAAGCTGTTCGGCGGCGCGCCGGCCAATTTCCTCGACGTCGGCGGCGGCGCGACCGCCGAAAAGGTCACGGCGGCATTCAAGATCATGCTGTCCAACCCGAAGGTAACGGCGATCCTGGTCAACATCTTCGGCGGCATCATGAAGTGCGACACCATCGCCGAGGGCGTGGTCGCAGCGGCGCGTGAAGTGAAGCTCGCCGTGCCGCTGGTGGTGCGCATGAAGGGCACCAACGAGGACCTCGGCAAGAAGATCCTGAAGGACTCCGGACTGCCGATCATCTCGGCCGACAACATGGCCGACGCTGCGAAGAAGGTCGTTTCGGCGGTGAAAAAGAAGAAAAAGCCCGCCAAGAAAAGGATCAAGACCAAAACCAAAATCAAGACGAATGCGAAAGGGAAAGCGAAAGCCAAGGCGAAGAAGGCGAACAAGGCGAAGAGGAAGAAGAAATGAGCATCCTCATCAACAAGGACTCGCGCGTCATCACGCAGGGTATCACCGGCAAGACCGGCCAGTTCCACACGCGCACCAGCCGCGACTACGCGAACGGGCGCGCATGCTACGTCGCGGGCGTCAATCCGAACAAGGCGGGCGAGAACTTCGAGGGCATTCCCATCTACGCGACGGTGAAGGACGCCAAGGAGCGAGCCGGCGCCACGGTGTCGGTGATCTACGTGCCGCCGCCCTTCGCCGCGGCGGCGATCTGGGAGGCCGTCGAGGCCGATCTGGACCTCGTGATCTGCATCACCGAGGGTATCCCCGTGCGCGACATGATCGGGGTGCGCGACCGCATGAGAAAGCAGAACCGCCGCACTCGCCTCATCGGTCCGAACTGCCCGGGCCTGATCACGCCGGGCGAGCTGAAGATCGGCATCATGCCGGGCCACATCCACAAGAAGGGGCGCGTTGGCGTGGTGTCGCGCTCGGGCACGCTCACCTACGAGGCGGTCGGCCAGCTCACCGAGCTCGGCATCGGTCAGTCGAGCGCGGTCGGCATCGGCGGCGACCCGGTGAACGGTCTGAAGCACGTCGACGTGATGAAGCTATTCAACGACGACCCGGCTACCGACGCGGTGGTGATGATCGGCGAGATCGGCGGCTCGGACGAGGAAACCGCCGCCGAGTGGGTCAAGCACAACATGAAAAAGCCCGTCGTCGGCTTCATCGCCGGCATCACCGCGCCGCCGGGCAAGAGGATGGGGCATGCCGGCGCGATCATTTCGGGCGGCAAGGGCACCGCGCAGGAGAAGCTCGCCGTGATGGAGGCCTGCGGCATCAAGGTGACCCGCAACCCGGCCGAGATGGGCAAGACGCTCAAGTCGGTGCTGAAGTAGTCTGTCTGCCGTGGTGCGCGCAGCCGGGCCCGGCTTCCGCGTGCTGCGCCACGGCGGCTTCGGCCGCTACCTCGCAGCGCGCGTGCTCGGTACGCTCGCGCAGCAGATGCTGGTCGTGGCGGTGGGCTGGCAGGTCTACGAGCGCACGCGCGCTCCGCTCGATCTGGGCCTCATCGGCCTGTCGCAGTTCCTGCCGTTCATCGTGCTCATCCTGCCGGCCGGCCATGCCGCGGACCACTACGACCGGCGCCGCATCGCGGCGGCCTGCTTCGCGCTACAGGCGGGGGGCGCGATGCTGCTTGCGCTCTACACGCGCGTCGGCGCTTCCCAGGTCTGGCCCGTGTTCGCGATCATGAGCCTGTTCGGCATCGCACGCGCCTTCTCGATGCCGGCGGCGCAGGCGCTGCTGCCGAACGTGGTGCCGGTGGAAAGCTATGGCCACGCGGTGGCGCTGAATTCTTCCGCCATGCAGGTGGCGCGCATCGCCGGGCCCGCGCTCGGAGGGCTGCTCTACTTTGCAGGCGCCCACGCGGTGTACGTTACCGTTGCGCTGCTGCTTTCCGCGGCGCTCGCCCTGATGCTCGCCGCGCGCCTGGTCTCCGGCGCGGCGCAGGGCCGCGCGCCCCTCAGCTGGCGGAACCTCCTCTCCGGGCTCGCCTTCGTGCGCTCGCGCCCGGTGATCCTCGGGGCGATCTCGATGGACCTGTTCGCGGTCCTGTTCGGCGGCGCGACTGCGCTGCTGCCCGCGTACGCGGCCGATATCCTGCACGTCGGCCCGGCGGGCCTGGGTTTCCTGCGCACCGCATCGGGCCTGGGAGCCGCGTTGTGCGGAGTCACGCTCGCCTTGCGCCCGATCCAGCGGCGCGTAGGGCGCTGGATGTTCGGCGGGGTGGCGCTGTTCGGTGTCGCCACCGTGGTTTTCGGCGTCTCGACGCTGCTCTGGTTGTCGCTCGCCGCGCTGTTCGTGCTCGGCGCGGCCGACATGGTGAGCGTCTACGTGCGTAACCTGCTCGTGCAGCTCGCCACGCCGGACGCGATCCGCGGCCGGGTGAGCGCCGTGAACGCGGTATTCATCGGCGCGTCAAACGAGGTGGGCGAGTTCGAGTCGGGTGTTACAGCGGCCTGGTGGGGCGTCGTACCGGCGGTGGTCGTGGGCGGCGTCGCGACGGTGCTGGTGGCCTGGTCTTGGACGCGCTTCTTCCCGGACCTGTGGCGGATGGGGCGCTTTCCGGAGCCGAAGCGCTGATCAGCCGTTCCGGTGCACCAGCTTGCCGGCGGCGTCGGTGACCTTGACCGATACGGGAATGCCCTTGCGGATGCTCTCGGTCACGATGCAGAAGTCCTCGAACTGCTCTGCGCAGCGGTCGAAGTGCTGGATCGCCCCGGCTTCGTCCGACAGCGCGATCGCGACGTCGATGCCCGCGATGCGGTAGCGGCCGCGCTCGTTGCGCTCGAGCGTGCCGGTCACTTCGGCCTTCAGCGGGCCTGGCTTCTGCTTGAACTTGCCCTGCATGCAAAACACGAGGCTCGCCGACAGGCAGTTGGCCACCGCGGCGGCGACCAGGCGCGCCGCGTTCGGACCGCGCTTCGCGCCGAGCGGCTCGGGCTCGTCGAGCACCAGATCCGCTACCCCCGGCCAGTCGAACTTGACCCGGAATTCGTAGCCTTGCTCCTGCTCGAGCGCCAGCGTGAAGCTCTGCGCGTGCGAGGGCGCCTTCGATTCGATTTGCGCTTGTGCCATATTCTCCGTTCCACTGAAAATCCGGTTATTCAAGCCTAGCTGCGAGCGTTCCGGCGCCTTTGCGCTGGATCAATCCGCGCGGCTACTTCATGCGCGAAGGAAGCCTGATCGTCCGGCCGTCGACCGCGAAGACACCCATGCCGCGGTGGTGGATGGTGCGCGGGTTCTTCTTCGCCGGGTCGATCCAGGCCTTTACCACCTCGAGCACGAAGAAGTTGTACTTCTCGACCATGCGGGTATCGACGACCCGGCACTCGAGATTGGCATAGCACTCGCCGATCAGGGGCGCTGCGACGCGCGCGGCCGGGACCGGCGTCAGCCCGAAGGCGGCGAATTTGTCCCTCGTCCTGCCCGAGCAGTTCCCGACCCGCACCGTCCGCACCGCGAGCTCCACAGTCGGGATGTTGATCGCGCATTCCCGGCTCCGGCGCAGGTTCTCGAAGCTGAAGTTCCGGTTGCTGACCACGCAACCCACGAGCGGCGGCTCGAACTCCAGCATCGTGTGCCAGGACATCGTCATCACGTTCGGCCGCCCCCGGCGCGCGGTCGTCAGCAGCACCACCGGCCCGGGCTCGAGCAGGCGGTAGACGCGGGCGAGCGGAAGACTTCTCTTCGTCACGCAGCACGCGTGGCGCCACCGTCGATGCTGATGGTGGTGCCGCTGATGTACGTATTGCGCTCGGAGGCGAGGAAAGCGATCAACGGTGCGATCTCCTCGGGTTGCGCAAAGCGCCCGATAGGGATGTCGCGCAGGAACTCCTCGCGCGCCGCTTCCTCGGAGATGTTCATCAGCGCCGCCTTTGCCTTCACCATGTAGTCGAGCCGCCGCGTCTGCATCGGGCAGGGGCTCACGCCATTGACGAGGATCCCATCCCGGACGAACTCGTCGGCGAGCGCCTTGGTGAAGTTGATCAGGCCGGCGTTCGCCACGCCGGCCGGCATGGCCTGCGTCTCGGGCTGGCGGCCGCGGTGCCCGATCAGGTTCACGATGCGCCCCCAGCGCTGGCCCTGCATGTGCGGGACGACCTCTCGGCAGCAGTGCACGATGCCGAACAGCTTCAGCTCGAGGCTGTCGCGCCATTCCTCCTCGGTCAGGCGCAGGAAGTGTCCGGATTTCGCGGCCCCGATGCTGTTCACCAGGACGTCGATGCGCCCGAAGCGCGCGAGCACTTCGTCGACCATGCGGCGGATCTCGGCGGGCTTGGTGCAGTCCACCTGCACGGCAAGCGGTTTGCCCTGCGCGAGCCGGCCGATCTCCCCGGCGGCCTGCGCGAGCGCCTCCTTGCCGCGCGCGGCGATCGCTACACGGCAGCCTTCGGCCGCGAGCTCGAGCGCGGCGGCCTTGCCGATGCCCATGCTGCCGCCCGTGACCAGGGCGCACTTTCCTTTCAGGCCCAGTTCCATCCCGCGCCTTTCAGAATGAGCCCCCCTCGACCTGGCCGGCAAAGTCCCGCGCGGCCTCGACGATCGCCTTGCCGAGATCGGCATAGCGCCTGGCGAACGGCGGCAGGCGCTCGCTCAGGCCTAGCGCGTCGTTGATGACCAGCACTTGCCCGTCGCAGGCCTTGCCGGCGCCAATGCCGATCGTCGGCACGGCGACAGAGCCCGTGATCGCCGCTCCGAGCGCTTCAGGAATGTGCTCGAGCACGATCATGAAGGCGCCCGCCGCGGAGATGCCGACGGCGTCGTTCAGCACCCGCTTCGCGTCGGCGGCCTCGCGGCCCACCTGCTTGAAGCTGGTCGAAGTCTGCGGCGTCAGCCCGGTATGGCCGACCACGTCGATGCCGTTCGCGACGAGATGGCGGATCGCGTCGTACTTGGGCCCCTCCAGCTTCACGCTGTCGGCGCCCGCTTCGATCAGGAGCCTTGCGCTGCGCAACGCGGCATCGGGGTCGCGGTCGCTGTCGTACGGGAGATCGCCGACGACGTGCGTGTCGCGCGCCCCACGGCGCACCGCGCCGATGTGATATTGCATCTGCTCGACGGTCACGCGGCGCGTGCTGTCAAATCCCATTTCCACCATGCCGACCGAATCGCCTACGAGGATTACCGGGATCCCCGCTTGCTCGAGGCAGCGGGCCACGGGAGCCGTGTAGGCCGTCAGCATCGGGATCCGCGTCACCGACTTCATTCGCCGAAGTGACTCTGCAGTGTGCTTCACGGTGCCGCTCCTCTCTAGACGACGGCATGAAATGTTACATTGATCCGCCATGGAGACCGGAAGGCCCTTCCTCGAAAGGCTGGACCGCGAGGCGCGCCAGCTGCTGCTTTCGGTCGCCCGTCCGGTATCGTTCGCCGCGGGCGCGCGCCTCTTGCGCTACGGTCAGGCAGCGCAGGGCGCCTACGTGCTGCGCTCGGGGCGCGCGCAGGCGCTCGTGGATCTGCCCGGCGGCGAGCGGCTGGTGGTGAACGAGATCGGCGC
>DASPRX010000211.1:0-2362 GCA_035624235.1 Burkholderiales bacterium | reverse complement strand
TCGCCCAGCCCTGCGCGTCGACCGACGTAGCGGTGCGCAGGTAGACGTCGGCCTTCTCGAAGTCGCTCGGCCCCATCTCGTGCCACCACTGCAGGAAGTGCGGCTGCCAGTGCTCGAGCGCGCGTTGCAGCGTGCGGTCGTTGGCCAGGTTGACGTTGTTCGGGATCTTCTCGGAGTAGTCGATCGTCATGTGCACTTGTCCTTGCCTTCAATACGTTTCCACATGGTAGCGCCCGGAAGCGCGCATCTCGTTCCGCAGGACCGACCAGTCTAGCGCGTGGGCGGCGCACAAGTCGGCGAAGGCGGCGTCGACGCCGCTCTCCATCTGCTTGTGACCGCACAGGTAGACGAACGTGTCGTCGCTGCGCAGCAGCCGCGCGAGCGCCTCGCCGCGCGCGCGCATGCGATCCTGCACGTACTCCTTCGGCCGTCCCGGCTCGCGCGAGAACGCGAGCTGCACGTCGATCAGCTCGGGAGGCAGCTTCATGAGCGGCCCGAAGTAGGGCAGCTCGCCGGGCGTGCGCGCCCCGAAAAAGAGCATCATCTCGCCGCCCTCCTTGAGCGCCGTGCGGCGCCTGCGCCGCTCGGTCATCGCGCGCATCGGCGCCGAGCCGGTGCCGGTGCAGATCATGACCAGGTTCGAGCCCGGATGGTTCGGCATCAGGAAGCTCGCGCCGTAAGGGCCCGCGATGCTCAGCTTGTCTCCGCGCTTCAAGTCGCACAGGTAGTTCGAGGCCAGGCCGCGCACCGGCCGGCCTTCGCGGTCGGCGGTGACGCGCTTCACCGTGAGCGCGACGTTGTTGTAGCCGGAGCGCTCGCCGTTGCGCGGGCTGGCGATCGAATACAG
This sequence comes from Burkholderiales bacterium, assembly GCA_035624235.1. Taxonomy (GTDB): domain Bacteria; phylum Pseudomonadota; class Gammaproteobacteria; order Burkholderiales; family SG8-39; genus DAHVFK01. The sequence continues at coordinate 1,515 of DASPRX010000211.1, read as the reverse complement.
CCGCATGTGGTGCGGCCGGCCCCTGGCGTCCGTGCCAGGCACCAGCACGCCGAGCGACTGGCCCTCCAGCACCGGGAAGGCGCTCCTGCCGAAGTCGAGCACGATATGGCGGATGTCGCTGCCCGCGTCCTCCGCGGTCAGGCGGTAGTTGCCGGTCACGGTGGCGATCGCGGGCCGCCCGACCGGGTACAGGCCGACGTACGGGTGCGCCGCCGACCAGGGCGGCGGCGCCGCGCCGCCCTGGCCCTGGCTCGCGACCTCCGCGAGGCGCGCCACCTCGGGCGGCACCTCGGCCTCGAGCGCATCCGCGTCCGCCGGCGCGCTGTCGGCAGGCAGCGCGTCCCACGCGAACTGCTCCTCGGGCGTGTAGGGCTTCGCAACTCGGCGCCAGCTGTCGATCGCGCCGGTCGGGCAGGGGGCGATGCAGTCGCCGCAGTTGTCGCACTTGTCCGGCAGCACGACGTAGTTGCGCGCGTCGTGCGTGATCGCGTCGATCGGGCAGGTCTCCTCGCAGGTGTTGCAGCGAATGCAGATCTCCGGATCGATCAGGTGCTGGCGGACGAGCTCGACGGCCTCGGCCATGGCGTTTCTCAGGCGAAGCGCACGTACTCGAAGCCGACCGGCTGCTTGTTGATGCCCGAGAGCGGCGGCGCGATCCAGTTGGCGAACTTGCCCGGCTCGGTGACGCGGCCCATGAGCGAGTGCACGAAGGCACGGTCCTCCTCGCTCGGCAGCCAGTCCTTGTGGCGGTGCGTCCACTCGGCTTCCGAGATGAGCTTGCCCTCCGGGCTGACATGCAGCGGGGCGAACAGCCCGATCCTGCGGTGAAAGCCCTTGTGCGGCAACCTGAAGCGGAACGGCACGCCGGACTTCTCCGGGATGCGGTTCCAGCGGTCGATCGCCTTCTGCACGTCGGCGATCCAGTCGTCGCGCAGCCGCTCGTTCAGCGCGGTGAGCGCCGGCACGTGCCGCGCGATCAGCCGGTCCTCGACGACGTCGGGCAGCTCGTACTCGGCGGCTTCGAGCCTGTGGTCGTCGCCGAGCTTGGTTTCCTCGAAGCGCCCTTTCAGGCCCTGGGTGTAGAACGACGCGGCGTTGGACGAGATCTCGGAGCCGTACAGGTCGCTCGTCACGCTGAAATGGAAGTTCAGGTACTTCTGCAGCGTCGGCAGGTCGATCACGCCGAGCCCGCGCAGCTTCGCGCGCTCGTCGGTCTTGTGCTGGTTCATCACGTCGCAGGTGCGCTGGATGATGCGCGCGATGCCCGACTCGCCGACGAACAGGTGGTGAGCCTCCTCGGTGAGCATGAAGCGGCAGGTGCGCGACAGCGGATCGAAGCCCGACTCGGCGAGCGCGGCGAGCTGGTACTTGCCATCGCGGTCCGTGATGAAGGTGAACATGAAGAACGACAGCCAGTCGGGCGTCTTCTCGTTGAACGCGGTGAGGATCCTCGGGTTGTCGGCGTCGCCCGAGCGGCGCTCGAGCAGCGCCTCGGCCTCCTCGCGCCCGTCGCGC
>DASPRX010000197.1:0-9200 GCA_035624235.1 Burkholderiales bacterium | reverse complement strand
CCTCTCCTGCGGCCCGACCTGTTCGAGATCGCGGCGCGCGCGAAGAAGCTCGGGTTCTATGTCGGCCTGTCGACCAACGGCACGCTGATCGACGCGCCGCTGGCGCGCCGCATCGGCGCGCTCGGCTTCGACTACGTCGGCGTCAGCCTGGACGGCCTCAAGGAGACGCACGACCGCTTCCGCAGGAAGGAGGGCGCCTTCGACGCCTCGCTCGCCGCGCTGCGCCTGTGCCGCGAGGAAGGGGTGAAGGTGGGGCTGCGCTTCACGGTGACGCAGGACAATGCAGCCGACCTGCCGGCGCTCGTCCAGCTGGCCGAGACCGAGCGCATCGACAAGTTCTACCTCTCGCACCTGAACTACGCCGGGCGCGGCAACAAGAACCGCGGCTCGGACGCGCATTTCCAGACCACGCGGCGCGCGATGGACTTCTTCTTCGACGCGGCCTGGGACTACCAGCGCCGCGGCCTGGAGAAGGAGTTCGTCACCGGCAACAACGACGCCGACGGCGTCTATCTGCTGTTCTGGGTGCGCAGCCGCTTCCCCGAGCGCGAGGTGCACCTGCGCGCCAAGCTCGCCGCGTGGGGCGGCAATTCCTCGGGGGTGAACGTCGCCAACATCGACAACCTCGGCAACGTGCATCCGGACACGATGTGGTGGAACTACTCGCTCGGCAACGTGCGCGAGCGGCCGTTCTCCGCGATCTGGCAGGACACCTCCGACCCGGTCATGGCCGGGCTGAAGAAGCGCCCGCGCGAGGTGCGGGGACGCTGCGGCGCCTGCGCCTACTTCGATATCTGCGGCGGCAACACGCGCGTGCGCGCGCTGCAGTTGACCGGCGACGCGTGGGAAGAGGACCCCGGCTGCTACCTGACCGACGAGGAGATCGGCGTCGCCGCGGGCGAGCGCGTCCCGGTGCTGCCGTACCGCGGCAAAGGGGTGACGTGGCAGCGCTCGGCGTGACGCTCGCCGCCGCGGCGCTGTACGCGGCGAATTGCGCGGTGTGCCACGGCCCGGACCGGCTCGGCCTGACCGGCCCCGCGCTGCTGCCCGAGAACCTCGAGCGGCTGAAGCCGGACGCGGCGCTCCAGGTGATCGCCAAGGGCAGGATGGCGACGCAGATGCCGGCCTTCGGCGACAAGCTCTCGGCCGGCGAGATCCGCGAGCTCGCCGACTACATCTACACGCCGGTGCGCGAGCCGCGCTGGGGCATGGACGAGATCCGCGCCTCGCGCGTCGTGCATGCGCCCGCCAAGCCGGACTCCGACCGGCCGGTGTTCGAGGCCGATCCGCTCAACCTGTTCGTGGTGGTCGAGACGGGCGATCACCACGCGACGATCCTCGACGGCGACCGCTTCGTGCCGCTCGCGCGCTTTGCGACGCGCTTCGCGCTGCACGGCGGGCCGAAATTCTCGCCCGGCGGCCGCTACGTCTACTTTGGCTCGCGCGACGGCTGGGTGTCGAAGTACGACCTGTACAACCTGCGCATGGACGCCGAGGTGCGCGCCGGCATCAACTTGCGCAATATCGCGGTGTCGGCCGACGGGCGCTGGGTGATGGTCGCCAACTACCTGCCGCACACGCTGGTCGCGCTCGATGCGGCGAGCCTCGAGCCGGTCAAGGTGATCGACGTGCGCGACGCACAGGGAGAGTCCTCGCGCGTCTCGGCGGTGTACGACGCCGCGCCGCGCGAGAGCTTCATCGCCGCGCTGAAGGATGTGAAGGAGATCTGGGAGATCCCCTACGGGCCGAAGACCGGCCCCGTGTACAAGGGACTGGTGCACGACTACCGCACGGGCGAGGGTCTCGCCGAGCAGGGCCCGTTCCCGGTGCGCGCGATCGAGACCGACGACTACCTGGACGACTTCTTCTTCGACCGCGGGTACCACAATCTGCTCGGCGCCTCGCGCGACGCGAAGACGAGCGAGGTGGTGAACCTCGACGTGCGGCGCAAGGTCGCGTCGATCGACCTGCCCGGCATGCCGCACCTCGCCTCGGGCATCAGCTGGGACTGGAACGGCACCACGGTGCTCGCCACGCCCAACCTGAAGACGGGTGTCATCACCGTCATCGACACCAAGACCTGGAAGGTGGTGAAGCACATCCATACGCTCGGCCCCGGGTTCTTCCTGCGCAGCCACGAGAACACGCCCTACGCCTGGACCGACAACTTCAACAGCCCGTACCGCGACACGCTGCAGGTGATCGACAAGCGCACGCTCGAGGTGGTGAAGAAGCTCACCCCCGCGCCGGGCAAGACCGCCGCGCACGTCGAGTTCACGCGCGACGGACGCTACGCGCTGGTGAGCATCTGGGACATGGACGGCGCGATCGTGGTGTACGATGCCGCAACGCTCCAGGAAGTGAAGCGCCTGCCGATGAAAAAGCCCTCCGGCAAGTACAACGTCTGGAACAAGATCACCCGCTCGGACGGCACCAGCCACTGACATGCCCGCCAGGCAGATCAAGGTGCAGGCGTTCCTCGCCAACCTGCCCATGTTCAGCGAGATGAGCTCGGCGGAGCTCGACCGCATCGCTTCCGGCACGCTTACCCTGCACGCCGCCAAGGGCGAGACCATCGTGCACACCGGCGATCCCTGCACCGGCTTTCACGTCGTGGTCTACGGCCAGGTGAAGCTCGGTTTCGCCTCGCCGCAGGGCGTCGAGAAGGTGGTCGAGATCATCCGCCCCGGCCAGACCTTCGGCGAGGCGCTCATGTTCCTCGACAAGCCCTACATCGTGTACGCGCAGGCGCTGGCCGATTCGATGCTGCTGCACGTCAGCAAGCAGGCGGTGCTCGACGAGCTCGCGCGCGATCCCCTGTTCGCGCGCCGCATGCTCTCGGGGCTGTCGCGCCGCCTGCACGGCCTGGTGCGCGACGTCGAGGCCTACACGCTGCGCTCGGGCGCCGAGCGGGTCATCGGCTACCTGCTGGCCGAGATGCCGGAGACCTCCGAGGAAGGCGGCAAGGTCGAGGTCAATCTCACCCCCGGCAAGAGCGTCATCGCGTCGCGCCTGAACATGACCCCGGAGCACTTCTCGCGCATCCTGCACGAGCTGGCCGAGTCCGGGCTGATCGGGGTGAGCGGCCGCACCGTGCGCGTGCTCGACCTAGAGCGGCTGCGCGGCAGCGGCGCCTACTCCGCCAAGGTCGGATAAAGCCTCACCGCGACGGCTAGCAGCACGCAGAATACGGCAAGCAGCACGGCGAAATCCGTAGCGTAGCCGTGCACGTGCTCGCCGCCGCGGATCATCAGGCCGCGCAGCGTATCGACCAGGTAGGTCAGGGGATTGATCTGCGCGACGAAGCGCAGCCACGGAGGCATCAGCTCGAGCGGGTAAATGGCATTGCTCGCGAAAAAAAGCGGCATCGTCAGTACCTGTCCGATGCCCATGAAGCGCTCGCGCGTCTTTACGATGCAGGCGATAACAAGCGAGAAAGTGGAGAAGATGCCGGAGCCGAGCAGTACGGCGCCCAGAACGCCGAGGATCGCGCCTGCGTCCTCGCGCAAGCTGACCTGCGTGGCGAGCGCGATCAGGTAGATCACCACCGCTTGCACCAGGCCGCGGAATCCGGCCGAAACCGCCTTGCCGAAAACTAGCGAGCCGCGCAGCGCGGGGCTCACCAGCAGCTTGTGCACGACGCCGAGGTCGCGTTCCCAGATCACCGCGATACCGTAGAAGATGGCGCTGAACAGCACGCTCTGTGCGAGGATCCCCGGGGTGAGGAACGCGAGGTAGCCGACCTCGCCCGTATAGATGCCGTGCACGTGCGCGAGCACCTGGCCAAATACTACGAGCCACAGCACCGGCTGCACCGCGCGCGAGATGAGCTCGGTCGGGTCGCGCGTGAGCTTGATGAGCTCGATCCTTGCCACCGCGAAGCTCTCGCGCGCGAAGCGGCGCATGGGGCGCCCCTCAGCCCAGGCGCCGCACGGTCCTGCGCGTGCGCACCGTGCCGGCGAAGTCCCCGCCCTCGGTCATGCCGCCACCCGCGTAGTGCGCGAATACATCGTCGAGCGTCGCAGCGGGCCCGAGCGCGGCGCGCAGCTCGTCCGACCGGCCGACCACCGCGATGCGTCCGGCGTGCAGGATCGCGATGCGGTCGCACAGCGCCTCCGCTTCCTCCATGTCGTGCGTGGTGATGAGCACGGTCATGCCGTAGGTGCTCCTCAGGTCGCGCAGCCGGTCCCACACCGAGTGGCGCGCCACCGGGTCGAGGCCGATCGTCGGCTCGTCGAGAAACAGGATCGCGGGACGGTGCAGCATCGCCTGGGCGAGCTCTAGGCGCCGCACCATGCCGCCCGAGTAGGTGCGCACCAACTTGCGCGCCGCGTCGGCCAGGCCCATGAAGCCGAGCGCATCGGCGATGCGCTCGGCTCTCTGCGCACGCGGTAGCCCGTAGAGCTCCGCCGACAGGCGCAGGTTCTCGAAGCCGGTGAGCGCGCCGTCGGCTGAGAGGAGCTGCGGCACGTAGCCGATGCGCCGGCGCACCTCGGCCGGCTTCCGGGCGATGTCGAATCCGCCGACGCGCGCCGAACCCGAGGTGGGGGGCAGCAGCGTGGTGAGCATCTTCATCATGGTGCTCTTGCCAGCGCCGTTCGCGCCGAGCAGCCCGAAGATCTCGCCTTGCCACACCGCCAGATCGACGCAGTCGACCGCGGTGAGGGCGCCGAAGCGGCGCGTAAGCGCGCTCGTCTCGACCGCCGGTGCGCCGGATTCCGACGAAGCATTCATCGTGCAGCGCCATTATCGGGTAACATGGCGCCCCTTGTACGTCTCACCTTTCGGAGCAGTCATGAAACGCAAGACCGGCGCCGCAAAAGAGCGCGAAACCATCGCCGAGCAGCGCATGCGCGAGGCTGCCAAGGCCGCGGGCGAGAACCGCTTCAGCTTCGGCTCGGAGAAGCGCAAGGGCTCGCCCAACCGCGGCAAGCGGCGCACCAGGACATAACCGTCACGCGGCGATGAGATAGATCGCCAGCAGAAAGCCGACCGCCGCGGCGGCGAGCGCCAGGAACGACGTGAGCCAGGGCATCGGCAGCCGCGGCAGATCCTCTGCGGGCAGCAGGCGGATGTACGCGCGGTGATTGTGCAGGGCGCCTAGGATCGTCGACGCGCCGAGCACGACGAGCGCGATGCCAAGGGTGTTCGACAGCCAGTGGCTCTGGTGCCCCGCGCCCGGCGTCGCGCGCGAGGCCGCGATGAGCGTGAGGAACAGTCCGAACCTGGCCACCACGAAGCCCATCGCGATCACGGTGAGGCCGGAGCGCACCCAGGCGAGCAGCGTGCGCTCGGCGGCGAAATAGACGCGCGGATCGGACATCTAGCTGCGCGCGCCGGCTGAAAGGCGGCCGGATACGCACCATTCGATCGCGTCCTCCAGCCGGTCGTCGCCCCAGAACAACTCGTCGCCGACGACGAAGTGCGGCGATCCGAACAGGCCGCGCTCGAGCGCGCTGCGCGTGTCTCGCTCGAGGGCCTGCTCGACGTCCGGTTCGTGCGCGCGCCGGATCGTGGCCTGCGGGTCCTTGCCGAGGTCGCTAAGCGCGGCCTCGAGATTGCCCGGCGCGCCGATGGCGCGCCCCTCGACGAAGTTCATCTCGAACACGCGGCGCGAGAAAGGGCCGCACCATCCTTCCCGCGCGGCGAGACAGCCGACCCGGACCGTCTTCTGCGAGTCCACCGGATACTGGGGCGGCTTGCGGTAGGGCAGGCCGCGCAACTGCGCGCGGCGCTCCAGGTCGCGCCACATGTACGCCATCTTCTCCGGCCGCGGCACGAACGGTCCGGTCGGCAGGCCCTTCTCGCGCATGAGCACCGTCAGGTTGAAAGGCTTCCACGCCAGCGGGATGCCCTTGCCGTCGATTGCCCGCTCGATGCGCATGACGCTCAGAAAGCTGTATGTGCTGCCGTATCCCAACCAGAATTCGAGCGCCTTCGCACTCATGTCGTCCCCCTCGGTCGCGCGAAGCGCAGATATTCCGCCAGCCCGCGGCACCGCGCAAGACGCTAGCTGGATTCCGGCGCCTCGCGCGTCGTCGCGAGGAGCGCGAGGCTCGCTGCGACGAGAAACATCGCGGCGTAGCCGATGCCGCGGGACAGGTCGCGGGCGAACAGCGCTCCTCCCAGAGCGGAGCCGATCGCCTGGCCGACGTAGATCGCTGAGGTGTTGAGCGCCACGGCGGCGCTGCCGAGCGCGGGGACGGCCGCGACGAGGCGCGCCTGCTGCATCGAGTTGATCGCCGCGAATCCCAGGCCCCAAAGCGCCACGCCCGCCCCCATCACGACGAGCGCGCCTGCGCCGAGGCTCCACAGCGTGAGCCCGCAAAAGACGGACAGCAGCGCGATGGCGGAGGTTGCGAACGCACCGCGCTTCGCGACCAGTCGCGTCGCGATTACGTTGCCGATGAAGCCGGTCACGCCGTAGAGCGAGAAGAACAGGCCGATCACCGCCACTCCGGCGCTCGCGAGCCGCACCAGCAGCGGGGCAAGATACGTGAAAACCGCGAACTGGCCCGCGATCTGCACCGCGGTAATCGCGAGCAAGGTGAGCACGAAGCGATTGCGTCCGAGGGCGCCCCAGCTACCGAGCGAGATCGGCGTGCCGCGCAGGCCGCCCGGCAGCGAGAGCAAGACGAGCGCTGCGCAAGCGAGCAATCCTGCGCCGATCGCCGCGAACGACGCCTGCCAGCCGGCGTGCGCGGCGAGGAAAGCGACCGCCGGCAGTCCGGCCGCCACCGAAAGCGACCAGCCGAGAAACACGAAGGTGATGGCGCCCGGGCGCTCGGCCTGCGGAACGATCATCGCCACGGTGCTCGCGGCGACGGGGGTGAACGGCGCCGCGGCGGCCATCGCCAGCACGCGCAGGGCGAGCAGCGGGCCGTAGCTCGGGATCAGCGCAGAGGCGAAGTACGCCAGCCCGGTGAGCACGAGCGAGCCGGCCAGCAGCAGCCGGCGGTCGAGCCCACTCGTCGCCCAGACGACGAGCGGCGAGCCGACGCACAGGACGATCGCGCCGGCGGTGACGAGCAGGCCCGCCTGCTGGATCGATACGTCGAGGCCGCGCGCGAGGTCGGACAGCATTCCGGCGATGCCGACGATCGCGAGCCCGATCGCGAAATTGCCGAGCATCAATGCGACGCGTGCGGAAGAACGGCGCATCGCGCGACTATCGGCCAGCGCGACGGCGCGGCCGCCCGTACAGCGCGCGCAGCTCGTCCTTGGCCGCTTCCAGCCGCCGCCGCTGCGCCGCGGGCAGATTGGCGCCGGCGCGATTCACGTAGAACACCAGCATCGACATCGCCGAGCGGAACGGCTCCGCCTTGCGCCGCGCGCTGAGCTCGGCGGATGCCTGCAGCGAGCGCGCGATGCGCCGCGGGTCGCCCCAGGTGAACACGCCCGGCTCGAGGTCGAGCGCATTGCTGCCCGAGGTCACCTGCTGGGACCAGCGTGCTTGCTTGCGGCGCACCATGCGGCAATTCTGCGCCCGCGGCTCGCTTGTGCGCCAATCCTTGATCCACACCATGAGTCGTCATTCGCGCGGCGGCGCGCGACTATCTTGCGCTCGCGCGGATGTTCGCGAGGCTCGCCGGGCACTAGCGACCGTGGTCGCGGAGCGGGGTTGCGAAGTCGACGAAACCGCCGCACTCAATGCAGGTGTTCGTGCGAATGCTCGGTCCCGTCTGAATGGCGGTGCCAATGCTGATGCGGCTCGACGACCTTCGTGTCGCGCGCCTGGATGCGCCCGAACTTCCACAACGCGACCGACAGACCCCAGGCGAGGAGGAAGATCCCGACGATCACATAGCCGAGCAGCCCGAACTCGAGCCCGGCGACGAGGTCCCAGAACGGTCCTCTCAGGTCGAGCACGCCGATCATCACCTGCAGGAGCTCGATCGTGCCGATCAGCAGTGCGACCAGGACCGACAGGCTGGTAGTCGTGAGGTTGTAGAAGATCTTGCGCAGCGGACTGATGAACGCCCAGCGGTAAGCCTTCGACATCAGCACGCCATCGGTGGTGTCCATGACGGTCATGCCGGCCGCGAATAGGATGGGCAGCGAAAGCACGGCCGCAATGGGCAGATTGCCTACCGCGGCCCCCGCCGTCATCGCCAGCAAGCCTACCTCCGACGCGGTGTCGAATCCCAACCCGAACAGCAGCCCGAGCGGGTACATCTGCCAGCTGGTGTTCATGAATCTTTGCAGGCGGCCGCCGAACAGGCGGTTGAGCAGACCGCGGTTGCGCAGCAATTCCTCGAGATGGTGGTGGTCGTGTGCACCGGCCCTCGCCATCTTCCAGACGCCGAGGATGTCCAGCAGCACAAGCAGATTCAGCACGCCGATGATCCAAAGGAACAGGCCCGAGACCCCGGCGCCGATGACTCCGCCGAGGTTCCTGAGCTGCGGCAGCTCGTGCTTGACGGTGGGTGCTGCGAAGACTATCGCGACCGCGAGCGCCAGGACGATCGTCGAATGGCCGAGCGAGAAGAAGAATCCGACGCCGAGAGGCTTCTTGCCCCTCTGCAGCATGTAGCGCACGGTGTCATCGATCGCCGCGATGTGATCCGCATCGAACGCATGCCGCAAACCGAACGTGTATGCGACGAGCCCCAGCCCGATGAGCGGCGGGTAGTCCGCCGAGAAGCGGAGGTATAGCCCCCAGCCGAGCACATGCAGCAGGCCGACGATTCCGTACAGTCCGGCAAGGCGGACCCATTCGCCTGACGAGAAGGCGGGCCGCGTTTGTTCGGCGGACGCCCTTCGCAGGACGTAGCTGTGGTCGGGGGTCATGGAAGCCGGCGTGACGCGATCGATCGTCGGAGTATAGCCGCGCGGGCGGAGGCGCAGATGCCGGGTCCTTCCAGAAGAAGGAAGATGCGCAAAGAAAAGGAGCGGGGGTGTTTCCCCCGCTCCATCGTGCGCCGCGCGCCTTATGGGCGCGCGTCGATCAGCCCTGCTTGAGAACCCACTCCACCAGCGCCTTGACGTCGGCGTCGGGCACGGCGGTGTTCGGCGGCATGGGGATCGGGCCCCACACGCCGCTGCCGCCCTTTTTCACTTTCTCGATGAGCTTCGCCTCGGCGTCGGCCTGGCCCTTGTACTTCTTCGCCACGTCCTTGTAGGCCGGGCCGACGACCTTCTTGTCGACCGTGTGGCAGGCGAGGCAGTTGTACTTCTTCGCCATCGCCTCGTCCGCACGG
>DASPRX010000242.1:0-5344 GCA_035624235.1 Burkholderiales bacterium | reverse complement strand
GCGAGGTGTTCGCCGGCGGCTGGTTCCACTCGGGCGACCTCGCCGTGATGCAGCCCGACGGCTACATCAAGATCAAGGACCGCTCCAAGGACATCATAATCTCCGGCGGCGAGAACATCTCCTCGCTCGAGGTCGAGGACGTGCTCTACCGCCATCCGGCGGTGCTCGCCGCGGCGGTGGTCGCGATGCCCGATGCGAAGTGGGGCGAGACGCCGTGCGCCTTCGTCGAGCTGAAACCCGGCGCGAAGGCGAGCGACAAGGAGATCGTCGAGTTCTGCCGCGAGAGGATGGCCAGGTTCAAGGCGCCGCGCGCGGTGGTGTTCGGCGAGCTGCCCAAGACCTCGACCGGCAAGATCCAGAAATTCGTGCTGCGCCAGCAGGCGAAGTCGGCGTCCGCCATCGAATAGCGAAGGAGGCCCCATGAGCGCCGTGCCCCAGTCCGCCGAGCCGATCCTGCTGCGCGAGGACCGCGACGGCGTCGCGACCCTCACGCTGAACCGGCCCGAGCAGTACAACGCGCTCTCGGGCGCGATGCTGGACGAGATCCAGCGTGCGCTCGACGCGCTGGCGCAGGACGCGTCGGTGCGCGTGGTCGTGATCGGCGCGCGCGGGCGCGGCTTCTGCGCCGGCCACGACCTGAAGGAGATCGGCGCGCTCGGCACGCAGGAGAAAATCGAGGCGCTGTTCCATAAGTGCAGCAAGATGATGGTGTCGCTCGTGTCGCTGCCGCAGCCGGTGATCGCCCGGGTGCACGCGACCGCTACCGCGGCCGGCTGCCAGCTGGTCGCACAGTGCGACCTGGCGGTCGCCGCCGACAGCGCGAAGTTCGCGGTAAGCGGCGTCAATTTCGGCCTCTTTTGCTCGACCCCGAGCGTCGCGCTCGCGCGCAACGTCGGCCGCAAGCAGGCGATGGAGATGCTGCTCACGGGCGAATTCGTCGACGCGCATACCGCCAGGGCCTACGGCCTGGTGAACCGCGTCGTGCCCGCCGCCGAGCTCGACGCCGAGGTCGAGCGGCTCGCGCGCGTGATCGCCGCCAAGCCGCAGGGCGCGGTCGCTTCGGGCAAGCGCCTGTTCTACCAGCAACTCGAGACCGGCCTGGAGGGCGCCTACCGCCTCGCGAGCGAGGTGATCGCCTGCAACGCGGCAAGCGAAGAGGGCCGCGAGGGCATCGCGGCCTTCGTCGAGAAGCGCAAGCCCGACTGGAATCGCTGAACGGCGCGCTGGTGATCGTCAACCCGACCGCGGGACGCGGTCGGACGCGGCGCCTGTGGCCGCAGGTCGCCGCGGCGCTGGCGGTCGAGGGCCTGCGCTTTGAGCTGGCGCAGACGCGCGCACCGGGCGAGGCCGAGCTGCTCGCCGAAGCCGCCGCGGGCTATGCGGCGGTAATCGCAGTCGGCGGCGACGGCACCGTGCACGAGGCGGTGAATGGCCTGATGCGCGTGCCGCAGGCGCGCCGGCCGGCGCTCGGCGTGGTGCCCCTGGGCAGCGGCGACGACTACGCCAAGATGGTCCCGCCGCGCGCGCCCGGCGCGCCGCGGCCGCGCTGGCAGGACGCGGTGCGGCGGCTGGTGCGCGGCGCAGCGCGCGCGCACGACGTCGGCGTGATGCGCAACGAGGAGCAAGGCGAGCGCTACTTCGCCAACGGCATGGACGTCGGCTTCGGCGCGCACGTGGCGCAGAACTTCGGCGCGCTGCCGCGCTGGCTGCCAGGCCTGGGCGGCTACCTTGCGGCGATCGCGCGCACGCTGCTGCGCTACCCGGCGCTCGAGCTCAAGCTGCAGCTGGACGACGGCGCGCCGCTCGCGCAGCGCTCGACGATCACCGCGGTCATGAACGGGCGCTGCTTCGGCGGCAGCTTCTGGGCCTGTCCCGAGGCGAGCGCGGCGGATGGCCTCTTGGACGTGCTGATCGCGGAAGAGGTGAGCCGCGCGCAGATCCTGCGCCTCGTGCCGAAGCTGATGCGCGGCCGGCACCTCGGCGAGCCGGTGCTGCGCCTCGCGCGCGCGCGGCGCGTGCGCATCGAGTCGGACGCGCCGTTGCCGGTCGAGGCCGACGGCGAGCTGCCCTGGCGCGCCGCGCGGCGCCTCGAGATCGGCATCCTGCCGGGCGCGTTGCGCGTGCTCGGCGCGGTAGAATCGCAGCCGCCCCGCGGCGGGGACGTGGAAGGCGACGCATGAACGCGCAAGACGAAACGCAGATCCTGGACGCGATATCCCGCTGGCTCGAGCACGACGTGCGCCCCAAGGCGCGCGAGCTGGAGAAGAAGGACGAGTACCCCGAGGCGATGGTCGCTCAGATGAAGGCCTTCGGCCTGTTCGGCGCGACCATCCCGCAGGAGTACGGCGGACTCGGGCTGCCGGCGGCGACCTACGCCAAGATCGTGGCGCGCATATCGGAGGTGTGGATGTCGCTCACCGGCATCTTCAACTCGCACCTCATCATGGCCGCGGCGGTGGCGCGCTTCGGCAGCGAGGCGCAGAAGCGCGAATTCCTGCCCAAGTTCGCGAGCGGCGAAGTGCGCGGCGGCCTGGCGCTCACCGAGCCCGACTGCGGCACGGACCTGCAGGCGATCCGCACACGCGCGGTGCGCTCTGGCGAGCATTACGTGGTGAACGGCACCAAGACCTGGATCTCGAACGGCATCAAGGGCTCGTGCTTCGCGCTGCTGGTGAAGACCGACCCGAACGCCGAGCCGCGCCACAAAGGGATGAGCCTGTTCCTCGCCGAGAAAGGGCCGGGCTTTCGCGTGTCGAAGAAGCTCGAGAAGCTCGGCTACAAGGGCATCGACTCGGCCGAGCTGATCTTCGAGGACTACCGCATTCCCGCGGACCGGCTGATCGGCGGCGCGGAAGGCAAGGGGTTCCAGCACGCAGTGGGCGGCCTGGAGCTCGGACGCATCAACGTCGCGGCGCGCGGCGTGGGCGTGGCGAACGCGGCGTTGAAGGACGCGGTCGCTTATTCTCAGGTGAGGAAGACCTTCGGCAAGCCGATCTGCGAGCACCAGGCGATCCAGTTGAAGCTCGGCGAGATGGCTACGCGCTGCGAGGCGGCGCGCCTGCTGGTGGAGAGCGCGGCGCGCGCCTACGACGCCGGCGAGCGCTGCGACATGGAGGCGGGCATGGCGAAGTACTTCGCCTCGGAAGCCGCGCTCGAGAACTCGATCGAGGCGGTGCGCATCCACGGCGGCTACGGCTACTCGACCGAGTTCAACGTCGAGCGCTACTACCGCGACGCGCCGCTCATGTGCATCGGCGAGGGCACGAACGAGATGCAGCGCATCATCATCGCCAGGCAGCTGATCGCGCGGAACCCGGCCTGATGCTGCCTCTGACCGGGGTCCGCATCCTGGCCGTGGAGGTGTACGGCGCCGGGCCGTTCGGCAGCGCGCACCTCGCCGACCTCGGTGCCGAGGTGATCAAGATCGAGCAGCGCGAGGGCGGCGGGGACATCTCGCGCGCGGTGGGACCGTACTTCCTCGGCGAACGCGACAGCCACTTCTTCCAGTGCCTGAACCGCAACAAGAAGTCGCTCACGCTCGACCTGAAGCACCCGCGCGGGCGCGAGGTGCTGCTCAAGCTCGTCGCCACCGCCGACGGCCTGATGGGGAATTTGCGGGGGGATCAGCCGGAGAAGCTGCAGATCACCTACGAATTCCTCAAGAAGGCCAACCCGAAAATCGTCTGCGCCCACCTTTCGGCCTACGGCCGCGACGGCGCGCGGAAGGGCTGGCCGGGCTACGACTACCTGATGCAGGGCGAGGCGGGCTGGCTCTCCGTCACGGGCGAGCCCGACGGGCCGCCGGTGCGCATGGGGCTTTCGGTGGTCGACTACTCGACCGGAACGAGCTGTGCGCTCGCGCTGCTCGCCGGGATCCTGGAGGCGCGCGCGCGGGGGCAGGGGCGCGATATCGACGTGTCGCTGTACGACGTCGCCATGCACCAGCTCAACTACCCTGCGGCGTGGTACCTGAACGAGGGGCTGGTGACGGGCCGCGCGCCGCGCTCGGCGCACCCGTTCATCGCGCCCTCGCAGCTCTTTCGCACGCAGGACGGCTGGATTTTCATCATGGCGCAGACGCAGCGCTTCTGGGAGCTGCTGTGCGACGCCCTGGGGCGCGCGGACCTGAAGGCGAAATACCCGAGCTTCGAGGCCCGCCGCGAGCATCGGGACGAACTGACGCGGGTTCTCGACGGGGAATTCGCCAAGCACAAGACCGAACAGTGGCTGAAGACCCTGCGCGGCACGGTGCCCTGCGGCCCGGTGTACGACCTGCCGCAGGCGCTCGACAATCCCTACTTCCTCGAGCGCGGCGGGGTGCAGGTGTTCGACCATCCCGAGCGCCCGGGCTTCAAGCTGGTGGCGAGCCCGTTCCGCATCGGCGAGCCGCTGCCGGCGCGGCCCGCGCCGAAGCTCGGTGAGCACACCGAGGAGCTGCTCGAGGAGCTGGGCTACGGCGCGCGCGAGATCGCCGAGCTGAAGAACGAGAAGATCGTCTAACCGTGAAGCTCGAAGGCATCCGCGTCGTCGACCTGTCGCTGTTCCTGCCAGGGCCGCTCGCCACGCAGTTCATGGCCGATCACGGCGCCGAGGTGATCAAGGTCGAGTCGCTCGAAGGCGGCGAGCCGAATCGCAGGATCGGGCCGCGGCGCGACGGCACGAGCGTGTATTTCGCCAACACGCACCGCGGCAAGAAAAGCCTCGCGCTGAACCTCAAGGCTCCGGAAGGCCTGGAGATCCTGCTGCGGCTCGCCGAGCAGTCCGACGTGCTGATCGAAGCGTTCCGCCCGGGCGTCGCCGAGCGCCTCGGCATCGGCTACGCGCAGGTATCGCGCCGCGCGCCGAAGATCGTCTACGCCTCGATCGCCGCCTTCGGCCAGAGCGGACCGTACCGCGACATCGCCGCGCACGACCTCGCTACCGAGGCGATGACCGGCGTGCTGTCGCTGAACCGCGGCGGCGACGGCAAGCCTGCGCTCCCGGCGCTCGCCAACGCCGACATGCTCGCCTCGATGATGACGCTCGCCGGCGTGCTGATGGCGCTCTACCGCCGAAAGGAAACCGGCAGGGGCGACTACCTCGACGTGGCGATGGCCGACTGTCTGCTCGCCTGCCTGCCGAACAACATGGGCACGGCGATGACCGAGCGGCGCCAGCCGGACCTCGCCGCCGAGCGAGCGTTGGGCGGCAACGCGCTGTATCAGATCTACGAGACGAAGGACGGCGACTTCGTCGTGCTCGCCGGGCAGGAGGCGAAGTTCGCCAATAACCTGCTCGAGCCGCTCGGGCGGCCGGATCTCGTCGCGCTGTGCGAGCTGCCGCCGGGCGCGGGCCAGGATCCGGT
>DASPRX010000239.1:0-36557 GCA_035624235.1 Burkholderiales bacterium | reverse complement strand
CGCGGTCTCGACGCGCACCCGCTCGCCGTCCGCGACTCCCAGGCGAACGGCCTTGTCGGGATGGATCTGGCAGTACAGGTCCGGCCACATCTCCTGCGCCTGCCAGAAGTAGTGCGTGAGGCTGTGGAAGTGCGCGGCCGGCGGGCGCCCGGTGACCAGCTCGGTGTCGAAGCCGCGCGCGCGCAGGCGCGCGCCCGGCGCGTCCGGCGAGGGCGCCACGATGCGCGCGCGCGCCGCGCCGGTGTCCGGGCGGCAAAACGGCGAAATCACACCCGTGTCGCCGTCGCCGTCGAGCAGCTCGACCCAGGGCAGGTCGGCGAGGCTCTCCCGCTCGGCGTAGAACTCGGGCAGCGCCGACAGGCCGAGCGCGGCGAATTTCGCCTCCATCGCCTCGGTCCAGAACTCGAGCTTGCCGCTCGCGGTCGGAAAGCGGTGTCCCGGCGGCGCGCCGGCCGCGCTCGTGCCTTCCAGGTACAGCGTATCGATCTCCGGCGCGCTTTCGCTCGCCGCCGGCTGGCGCACCCAGCGGTAGGGCACCGCGTGCAGCCGCTTCTGCGTCACGCCGCGCAGCAGCTCGTTGTCGATGCACGCCTCGTCCCAGAACGCGCGCGGGTCCTTCCAGGCCTCCTTCAGCACGTCGCTCATGCCGAGGCGCTTGCCGAGCTCGATCCAGATCCAGCCGTCGGCCTTCGCCTCGCCCGGCGGCTCGATCATCTTGTCGATCCACACGATGCGCCTGTCGTCGTTGCCGCGCCCGATCTCGCCCTTCTCGATGCCGGTCGCCGCCGGCAGCACGTAGTCGGCGAAGGCCGACGTCTCGTTCGGGAACAGCTCGATGTGCACCAGCAGGTCGAGCGCAGAGAAGGCCGCGCGCGCGGTGTCCTGCCCTGGCCACAGCGACATCGGGTTGTTGCATGCGATGAGTGCCCTGATGGGATAGGGCTTGCCGCGCGTCATCGCCTCGGTCCAGCCCGTCGGGCTGCGGCGCACGCGCGGCTTGCCGATCTTCGGGCGGCGCTCGGGCGGCGCGTTTGGCGCGATCGGCGTGCCGTGGCTCATGTTGAAGAAGGCGCCGCCGCGCCGGCCCCAATTGCCGGTGATCGCGGCGAGGAACATCAGCACGCGGTTTGTCTGCGTGCCGTTCGAGTGCTGGTTGATGCCGCGACTTGCGAAGATGACGCAGCCGTCGACCGAGGCGATCTCCTCGGCCAGGCGGCGGATCTCGGCGGCGGCGATGCTGGTGACCGGTGCGGCCCACTCGGGCGTGTAGCCGCGCGCCAGGATGAATTCGCGCCATTGCTCGAAGCCGAGCAGCCAATCGCGGCAGAAGGCCTTGTCTTCGAGATTGTTCGTCAGGATATGCTGGCAAAGCGCCAGTGCGAGCGCCATGTCGGTGCCGGGGCGGATCGCGTGCCAGCGGTCGGCCTTCGAGGCGGTCACCGTGAGGCGCGGATCGACCACCACCATCTTCGCGCGATTGCGCAGCCGCCAATCGTTCACCATGCCGAAGTACACCGGGCGCGTCTCGGCCTGGTTGTCGCCCAGGTAGACGTACAGTTTCGCCGCGCCGATGTCCCCGGGCGTATAGCTGTTGCCCGAGCCGATGCGCCCCTGCGTCAGCTCGTAGGCGACGTTTTTGCCGCTGGCGCAGAAGGGATCCGTGCCCTCGTGGTTCGGGGTGCCCCAGAGCTGCGCGAACAGGCGCGTGTAGCCGAGGTAATCGAGCATGCCCGTGCGCGTGCCGATGAACAGGGCGAGCGCCTCGGCGCCGTGTTCCTCCTTCATCGCTTTCAATCGGTCGGCGATCTCGTCCAGCGCCTGATCCCACGAAAGGCGCACGAAGCGGCCCTCGCCGCGCGCGCCGACGCGCTTTTGCGGATACAGCAGCCGGTGCGGGCTGCGGTAGAGCTGCAGCGTCAGCTGCGACTTGGGGCACACGCGGCCCTGAAGCAGGGGGTCGTCGTCGTTGCCGGTGATCTTAACGAGCTCGTCGCCGCGGAAATGGAACTTGGTGCTGCAGCAGTTGAAGCAGATGTTGCAGCCGCCGGGAACGACGCGGTCGGCCTCGGCATCTGCGCGGCTGCTTCCATAAGGGAATTGCGGTGCGATTTTCAACGCGGCACCGGAGGCGGCCGCTGGCCGTTGCGTCGTCCGCCCCGGCGCGAGGCGCTCTAGGTAGACGGTCGCCGGGCCAAGGAGGAACGGGTCGTTGTCGCGCGCGCGGCGGCCCTCGGCGCCGGCGCGCGCGAGCAGCTCGTCGCGCTTGCCGAAGCTGATCGCGCGCGTCGGGCACACGCTCGCGCAGGCGGTCGTGAGTCCCGCCGCGCGCCGCTCGGCGCACAGATCGCACTTCACCGCATGATGCCCCCGCGGGTCGTAGCCCATGGCGCTGTACGGACAGGCGATCACGCATTCGCCGCAGCCGGTGCAGCGGTCTTCCAGCACGCGCACCACGCCCGTGATCGGATCCTTGGCGATCGCCTTGGGATTGACCGGGCAGGCGCGCAGGCACGCGGGACGCTCGCAGTGCTGGCAGGCGAGCGTGAGGAAGGCGAGCGCCGGCTCGGCGCCGCCTGCGCTCCACACCACCTTGTTGCGGTACTCGCCGGGGCCGAGGCGATGCTCCTGCTTGCACGCGACCTCGCAGCTCTTGCAGCCGGTGCAGCGCTCCAGGTCGATCATCAATGCTAGGCGTTCGCTCACCATTGCGTCAGGTGCCACCACGTAATCGGTCCTCCGCCGGCGACGTAGCCGGCGAACAATGTCACCGTCACGACGTGAATCAGGACCCCGAGGACGAAGATCCAGGCGAGCGCCATGTGCAGGGGCCGCCACCACGCCTGCGCGGCGCCCGCCGCGGCGCGCGTGCCGAGCAGGCGGGATTCCTCGCGCGCCAGGCGCCGGTAAGCGAGCGCCAGGCGCGGCGCGCGCAGCAGGTGCCCGAGCGTGACGGAAAATGTGCCTTCATTCGCCCGCATGTCGAGTTGTTTGAGAAGAACAACTTTCTCGGCGATCAGCCGCCGCAAGCGCGCGCGCGCCGCTTCGTCCGGGATTGGAAAGATTCCCGTCTTCGAGGCGAAGGTGGCCGCCATGCGGCGTGCGCCGCGCAGTCGGGCCCACACGCCGAGCGCGGCTAGGGTGACGAGCGCGAGCAGCAGGAGCGCCGGCGGCCGACGCAGGAGGAGACCCGAATGCGCCGAGATGAGCACTGCGCCGGCGAGCGAGCAGTAGACGTGCGCGTTGAACCAGGCGCGCGGGTCGCGGCTCGAACCGCCGCGCTTGGCGAGCGAGAACGCGGCGGGCACGAGCAGGAGGACGACGCCGGCGACCCCGGTGAGATACAGCACGGGGCTGCCGGGCGTGCGCCACGCGGGCGCAAGCCAGGGCCGCAGTGCGAACCACGCGGCAATTGCCGCGACGGCCAAGGCCAGCAGGCGCAGCAGCCGGCGGTCGGCGAGGTCGGGGGCGGGGGAGGACATGGCGTTCGTTCCGGCAGCGATTGTCGCATCCCCGCCGCGCTGCTAGGCTCGCGCAAGCCTTGGCCTCTGGAGGGCGTGTGACGCGTCCGGGTGGGGCAACCTACGATGCGCTCGTGGCGGGCGCCGGACCGGCCGGCTCCCATCTCGCGTACCTGCTCGCGCGCGCGGGGCGGCGCGTCGCGCTCATCGACAAGGCGCGCTTTCCGCGCGACAAGGTGTGCGGCGGGGGCCTGTCGCGCAAGTCGGTGGCGCAACTGGGGCTCGACCTTGCCCCGGTCGCGCACCGCTGGCTCACCGGCGCATTCCTCACCTTCCGCAACCGGATAACGATCGTCAAGGACGTCGTTCCCGCGGCGGGCTGCACCGTCATGCGCGCCGAGTTCGATCAGCTGCTGCTCGAGCGGGCGCGCGCGGCGGGCGCGGAGTTCTTTCCGGAAGCCGCATTCGTCGACGCCGAGCTGCACGCAGGGGAGGTCATCGCGACGACGCGTCGAGGGACATTCCGTGCCCAGCGCCTCTATGGTGCGGACGGCGCAGGCAGCGGAGTGCGCGCGAGCTTGTTCGGCAGAAACGTCGTCTCGTACGTTCCGGCGCTCGAAGCGCTCATTCAGGCGCCCGACGCCAGCTGGCACGGATTGGAGGAGCGCGCGCTGTTCGACTTCGGCGCCATGCCGCGCGGCTATGGATGGATCTTCCCCAAGAGCGACCATCTGAACGTGGGCGTCTACTCCCCGTTTGGCGGCACGGCGCTGCGCCGGCATCTGGACGCCTTCATCGACTGCTATCCGGCGCTGCGGGGCCGGCGGGTGCTCGGCTATCGCGGATTCGCGATTCCGATCGGCAACCCCGCTGGGGCGTTCGAGCGCGGGCCGGTCGCGCTCGTCGGCGACGCCGCAGGGCTGGCCGAGGCGGTGTTCGGCGAAGGGATCTACTTCGCGTTGAAGAGCGCGGCGCTCGCCGCAGATGCCGATCTCGCGCGTGCACGCGACGCGGACGCACCGTCCTACGCGCAGCGCTTGCGGCGCGAGCTGCTGCCCGAGCTGCGCGCAGCGCGCTGGCTGGCGCGCTGCGCGTTCTGCTTCCCGAATTTCGCGTTCCGCCATCTCGTGTGCAACAGAGAGATGCGCGACCTATTCGCAGGCTTGATTAGCGGACAGACCGGCTACCGGGATTGCTTGCGCAAAGTGGCCGTTGCAGCGCCCGCGTGGCTGTTGCGCGCGCCGCCGACGCGCGACTACTTCTTCGGCTTGTAATTGAACTTCTGTCCGCCGATGCTCGCTTCGTACATCAGCCCGCCCTTTGCGACGGTGAAGACGGCCATTCCCTTGTAATACTCGCCGGCGGTTTTCGCGTGCCTTGGCGTGCCGCTCGCGCCCGCCGTAGCCCCGGTCGTGCCGCCCGAGGCCGACGCGCCCGCCGTGATTGCCACAGCCGAGGCCTCCGCAGCAAACTCGAAATTGCCGCGCGTGAAGTCGTCGAAGGCGCCCCTGTTCTGGAAGAAGATCATCTCGCTGTAGGCCTGGCCGCCAAGCTGCGCGCCCACGCTGAGCTGAGTCATCGAGGTGTCACCCACGTGCCTTCCCTGCCGATACACGCGCCCGTTGCCGTGCGCAGCGCCGACGACGAACCCACCTTTGCCGATGGTGGGAAACACCGCGTAACCATAGGCATTGCCGAAGTACTTGGCGCTCTCGCCAGCGTTGCGGAACACCGTGATCGTGTTCGCGTACTCGTCGGCGAACGCGCGGGAGAGCGGCAGAGCGATCAGCGCCGCAAGAAGCAATCGCGACAGTCGAGCACGCATGGTGGATGCTCCGGCGGGCAAGTTCGAGGAAGTGCGATTAGAACGACGCGATCGCGTACACCGTGGGCCCGCTGAACTTGTAGCGCACGCCGCCGTTGAAGTCTGACTTCGACACGGTCAGATCGTAGTCCACGTAGCGGTAGCCCGCGCCGACGCCGAAGTTGCGCGCCAAGCGGTAGTCGATGCCCGCCGTGACGCTCGTCAGCGAGCCGTTGTAGTCGTTGTAGTTCAGTGAAAAATAGTCCACCCGCCCGGCGAGCAGCCAGCGCGGCGAGAAGGCATACGCGCCGTAGAGCCCGATCGTCGGCAGCGGCGCGAGCGTGTCGGCCCGCTGCCCGCCGATTCCGGATGCCGATAGCGAGGACTTGAAGTCGGTGACGAACAGGCCGAGCGCAGCGCCCAGTTCGGCCTGGTCGCTCTTCACGAACGAGTAGCCGCCGCTCAAGCGGTAGACGGTGGAGTCGAATTTCCCTTCGACCACCGTGCTGATCGGATAGGTCTTGTCGCCCCAGTTAATGGTCTTGCTGATCGCGCGCGAATTGCTGCGGTTCAGCTGGAAGTACTCGAACTCGATCTTCCAACGCTGGCCGAGCCGCGCGGCGCCGAAAAATGACCCCAGCGTCTTGCGGTCCGAGAAGCCGAGATCGTCTTCCAGGCTGACCGAGGTGCCGATCGCGCCTGACGCGCTATTCAGGTGCGCAGTGGTATCGACCGACGGGATGAACGCGCCGAGCTGGAACGTCCAGGTGTCGGTCAGCCCCGGATTGACCGTCCAGCTCGCGTCCTGCGCGGCCGCGAGGCCGGGCGCGGCGAGCGCAAGAAGCATCACTGCGCCATTCAGGTGTTTCATGGGAAGCCCCCCGTTATTGGTTCGAAACGACGACCTTTGCCGATACCTATACCGACAGAATTCATTCAGGTCAACTTAAGCGGTTCGGCGTGCCACCAGGTCGACGAGCGCCGACATGCCGTCGTGTCCCTTGCCCTCGTGGATCTCGCCGTCGTGCTCGGCCAGGTGCAGGATCTCGAGCGCGGCGAACTGGCTGCGCAGCAGCTCCGCAGTGTACAGGTTCTCGGACACGCCGGGGCCGCCGGTCTTGTACTCGAGCTGGCGCGGCGTGTAGCCCTGCAGGAGGAGCAGCCCGCCGGGGGCGAGCGCGCGCATCATGCCGGCGAAGATGCGCGCGCGCTCGGGCGGCGAGGCGAACTGGATGAAGATTGCCACCACGAGGTCGTAGCGCGCCGCGTCCCAGTCCCAGTCGTCGATGTCGGCGATGCGATGATCCACCGTCACGCCCGCCTCGCGCGCCAGGCGGCGCGCCTTGTCCACGCCCACCGGCGAGATGTCGAACGCGGTCACGTTCAGGCCGTGGCGTGCGAGCCACACACTGTTGCGGCCTTCGCCGTCGGCGACGCTCAGCGCGCTCATGCCGGCGCGCAGGCGCTGCGCCTGCGAGGCAAGGAAGACGTTCGGCTCGGTGCCGAAGTGGTAATCGTCGCCGCCGAAGCGCTCGTTCCAGCGCGCGATCTGCTGTGTGAAGGACATGCCCAATCTTACAGCGACCGACACCGGAAACTGAAGCACGCGCAAGCTCCGGAACTGTCGCGACCGGAACGTGTCGGAGTGGCAAGCAACCGAAAAGGAACGCAAGATGGACTACAGCAGCGCGCAGAACCAGGTCACGCAGGTTGAGCAGCAGTCGCAGACGCTCGTTCAGAACATCCAGACGCTCGCGCAGAAGCTCAAGTCCGCCGCGCCCGACGAGGCGACGGGGCGCGAGTGGTCGATGGACTTGCGCGAGATTGCGCTGTCAGTGCAGAACGAGAACCAGATGCTCGCGAATCTGGTATTGCAGATGGGCCAGTACATCCAGACCCTCGAGGCTCAACTGCAGACGCATCCCAGCCCGACGGTACAGCCACGCGGCTGGATGAGCTCCGGCGGCGGCGGGTTTCTGGGCAACCTCACTGCGGGCCTCGGCATGGGTGCCGGCTTCGGCCTCGCCGAAGACGCGATCAACGGCATCTTCAACGCGCTCTAGGAGCCGTCGGGCGGCTTACAATCGCGCCCCATGACCTCGAAGAATACGGAACTCGAGCGGCTCAAGGCCGCCTCCATAACCGACCGCATGAGGCAGGCGCGCACGCCGGATCGCTATTGCAAGGGTTCGGCGGCGCCGAGCCGTCGCGAGCAGCGCCGCCTCGACCAGGCGCAGGGCCTGGTGCCATTCGCCGTAAAGCTCCCCGCCGAGCTGGTCAGTCGCGTCCGCGCGCTCGCCGAGGGGCGCCAGGAGCCGCTAAACGAGACGGTCGCCGCGCTGCTCGAGAAGGGCCTGTCCTAGGCGCGTCAGGCCTGCGCGCTACTTCGCAAGCAGCTTCATCGCCTTCTCGAGCCCGGCGAGCGTGGTCGGGAACATGCGCCCGTTCATCAGTTCCTTCATCACCTGGATCGACTGGCGGTAGGGCCAGACCTCCTCGGGCTCCGGGTTGAGCCAGACGCACTTGGCGTAGATGTCGGTGACGCGCTTCATCCACAGCGCGCCCGGCTCCTCGTTGAAGTACTCGATCGAGCCGCCCGGCTGCAGGATCTCGTACGGGCTCATGGTGGCGTCGCCGACGAAGATCACCTTGTAGTCGTGTCCGTACTTGTGCAGCAGGTCCCAGGTGCGGGTGCGCTCGGAGTGGCGCCGGCGGTTGTCCTTCCACACGAAGTCGTACAGGCAGTTGTGGAAGTAGAAGTGCTCGAAGTGCTTGAACTCGGTCTTCGACGCCGAGAACAGCTCCTCGCACAGCTTGACGTGGTCGTCCATCGTGCCGCCGATGTCGAGCAGCATCAGCACCTTGACGGTGTTGCGCCGCTCCGGCCGCATGTGGATGTCGAGGTAGGCTTTCTTCGCGGTCGAGTCGATCGTGCCTTCCAGGTCGAACTCCTCGGGCGCGCCGTCACGCGCGAACTTGCGCAGGCGGCGCAGGGCGACCTTGATGTTGCGCGTGCCGAGCTCGACCGAGTCGTCCAGGTTGCGATATTCCCTCTGATCCCAGACTTTGACTGCGCTGCGGTTGCGGCTCTTGTCCTGGCCGATGCGGATGCCCTCGGGGTTGTAGCCGTAGGCGCCGAACGGCGAGGTGCCGCCGGTGCCGATCCACTTGTTGCCGCCCTGGTGGCGGCCCTTCTGCTCCTCGAGCCGCTTCTTCAGCGTCTCCATGAGTTTTTCCCAGCCGCCGAGCGCCTCGATCTTCTTCTTCTCTTCCTCGGAGAGCGTCAGCTCGACCTGCTTGAGCAGCCACTCGAGCGGGATCTGCGCCTCGATGCCGGGGATGGTCTCGACGCCCTGCCAGAACTCGCCGAAGGCGCGGTCGAACTTGTCGAAGTCCGCCTCGTCCTTCACCAGCGTCGCACGGCTAAGGTAGTAGAAATCGTCCACCGACGGGCCGATCACGCCCTTTTGCAGCGCCTCGATGAGGGTCAGGTACTCCTTGATCGAGACCGGCAGCTTGTGGCTCTTCAGCTTGAGGAAGAAGTCGATCAGCAAATCAGCTTCCCTTCGCCCTCGTCATGAACACCAGGCGCTCGAACAGGTGCACGTCCTGCTCGTTCTTGAGCAGCGCGCCGTGCAGCGGCGGGATGATCGTCTTCCTGTCCTTGGAGTGCAGCGCTTCGGCCGGGATGTCCTCGGCGAGCAGCAGCTTCAGCCAGTCGAGCAGCTCGGAAGTCGAGGGCTTCTTCTTCAGCCCGGGCACCTCGCGAATCTCGAAGAACACCTCGAGCGCCTCCCTGAGCAGCGACTTCTTGATGCCGGGGAAGTGCACGTCGACGATCTTCTCCATCGTTTCCTTGTCGGGGAAGCGGATGTAGTGGAAGAAGCAGCGGCGCAGGAAGGCGTCGGGCAACTCCTTCTCGTTGTTCGAGGTGATGAAAACGATCGGGCGGTGGCGCGACTTGACGAGCTCGCGCGTCTCGTAGACGTAGAACTCCATGCGGTCGAGCTCGCGCAGCAGGTCGTTCGGGAACTCGATATCCGCCTTGTCGACTTCGTCGATGAGCAGCACGACGGGCCGCTCGGCATTGAACGCCTGCCAAAGCATGCCCTTCACGATGTAGTTGTGGATGTCGTGCACGCGCTCGTCGCCGAGCTGCGAGTCGCGCAGGCGGCTCACCGCGTCGTACTCGTACAGGCCCTGCTGCGCCTTGGTGGTCGACTTGATGTGCCACTCGAGCAGCGGCAGGCCGAGCGCCTTGGCGACCTGCACGGCGAGCATCGTCTTGCCCGTGCCGGGCTCGCCTTTCACGAGCAGCGGGCGTTGCAGCGTGATCGAGGCGTTGACGGCGAGCGTCAGGTCGTCGGTGGAGACGTACTCTTCGGTTCCGTTGAAGCGCATGAATTCGGCTTTTGGGGGCAAAACGCAATTTTAGCTGCAACAGGGTCGCGCGGGTTGAGGCGGCGGGGTCCTTCCGCTAGAATCGCCCGATTTTCCAACCGCCACCCCTCAGAAAAAGACCGAGCATGCACCATCGCCTACGTTTCGCGCTTGCCGCGGGCGCCTTTGCGCTCGCCGCGCTCGCGCACTCGGCGTTCGCGCAGAACGTCACCGGCAACGCCCAGGCCGGCAAGAACAAGAACTCCATGTGCACCGGCTGCCACGGCATCCCCGGCTACCGCACCGCGTATCCGGAGGTCTACCACGTGCCGAAGATCGGGGCGCAACAGCCCGCCTACATCGTCGCCGCGCTGAAAGAATACAAGTCCGGCGCGCGCTGGCATCCCTCCATGCGCGGCATCGCCGCGAGCCTGTCGGAGCAGGACATGGCGGACCTTGCGGCCTACTACGGCGGGAGCGGCAAATGAGCCCGGCGCTGCGTTTCGTTCTGGCGGCAGCGGCGGCGCTGTCGCTGTCGCAGGCGGCGCTCGGCGCCGACCTCGCGGCGGGCAAGGAGAAGGCGGCGCAGGTGTGCGGGGCGTGCCACGGGCCGACGGGCGACAAGCCGACCCAGCCCGACTACCCGATCCTTGCCGGCCAGTGGCCCGACTATCTCGAGCGGGCGCTGCACGACTACAAGTCGGGCAAGCGCAAGAACCCGATCATGAACGGCATGGCTGCGGCGCTGTCCGACCAGGACATCGACAACGTCGCAGCCTGGTTCGCCAGCCAGCCTTCGCCGCTGCACAGCGAGCGCTGATTCAGCGCCGCGCGCGGCGCTCGAGACACTCCAGATAGGCGGCGCCATCGGGCGCCGCACCGTCGCGCTGCGCGCGCCACACCATCTCGGCCAGGCATTCGATCGCCTCGTGCACGGCTGCATGGCGCTCGCCGTGCCGCCCGAGCAGGGCCGCGAAGCGCGCCGCCACGCCGGCGGGCTGATCGATCGAGAGTTGCTCCTCGAGCGCGAGGTGCAGGCTCATGTGCAGGAACGGATTGACCTGGCCGAGCTCGGGGAAGTATTCCTGCTCGCGCTGGCGCTCGGGCTCCGACAGCAGCGCGTGGTATTCGGGGTGCACGAGCAGCACTTGGAGCGCGAGCGCTTCCATCCCTGCGAGCGGCTCGCCGGCGCGGTACTTGCGCCAGGTCTCGAAGAAGAAGTCGCGCACCTGCTCGCGCGTCGGATTAAACATCGCGCGTCTTTCCCCGGTACTCGCACAGGTCGCGCAGCGCGCACTGCGCGCACCTGGGCTTGCGCGCGACGCACACGTAGCGCCCGTGCAGGATCAGCCAGTGGTGCGCGTCGCGCGCGAACTCGGGCGGCGTGAACTTGACGAGCTTCTTCTCGACTTCGAGCGGATCCTTGCCCGGGGCGAGCCCGGTGCGGTTGGCGACGCGGAAGATGTGCGTGTCGACCGCGATGGTCGGCTCGCCGAACGCGACGTTCAGCACCACGTTCGCGGTCTTGCGCCCCACGCCGGGCAGCCGCTCGAGCGCCGCCCGCTCGTCCGGCACCCGGCCGCCGTGCTCCTCGACGAGGATCTTCGACAGCGCGATCACGTTCTTCGCCTTGGTGCGGTACAGCCCGATCGAGCGGATATGCGGCTCGAGGCCCTCGACGCCGAGCGCGAGCATGCGCCCGGGCGTGTGGGCGACCTGGAAGAGCTTCGCAGTCGCGAGGTTGACCGACTTGTCGGTCGCCTGCGCCGAGAGCACCACCGCCACGAGGAGCTCGTAGGGGGTGCGGAACGCGAGCTCGCTGCGCGGGCTCGGGTTGGCCGCACGCAGGCGCTCGTAGATCAGGCGCCGCTTGTCCGGGTTCATGCCGCGCCCCGCTTGCGGCGCGCGCGCTCCAGCGCCTGGGCGATGACTCTTCGCCGGTCCGGCGTGGCCCGGTACGCCGGGGTGCGGGCCTGCTCGAGCCTGAGCTTTCTCAGCCGGGCGCGGCGCCGCGCGCCCTCGCTGTCCGCGCGCGTCCAGGTGTCGCTCCCCGTGGGCAGTGCGATCATGTCGATGCAGTCCACGGGGCAGGGGGGCAGGCACAGCCGGCAGCCGATGCACCAGGGCTCGGCCACGGTGTGCATCAGGCCGCGCGCGCCGATGATCGCGTCGACCGGGCAGGCAGCGATGCACTGCGCGCAGCCGATGCAGCGGCTCTCGTCGATGCGCGCGACCGCGCGCCGCTTCACGGCTCGTGCCTCACGCGGCGCGGCAGGCCGACGCGCATTCTGCGATCAGTTCCGGCCCGCGGTACACGAGGCCGGTGTAAATCTGCACGAGCGACGCGCCGCGCGCGAATTTCTCCGCCGCGTCCGGCCCGCTCATGATCCCGCCGACGCCAATCAGCGGGACCTCGCCCCGGAATTCCGCCGCGAGCGCCGCCAGCGCGCGCGTGGCGCGCGCGCGGATCGGCGCGCCCGACAGGCCGCCGGCCTCCTCGGCGTGCGGCAGGCCCTCGACTCCCTCGCGCGACACCGAAGTGTTGGTGGCGACGACCGCGTCGAAGCGATGCTTACGCACCGCGGCGGCGACGGCGCGCAGCTGCGCGTCGTCGAGATCGGGGGAGACCTTGAGCGCGAGCGGCACGCGCTTGCCGTGCCGGTCGGCGAGGCGCTCGCGCGCCCGCGCGAGGCGCGCGAGCAGATCGTCCAGCGCCTCGTCCTCCTGCAGCGCGCGCAGCCCGCGCGTGTTGGGGGACGACACGTTCACCGTGACGTAGCTCGCCGCGGGGTAGACGCGCTCGAGGCAAGTCCGGTAGTCCTCCGCCGCGCGCTCGAGGGGCGTATCGAAGTTCTTGCCGATGTTGATGCCGAGCACCCCGCGCCAGCGGGCGCGCGCGACGTTCGCGAGGAACGCATCCAGGCCGACGTTGTTGAAGCCGAAGCGGTTGATGACCGCGCCCGCACCGGGCAGGCGGAACAGGCGCGGGCGCGGGTTGCCGGGCTGCGGCCGCGGCGTGACGGTGCCCACCTCGATGAAGCCGAAGCCGAGCGCCGCGAGCGCGTCGATGTGCTCCGCGTTCTTGTCCAGCCCCGCCGCCAGCCCGACCGGGTTGGGGAACTCGAGCCCCATGGCGCGCACCGGCCGCGCAGGCACGCGCCGCGCGGCGAGGCGCGCCAGACCAAGCGCCTGCGCCGCGCCGACGAGGCCGAGGGTCAGGCGGTGGGAGAGTTCCGGTTCGAGCGCGAACAGCAGCGGCCGCGCGAGCGCATAGAGCATGCGCCTATTGTAGCGAGCGGCCCTAACCGCCGAGCCGCTGCCACTTGCCTTGCAGGAATCCCTCGATCGGGGAGAACCTCGACTTGTAGGCCATCTTGGGGCTCTCGCGGATCCAGTAGCCGAGGTAAAGGTACGGCAGGCCGAGGGCGCGGCAGGCCTCGATCTGCCACAGCACGTTATAGGTTCCGTAGCTCGCGCCGCGCCGCTCCGGCTCGAAAAAGGTGTAGACCGAGGACAGCCCGTCGGGCAGGTAGTCGACGATCGACACCATCACCAGCTGGCCGTCGTCGCGGAACTCGACCAGGCGCGTGTCGACCCGGCTCTGCAGCAGGAAGTGCGAATACTGGTCGCGGCTGTCGTTGTCCATGCCACCGCCGGAGTGGCGCTGCGACTGGTAGCGCAGGTAGAGCGCGTAGTGCTCGAGGCGGAACTTGAGCGGCTGCGCCTGCGAGGCGAGAGCACAGTGCTCCTTCCAGGCGCGCCGCTGCGAACGGCTCGACACGAAGGCGTCCACCGGAATGCGCACCGGCACGCAGGCGCGGCAGCTGTCGCAGTGCGGCCGGTAGGTGAAGATGCCGCTGCGGCGGAACCCGGCCTTGACCAGGTCGCCGTACAGCTCGGTGGTAATCAGGTGGCTCGGCGTGGCGACCTGCGAGCGCGCCATGCGGTCCGGCAGGTAGCTGCACGGGTAGGGCGCCGTGACGTAGAACTGCAGGACTGCATGCGGCAGGTCGTTTAGGCGCGACACCTTAGGCGTGCCTCCTGTGCCAGGTTCCGGGCGGTTCGGCGTAGTTTACCAACGCCGAGAGCCGGCGCAAGAAATCCGCGCGCGGTATTTCACGGGCGCCGAGCGACGCGAGCAAGGGCGTCCTCATCTGGCAATCGATCATCGGGAAGCCGCGCGCGCGCAGCTCCCCGACGAGCGCCACCAGCGCCACCTTCGAGGCGTCGGTGGCGCGCGAGAACATCGATTCGCCGTAGAACATGCGCCCGAGCGCGACGCCGTACAGTCCACCGAGCAGCTCGCCGTCCTTCCAGGTCTCGACGCTGTGCGCGTAGCCCGCCCGGTGCAGCGCAGCGTAGGCGCGGCGCATGTCGGCGCCCAGCCAGGTGCCGCCGGGGCCCTTGCGCGGGCCCGCGCAGCCCGCGAGCACGCGCACGAATGCGGTGTCCAGGCGCACCTCGTAGCCGCGGTTGCGCACGCTCTTGGCGAGCGAGCGCGAGACCTTGAGCTCGTCGCAGTACAGCACCATGCGCGGGTCGGGCGACCACCACAGGATCGGCTCGTGGCCCGAGAACCAGGGGAAGATGCCGCGGCCATAGGCGTCCAGCAGGCGCGCCGGCGACAGGTCGCCGCCCGCGCACAGCAGCCCATTGGGCTCGGCGAGCGCCCGCTCGACCGGCGGGAACGGCTCGTCCGCGTGCAGCCAGGGAATCACCGCGCTAGCACTGCACCTGCTGGCGGCAGTAGTCCTCCAGCGGGAACACGGTGACCGTGCCGCCCGCGGCGCGCTGCGCGGCCTCGCCGTACTCCAGCGCGAGGCGGAACGCGTACTTGGCGAAGAACGCGTCGAACATCTCGCCGCCGAGCGTGCCCACCGCGTAGAGCGCGTCGCGCGCGGCGTCGTGCTCGAGCAGGATCGCCGCGAGCGGCTGCGGCGCCGGCCCGGCGAGCACCTTGCCGCCCGAGGCGGGATCGTACTGGCTGTGCTCCGAGCAGCAATGGATGACGTGTGCGCTGCGGTTCGGCCCGCTCGCCTCGGCGCGGTAGCTGATGAAGCTGATCTGGCGCGTCGGGTAGGTCATCTTGTGCGCGCAGATCGCAGAGTAGGCGACCAGCGAGCGGCCGGGACCGACGCCGCCCTGCCACTCGTAGCCATGACCATCGGCCGTGACGAGGCGCACGGCTGCGGGCGCCGGGCGTCCGAGGTTCAGCAGGAAGCAAGGTGTCGCCGCGTAAGGGTAGTTGAAGATCAGGTTGTGCTCGGGCGGGACCGCCGCCGCGCGCAGCGGCGCGCCGCGCTCGTCGACCAGCATCGCGCGACTGTAGAAGCGCGCCTGCGCCGCACCCGCGGCGAACAGCGTGGCACCGGCCGCGCAAAGCCTGATGAATTCGCGCCGCTCCATGGCATCCCCATTCTAGCCATGCACCGCGCAAACTGGCGCGGATGCCTTATGATCCGGCTCCAGTTGGCGATCAATGCCATGATTTAGAAAACAAAAGCCTCAAGGGAGGAGACATGCAGGCTCTGCAGTCCGGCTCGGACGTTCTGTTCGTGTTGATGGGCGCCATCCTGGTGCTCGCCATGCACTCGGGCTTCGCCTTTCTCGAGCTCGGCACCGTGCGCGCGAAGAACCAGGTCAACGCGCTGGTCAAGATACTGACCGATTTCTGCGCCTCGACGGTGGCGTACTTCGTGCTCGGTTACGGCCTGGCCTACGGCGTGTGGTTCTTCAGCGGGGCGGAGCAGCTCGCCGCGAAGAACGGCTACGAGCTGGTGAGATTCTTTTTCCTGCTCACCTTCGCCGCTGCGGTGCCGGCGATCGTCTCGGGGGGCATCGCCGAGCGCGCGCGCTTCTACCCGCAGCTCGCCGCCACCGCGCTGCTGGTCGCGCTCGTCTACCCCTTCTTCGAGGGCATCGCCTGGAACCGGCGCTTCGGCATCCAGGCCTGGCTCAAGTCGTCCTTCGGCGCCGAGTTCCACGATTTCGCCGGCTCGGTCGTGGTGCATGCGGTCGGCGGCTGGATCGCGCTCGCCGCGGTGCTGCTGCTCGGCGCGCGCCGCGGGCGCTACACCAAGGAGGGCGGCATCACCGCGCATCCGCCCTCGTCGATCCCGTTCCTCGCGCTCGGCGCCTGGATCCTGTCGGTCGGCTGGTTCGGCTTCAACGTCATGTCGGCGCAGGCGATCGACAAGATCAGCGGCCTGGTGGCGGTGAACTCGCTCATGGCGATGGCCGGCGGCACGCTTGCCGCGCTGGTCGCCGGCCGCAACGACCCGGGCTTCGTGCACAACGGGCCGCTCGCCGGGCTGGTGGCGGTGTGCGCCGGCTCCGACGTGATGCATCCGGCGGGCTCGTTCGTCGTCGGCGCCGTGGCGGGCGCGCTGTTCGTGCGGCTCTTCACGCTGACGCAGAACCGCTGGAAGATCGACGACGTGCTCGGCGTGTGGCCGCTGCACGGGCTGTGCGGCGCCTGGGGCGGCATCGCCTGCGGCATCTTCGGCGCCAAAGCGCTCGGCGGCATGGGCGGAGTGAGCTTCCTGTCGCAACTCGCGGGCACGCTGCTCGGCATTTCCGTGGCGCTCTTCGGCGGCGGCATCGTGTACGGCGCGCTCAAGGCGGCGGTGGGGCTGCGCCTCGACCAGGAGCAGGAGTTCAACGGCGCCGATCTCTCGATCCACAAGATCTCGGCGACGCCGTTCAGGGAAGAGGCTTGATGTCCTCGGCGTGGAAGGAGAAGCCGCCGCTGCGCCGGTCGGCGAACCAGTGCTTGAGCGTGAGGCCTACGGTGCGGAACGCGATCTCCTTCCACGGCACCTGCGCCTCCTCGAACAGCGCCACCTCGAGGCTCTCTTCGCCCGCGCGGAAATCCAGGTCGGCGAGCCGCGCGCGATAGTACAGATGCACCTGGTTCACCTGCGGCACCGAGAACAGGGTAAACGGCTCGCCCAGCTCGATGCGCGCGCCGGCCTCCTCGAGCGTCTCGCGCCGCGCGGCCATGGCCGTGGTCTCGTCGTTTTCGAGGAAACCGGCGGGCAGCGTCCAGTAGCCGTAGCGCGGCTCGATCGCGCGCCGGCACAGCAGGAGCCGCCCGTCCCACTCGGGCACCGCGCCGACCACCAGCAGCGGATTCTGATAGTGGATCTCGCCGCAGGCGTCGCACACGTAGCGCAGGTGCGTGTCGCCCGGCGGCACGCGCCGGCTCACCTCGGCGCCGCAGTGCGAGCAGTACTTCATCAGTTCGCGATCCGCTCGGGCAGGTCGCCCAGGCTCGCGAGCACGCCGTCGGGCGCAAAGCCGAGCCGGTCGAGCGGCGCGCCGCCGCGGTTGATCCAGTAGACGTTGAAGCCGAAGGCCTTCGCGCCGAGCGCGTCCCAGCAGTTCGACGACACGAAGCCGACGTTGGCGGCCGGCACGCGCAGCGTGTCGACCGCGAGCTGGTAGACGCGCGGAGCCGGCTTGAAGGCCTTCAGGCCGTCGACGCTCAGCACCGCGTCGAAGTGCTCCTGCAGGCCCCGGTTCCTCACCAGCGGCTCGATCATGTCGGGCGAGCCGTTGGTCAGGATCGCGAGCTTGCGTCCGTTGCGCCGCAGCTCGGGCAGCGCCTGCGGCACGTCGGGATAGGGCGAGAGGTTCAGGTACTCCTCCATCAGCGCCTTCGCCTGCTTGTCGCCGAGCAACAGGCCCAGCGCCTCGCAGCCATAGGCGAGCGCGTCGCGCGTGACCGCCGAGAACGGCTGGTAGCGGCCCATCAGCGTGCGCTGCCAGCTGTACTCGAGCTGCTTCGCGCGCCACAGCTGCGAGAGCTGCGCGCCCTTGCCAGGCCAGAACTTCTCGCAACGGTCGGTGACCGCGTGCACGTCGAACAGCGTGCCGTAGGCGTCGAATACCAGCGCGTCGAGCGGCATTGGCGCGTCTCCCTCGAAGGCGCGATGTTAAACTGCCCGCGCCCCCATGGCGAACCGCTACGACGAGCTGTATCGCAGCTTCCGCTGGGACGTGCCGGCGCGCTTCAACATCGCGCAAGCCTGCTGCGCGCGCTGGGCCGCGGACCGCGGCCGCTTCGCCCTTTACTGGGAAGACGAGTCGGGCGCCACCGCCGCCTACAGCTTCTGGGACATCCAGCAGCGGGCCAACCGCCTGTCGAACGCGCTCGCCGCGCTCGGCGTGCGGCGCGGCGACCGCGTGGCGATCGTGCTACCGCAGCGCCCCGAGACGGCGATCGCCTACATGGCGATCTTCCAGATGGGCGCGGTCGCGCTGCCGCTCAGCCACCTGTTCGGCCCCGAGGCGCTCGAATACCGCATGCAGCACGCGGGAGCGAGCGTGGCCATCGTCGAGCCGGGCACGCTGCCCAGCCTGTGGGCGATCCGCGCGCGGCTCGGGCAGCTGCGCGAGGTGATCGGTGTGGGCGGCGCGAGCGAGGCGGGCGTGCGGTCCTGGGAGGCGCTGCTCGAGCAGGCGAGTCGCGATTTCGCCTGCGTCGACACCGCGGCCGACGACCCCGCGCTCATCATCTACACCAGCGGCACCACCGGGGCGCCCAAGGGTGCGCTCGAGGCGCAGCGCTCGATCCTCGGCAACATCCCGGGGTTCGTGCATTCGCACGACTTCTTCCCGCAGCCCGGCGACATGTTCTGGTCGCCGGCCGACTGGGCCTGGGCGGGCGGCCTGTTCGACGCGCTGCTGCCGAGCTGGTACTTCGGCGTGCCGGTGCTCGGCTACCGCGGGCGCTTCGACGCCGAGCGCGCGTACCACCTGCTGGACCGCTACGGCGTGCGCAACGCCTTTCTCTTTCCCACCGCCCTCAAGCTGATGATGAAGGCGGTGCCCGAACCGAGAAAGAAGTACCGCATCGGCCTGCGCTCGGTGATGAGCGCGGGCGAGAGCGTCGGAGCGACGGTGATCGAGTGGGCGCGCGAGCAGCTCGGCGTGACCATCAATGAGATGTTCGGGCAGACCGAGATCAACTACGTGGTCGGCAACTGCCAGGCGGCCTGGCCGGTGAAGCCGGGCTCGATCGGGCGGCCGTACCCGGGTCACCGCGTGGCGATCATCGACGACCAGGGCAAGGAGGTGCCCAGAGGCGAGCTTGGCGAGATCGCGGTGCACCGTGCCGGCGACCCGGTGTTCTTCCTCGAGTACTGGAACAACCCGCAGGCCACGCGGGACAAGTTCATCGGCGACTGGGCGCTCACCGGCGACCAGGGCAAGATGGACGAGGACGGCTACATCTGGTACCAGGGACGCTCGGACGACGTCATCAAGAGCGCCGGCTACCGCATCGGGCCGGCCGAGATCGAGTCCTGCCTGGTGAAGCACCCGGCGGTCGCCAACGCGGCGGTGATCGGCAAGCCGGACGAGACGCGCGGCGCGATCGTCAAGGCGTTCATCGTGCTGCAGCCGGGCGAGCGTCCGTCCAAGGCCCTCGAGGACGACATCCAGAACCACGTGCGCGCGCGGCTCGCGCCGTACGAGTACCCGCGCGAGATCGAATTCATCGACGCCCTGCCGATGACGACGACCGGCAAGGTGCAGCGCAAGGAGCTGCGCAGGCGCGAACAGGCGCGCGGGTCGGGCTAGTCCGGGCGCGACGCGACCAGGATCTTGCCGTCGGCTTCCACCACCGTGTCGCCGTGCTGGTTGCGGCTCGTCCCGCGCAGCACGATCACGCCGCCCCTATGCTTGGGCTTGTCGATTTTCTCGCTCACCGCCCACTCGGTGGCGAGCGTGTCGCCCGCGCGCACCGGTGCCTTGAACCGGCAGCATTGCTCGAGGTACGCGATCGCCGTGCCGGCGAAAAACATGCCGACCGGCGCCGACACCAGCGCGCCGGTGAAAGGTCCGTGCAACACGCGCGAGCCGAACAGCGACTGCCCGGCGAACACCTCGTCGACGTGCAGCGGATTGAAGTCGCCGAACATCCCGGAGCCGAGCACCAGGTGCGTTTCGGTCACCGTGAGCCGCGTGCCGAAGCGCTCACCGGGCGAGACTTCGTCGTACCACTTGCCGTGGAAAACCATGCCGACCTCCCTGCCCGAATATTAATATCCGGTGCGCGGGTCGCGGTACTATAGCGGCCGCCATTCCAGGAGGTGAGTCGAAATGAAAAGGATCATCGCGCTTCTTTCCGCGACCCTGCTTGCCGCGCCGGCCCTTGCGCAGTACCCCGATCGTCCGGTCAAGCTGATCGTTCCCTGGGCGGCGGGCGGAGACACCGACAACATCTTCCGGCCTTTCCAGCCGCTGTTTCAGAAGCATCTCGGCGGCACGGTCGTGATCGCCAACGTGACCGGCGCTTCCGGCACGGTGGGCGAGCGCGATGCGAAGAATTCGCCGCCCGACGGCTACACGCTGTTCGCGGCGCACGACTTCATCCATTCGGCCTACTATACCGGCGTCACCGACGTGCGCTACACGGATTTCGAGCCGATCTGCCTGATCTCGGCGACGCCGTCGGTGATCACCGCGAGCCCGAAGACGCCGTGGAAGACCTGGCAGGAGCTGTACACCGACGCCAAGGCCAACCCCGGCAAGTTCACGGTCGGCGCCTCGCTCGGCTCGACCAGTCAGTTCTCGATTGCGCTCGTTGAGAAGGCCGCCGGCATCAAGTTCAAGTACATCCCCTACGACGGCCTAGCGCCGCGCATGAACGCGATCCTGGGCGGTCACATCGACCTCACCGACTCGAACCTCACGCAAAAGTCGAAGGTTGACGCCGGGCTGCTCAAGTTCATCGCGATCCTGGGCGACAAGCGCAACCCCGAGATCCCCAACGTGCCGACCCTCAAGGAGCTCGGCTACAACGTGGTGTACGCGGTGTCGCGCGGGATCATGGTGCCGAAGGGCACGCCCGAGGCGGTGCAGGCGAAGCTCGAGTCGGCCTGCGTCGCCGCCGCCAAGGAGCCGGCCTTCGCGCACTCGATGTCGCTGCAGGGCACCGAGGTGCGCACGCTCGGACGCAAGGGCTACGCCGACTTCCTCAAGGAGGACGACGTCCTGTACAAGGAAGTGTCCGACGAACTCGGTCTGACCAAGAAGCGCTGATGCTCGGACGCGACGGCATCGCGGGGCTGGCCTGCCTCGCGCTCAGCCTGGGGCTGCTCGCGCTCACGCGCGGCTTGCCGCAGTCGCCCATGGTGCCGGTGGGGCCGGCGTTCTATCCGCGCATCGTGCTCGTGCTGATGGCCGGGCTGAGCCTGCTGCTGGTGGTGCTCGACCTGCGCGCCGGGCGAGGCGGCCGCCCTGCAGGCGCAAAGCCGGCGGTTCCTCCGAACTACCGCCTCGTCGTCGTAACCTTCACGACCTTCATCGTCTACGTCGTGCTGCTGCCGCTGGTAGGCTTCCGCGTCGCCACGTTCCTGTTCGTCGGCGGGCTGCAAGTGCTGCTCGAGCCGCCGCGCAGCGCGCGCCGCTGGGCGCTGGTGCTGGCGATCGCTCTGGCGACCACGGCGGTCACGTATCTCGCGTTCGAGCAATACCTGTCGGTGCTGCTGCCGCGCGGCCGGTGGACCGGGTACTAGCGCGTGGAAGTCTCCTACGAGCATCTGTTCGCGAGCATCCTCGCCATCCTGCACCTGAAGTACCTGGTGCCGCTGCTGCTCGGCACGGTGGCGGGCGTGATCGGCGGCGCACTGCCCGGCATCACGATCACCATGACGATCATCATGGTGTTGCCGTTCACTTTCGGCCTCGATCCCCTGCAGGGACTGGCGGCGATGACCGGTGTGTACGTGGGCGGCTCGGCGGGCGGCTCGATCACGGCGAGCCTGATCGGCATCCCCGGCACGCCGTCGGCGGTCGCGACGACCTTCGACGGCTTTCCGATGACGCGCAAAGGCGAGCCCGGGCGCGCGATCTGGGTGGGCGTGTGGGCCGCGTTCCTCGGCGGGGCGCTCGGCGGACTGTTCCTGATCGCTGCCACCGGGCCGCTCGCCTCGGTGGCGCTCGAGTTCGGGCCGTGGGAGTACTTTTCGCTCTTCGTGTTCGCGCTGTCGATGGTCGCGGGGCTGGTCGGCACCTCGATCACCAAGGGCCTGCTCTCGGGCGCGATCGGACTGGTGATCACCGTGATCGGCACGGACCCGATCATGGGCGTGCCGCGCCTCACGCTCGGCACCGACTTCCTGCGCGGCGGCTTTCCGTTCCTGCCGGTGCTGATCGGGATCTTCGCCTTCGCGCAGCTCATGTCCGACATCGAGAAGATTCGCCGCGACGGCAGCGCGGAGTCCTCCGGGCCGATGCCCAAGCTGTGGGTGTCGCAGTTCAAGGTGCTGTGGGAGATCCTGAGCCGTCCGTTTCTGCTCATCTGGTCGACGCTCATCGGCATCCTGATCGGCGTGCTGCCGGCGATCGGCGGCAGCGCGGCGAACGTGATGGCCTACGACCAGGCGAAGAAGTTCTCGCGCCGCCCGGAGAAGTTCGGCACCGGGATTCCCGAGGGCATCATCGCCTCCGAATCGTCCAATAACGCCAATGTCGCGGGGTCGCTCGTGACGATCATGGCGTTCGGCATCCCGGGCGATGCGGTCACCGCGGTGATGCTCGGCGCGATGACGATCCACGGTATCCAGCCCGGGCCGCTGTTCATCTCGCAGCACCCGGCGATCGCCTACGGCATCTACGCCGCCTACCTCGTCGCGCTGCCGCTCATGGTGCTGGTGATCGCCGCCGGCGCGCGCGCCTGGATGAGCATCATCACGGTGCCGAAGTCGATCCTCATCCCGGTCGTGCTGGTGCTGTGCGTGATCGGCGCCTACGCGCTGAACAACATCATGGACGACGTCTACGTGCTGCTGATCTTCGGGCTGGTCGGCTACGCCCTGGTGAAGCTTGCCGTCCCGCTCGCGCCGCTCATCCTCGGCCTTATCCTCGGCGACCAGATCGAGATCAACATGATCCGCGCGATCGCGACCGATCCGAGCCCGTGGCTGTTCCTCACGCGCCCGATTTCGGGCGGCCTGCTGATCGCCTCGGTGGCCTCGATGGTGCTCGCGTTCTGGCAGCACCGCCGCGCCAAGGCGCGCGGCGCGGCGGCCGAGGAAGAGGACGTCGATTTCTGAGGGCGGCCCAGCCGCGGCTCGCAAATCCTATTGGCGCCCCGGATACGAATCGAACGTACGACCTGCCCCTTAGGAGGGGGCCGCTCTATCCACTGAGCTACCGGGGCGCGCGGCGCGATTTTAACCTCTCGGGCTGACATGGACCGCGATTCGCAGCCGAAAGGCGCCGCGCCGAGGCCGCTGCTCTCGGTGGCGGACGGCGTGTTTCTCACCGTCGGCCTTGTGATCGGCGTGGGGATCTTCAAGCTGCCGGCGCAGGTTGCGGCGAGCACGGCGGGCGCGGCGCAGTTCCTCGCCGCGTGGCTGCTCGGCGGGCTCGCCTCGCTGTGCGGCGCGCTGGTGTACGCCGAGCTCGCTGCGCGCCGGCCCGAGACCGGCGGCGAGTACACGTTCCTCGCGCGAGGCCTGGGCCGCGGCGCAGCGTTCGTGTTCGCCTGGTGCCGCATGACGGTGATCCAGACCGGCTCGATCGCTGCGGTGGCGTTCGCCTTCGGTGACTACGCTTCCCAGTTCCTGCCCCTCGGCGCGCACGGCTCTGCGCTGTGGGCGGGGCTCGCGGTCGCGGCGCTCACCGCGCTCAACTTGGCCGGGACGCGGCAATCGAAATCGCTGCAGAAGGCCGCCGAGATCACGCTCGTCGGCGTGCTGGTGCTGCTCGCGCTCGCCGCACTCGCGAGGGGCGGGGTGCCGGCGGCGCCGGCGGGCGCCGCGCCGGGCGCGTCGTTCGGCCTGGCGATGGTGTTCGTGCTGTTCGCCTACGGCGGCTGGAACGAGGCTGCGTATCTCTCGGGCGAGCTGCGCGAAGCGCCGCGCAACATGGCGCGCGTGCTGGTGCTCGGCATCGCCGCGGTCACGGCCGTGTACCTGCTCGTCAATCTCGCCTACCTGGCGACGCTCGGTCTGGCCGGGATACGGGCCTCGCAGGCGGTCGCGGCGGATGCGATGCGCGCCGCTGCGGGCGGGGGCGGCGCCCGGCTGCTCGCCGCGCTGGTGTGCGTCTCGGCGCTCACGACCATCAACGCGGCGATCTTCACCGGCGCGCGCACCACCTGGGCGCTCGGCCGCGACTATCCGCTGTTTGGCGCTCTCGGCAGCTGGCGCGAGCAAGGCAGCACGCCGGCCAACGCGCTCTTCGCGCAAGGCGCGGTGACGCTCGTCCTGGTGCTCGCCGGTTCGGCGACGCCCGATGGCTTCGAGGCCATGGTGGCTTACACTGCGCCTGTGTTCTGGACTTTCTTCCTGCTGACCGGCCTGACGCTGTTCGTCTTCCGCGCGCGCGAGCGGCGCGCGGAGCAGGCCGCGCCGGGTTTCCGCGTGCCGCTCTATCCGCTCGTGCCGGCGGCGTTCGTCTCAATCTGCGGCTGGATGCTGTGGTCGAGCCTCGCCTACGTACGCGACCCGGTCTACGGCCCGAAGTTCGGCGTGATGGCGCTCGCCGGCGTTGTCGTAATGGCTGCGGGCGTCCCGCTTTACCTGCTTGCGCGAAGAAAATGATGCGGCATGCGCTCGCTCTGGTCGTCTTGGTTTCTGCGTTCGTGACGGCGCACGCGCAGGACTACGCGCGCGAGCAGCGCTGGGCCGAGGAGATCGTGCCCAACGTGGTGGTGGGCGACGCCGTGTGGCTGAAAGAGCCTTCGGGGCACAAGTTTCTCGGGCTCTATGCGCCGGCCGCGGGCGCGCAGACCGCGGTGCTGCTGGTGCATGGCATCGGGGTGAATCCGGACCACGGCGTGATCGGCGCGCTGCGCGTAGCGCTCGCCGACAAGGGGCTCGCGACGCTATCCATCCAGATGCCGGTGCTCGAGGCGGACGCGAAGGTGGCGCATTACTACCCGGCCCTCTTTCCCGAGGCGGGCGAGCGCATCGCCGCGGGGGCGAGCTGGCTGGCGGCGAAGGGCTACGGGCGCGTGGTGCTGCTGTCGCACAGCCTGGGCTCGTGGATGAGCGAGTGGTACCTGGAGCGCACGCCGCAGGCGCGCTTCGCGGCCTGGGTGTGCCTCGGGCGCGGCGGGGCCTTTGCCGAGCCGGCGAAGCTGCGCCTGCCGGTGCTCGACGTGTACGGCGAGTACGACTCGGCGCTGGTGCTCGCCACCGCCGCCGCGCGCCGCGCGGGGCTGCCGAACGAGAAGCAGCTTGAAATCGCGGGAGCCGATCATTTCTATACGGGCCGCGAGGAGGTGCTGACGAAGGCGGTGGTCGCCTTCGTCGCGCAGCTAAAATGACGCTCACCGAGCTGCGCTACATCGTCGCGGTGGCGCGCGAGCGGCACTTCGGGCGCGCCGCCGAGTCGTGCTTCGTGTCGCAGCCGACGCTGTCGGTGGCGATCAAGAAGCTCGAGGAGGAGCTCGGCGTCGCGCTGTTCGAGCGCGGCCCGGGCGAGGTGATGGTGACGCCGGCCGGCGAGCGCGTCGTCGAGCAGGCGCAGCGCGTGCTCGAGGAAGCGGCGCGCGTCAAGGAGCTGGCCGCCTCCGGCAGCGACCCGCTCGCCGGCACGCTGCGCCTGGGCGCGATCTACACCATCGGCCCCTACCTGCTGCCCAAGCTCATTCCCGTGCTGCGCAAGAGCGCGCCGGCGATGCAGCTCCTCATCCAGGAAAATTTCACCCACAAGCTCGCCGAGATGCTCAAGCGCGGCGAAGTGGACGTGATCGTCATCGCGCTGCCGTTCGCCGAGCCCGGAGTGGCGACGCGCGCGCTGTACGACGAGCCGTTCCTGGTCGCCGTGCCGCGCGGCCACGCCTGGGAGAAGAAGAAGAGCGTCTCGGCCGACGAGCTGACCAGGGAGAGCCTGCTGCTGCTCGGCGAAGGGCACTGCTTCCGCGACCAGGTGCTGGAGTTCTGCCATGCGGCGGTGCACGCGCCGCAGCGCAGCGGCCTGGCGCGCGCCCTCGAGGGCGGCTCGCTGGAAACGATCCGGCAGATGGTGGCGAGCGGCGTCGGCGTCACCGTGCTGCCGTCGACTTCGGTGGCTGCCGGCGGCGGCGCGAACGAGCTGATCCGCATCCGCCCGTTCGCCAGGCCGGTGCCGGACCGGCGCGTCGCGCTCGCCTGGCGCAAGAGCTTTCCGCGCCCGCAGGCGATCGAGGTGCTCAGGCAGGCGATCCTCGCCTGCGACCTTCCGCAGGTGACCAAGCTGCCGAACGCGGCGACGGAGAGCTGACATGAAAGGCGTAGTGTTTCTCGGCGAGCGCGAGCTCGAGCTGCGCGAGTTCGCCGACCCGGCGCCCGGACCGGGCGAGGTGGTGATCGAGATGAAGGCGTCGGGCATGTGCGGCAGCGACCTGCACGCCTACCGCGCACCGCGCGCGGGCGCGGGCATGGGCGCCGCGCTCGGCCTGGGCGGCGCGGGCGGGCCGGTGATCGCGGGCCACGAACCCTGCGGCGTGATCGTGGCGCGCGGCACCGGCGTGAGCGAAGCCGAAGCGCCGCTCGGCGCGCGCGTCATGAACCATCACTACAAGGGCTGCGGCCTGTGCGCGCACTGCCGCACCGGCTGGTCGCAGCTGTGCCGCGCCGGCATCACGGTGTACGGCGTCACCGGGCACGGCGGGCACGCGCGCTACCTCAAGGCGCCGGCGCGCACCATGGTGCCGCTGCCGGACGCGCTCTCGTTCGAGGAGGGCGCGGCGATCTCCTGCGGCACCGGCACGGCCTACGCGGCGCTGCACCGCATGAAGCTCTCGGGCGAGCACACGCTCGCGGTGTTCGGCCAGGGCCCGGTCGGCCTGTCGGCGACGCTGCTCGCCTGCGCGATGGGCGCGCGCGTGATCGCGCTCGACACGAGCGCCGAGCGGCGTGCGCTCGCCAAGGACTTCGGCGCCGACACCGTGCTCGACCCGCGCAACGCGGACCCGGTCGCGGCGCTCAAGGAGCTGACGCACGGCGAAGGCGTCGACCTGACGCTCGACTGCAGCGCTGCGCCCGAGGCGCGCGCCGCGACAGTCAAAAGCGTACGGACGTGGGGCACCGCGTGCTTCGTGGGCGAGGGCGGCGACGTGCGCCTCGAGGTGAGCCCGGACCTGCTGCGGCGCCAAGTGACGCTCATCGGCTCGTGGACCTTCTCGAGCGTCGGGCAGATGGAGTGCGCGCGCTTCGTCGCCGAGCGCGGCATCCCGCTCGGCAGGC
Organism: Burkholderiales bacterium; assembly: GCA_035624235.1. GTDB lineage: Bacteria > Pseudomonadota > Gammaproteobacteria > Burkholderiales > SG8-39 > DAHVFK01. Next base: position 9,726 of record DASPRX010000239.1, on the reverse strand, counting down.
TCATCACTCAGCGCTGGCGGCTCGAGCAGGCCGCCGAGGCCTACAGGCTCTTCGACCGGCAGACCACCGGCAAGGGCGTGTTCGTGTTCTGAGCCGCATGGCCCACGCCGCGCTTTCCCCCTCGGACTGGGTCGTGCGCTGGTCGCGCCTCGTGCCCGCAGGGGATGTGCTCGACCTCGCCTGCGGCGAGGGACGCCACGCGCGCTACCTTGCAGCGCGCGGACATCGGGTGACCGCGCTCGATCGCGACCGCGCCGCGCTCGACGCGCTCGCGGGCGCCGCGCGCGTCGAGACCGTGTGCGCCGATCTCGAGGACGGCCGCCCCTGGCCGCTCGCCGGACGGCGCTTCCAGGGGATCGTGGTCGCCAACTACCTGCACCGCCCGCTATTCAGTCACTTGATCGACTCACTCGCGCCGGGCGGGGCGCTCGTCTACGAAACGTTCATGGCGGGGAACGAGCGCTTCGGAAAACCGTCTAACCCGGATTTCCTGCTGCGTCCGGGTGAGCTGCTGGAGGCTTTCGGCACGGCGCTCACCGTGGCGGCGTTCGAGCAGGGACGCGTCATGCGGCCGAGGCCTGCGATGGTGCAGCGGCTGTGCGCGCTCAAAGGCGGCGCCGCCGACGTCGCGCTGGAGCCCTGAAGCGGATAAAATTCCGCCTTTTCGCACCATACACGGAGGCGGACAGCATGATCACCGGAAGCCTGGTTGCGATCGTCACCCCGATGCACGAGGACGGCAGGCTCGACCTCGAGAGCTTCAAGCGCCTGATCGACTGGCACGTCTCCGAGGGGACCGACGGCATCGTCGTCGTCGGCACGACGGGCGAGTCGCCCACCGTCGACTTCGACGAGCACAAGGCGCTGATCCGGCTGGCAGTCGAGCACGCGAAGGGCCGCATCCCGATCATCGCCGGCACCGGCGGCAACTCGACCGCGGAGGCGATCGAGCTGACCGAGTCCGCGAAGCACGCCGGCGCCACGGCCTGCCTGTCGGTGGTGCCGTACTACAACAAGCCGACCCAGGAAGGCCTGTACCGGCACTTCCGCAGCATTGCGGAGAAGGTCGGCCTGCCGATGATCCTGTACAACGTGCCGGGCCGCACCGTGGCCGACCTGCACAACGACACCGTGCTGCGCCTCGCGCAGGTGCCGAGCATCATCGGCATCAAGGACGCCACCGCGAACATCGAGCGCGGCACCGACCTCATCAAGCGCGCGCCGCGCAACTTCGCGATCTACAGCGGCGAAGACTCGACGGCGCTCGCGCTCATCCTGCTCGGCGGGCACGGCGTGATCTCGGTCACGGCGAACGTGGCGCCGAAGCTGATGCACCAGATGTGCGCGGCGGCGCTCGTCGGCGACGTCAAGAAGGCGCGCGAGATCAACCTGCGGCTGCTGCCGCTGCACCAGCGGCTGTTCCTCGAAGCCAATCCGATCCCCGTGAAATGGGCGCTCGCCGAGATGGGCATGATGGCGCCCGGGCTGCGCCTGCCGATGACGCCGCTGACGGAGAGGCACCACCAGGCGCTGCGCGAGGCGCTGCACGAGGCGGGGGTGTCGCTGCCGGGGCTGCGCGTCGTGGAGGGTCGCGCCTGATGATGCGTCGCCTGACCGCCGCCGCGCTCGCGGCGCTGCTCGTCGCCGGCTGCAGCACGGCCCCCGACACCGAGTACAAGAGCGCCGGCTCGATCCCGCAGCTCGAGGTGCCGCCCGACCTCACCACGCCCAAGGGCGACAACCGCTACGTCCTGCCCGACGAAGGCGAGAAAGGGACCACGCTGTCGGGCTACCAGGCCGGCCAGGCGCAGCAGGCGAAGACGGGCGATACCGGCGTGCTGCCGCAGATCGCCAACATGCGCGTGGCGCGCGACGGCGACGAGCGCTGGCTGGTGGTGGCGAACGAGACGCCCGACAAGCTGTGGAGCCAGGTGAAGGACTTCTGGCAGGAGAACGGCTTCCTGATCAAGACCGAGATGCCCGAGGCGGGGATCATGGAGACCGACTGGGCCGAGAAGCGCGCCAACGTGCCGCAGGGTACCGGGATCCGCGGCATGCTGAGCAAGTATCTCGGGCAGAGCTACGATACCGCGCAGCGCGACAAGTTCCGCACGCGCATGGAGCACACCGCCGACGGCAAGGGCACCGAAATCTACATCAGCCATCGCGGCATGGAGGAAGTGCTCTCCAACGACCAGAACGGCACCACGATCTGGCAGCCGCGGCCGCCCGACCCCGGCGTGGAGGCCGAATTTCTGCGCCGCCTGATGGTGCGCCTGGGCGCCGACCAGCAGGTCGCCAAGCAGCAGGTCGCCGCAGCGCAGACGGGCAATGAGCGCGCCGCGTTCAAGAAGGGCTCGGACGGAAGCGAGCAGCTCGCCGTGTACGAGCCCTTCGACCGCGCCTGGCGGCGCGTCGGACTGGCGCTCGATCGCGTCGGCTTCACCGTCGAGGACCGCGACCGCAGCAAGGGCGTCTATTACGTGCGCTATGCCGATCCGGGAGCGGAGATGCGGGCGAAGAGCGACGAGAAAGGCTTCTTCTCGAAGCTGTTCTCGAGTAGCTCGTCAAACGTGAAGGCCGAGCAGTACCGCGTCGCAGTCGAGGACCAGAAGGACAGCAGCATGGTCCAGGTGCTCGACAAGGACGGCAAGCGCGACACCTCCAGTACCGCGCACCGCATCCTCGCCCTGCTGCACGAGCAGCTCAAATAGGCACGGCGCGGCGCGCATGCGCTTCGCCTCGCTCGCGAGCGGCAGCAAGGGCAACTGCCTGGTCGTCGAGGCCGGCGCCTCGCGCCTGCTCGTCGACTGCGGCCTCGCGCCGCGCGAGGCCGAGCGCCGGCTCGCGCGCCTCGGCCTCGCGCCGGCCGACCTTTCCGCCATCGTCCTCACCCACGAGCACGACGACCACGCGAGCGGCGCCTTCGCCTTCGCGGCGCGGCACGGGCTCGAGCTGTGCATGACGCGCGGCACGCAGCGCGCGCTCCAGGAGTCGGCCGGCCCCGCCTCCGGGATTGCGACGCGCCTCGTCGACGCGCGCACGCCGTTCGCCGTCGGCGATCTCGAGCTGCACCCCTTCACCGTGCCGCACGACGCGCGCGAGCCGGTGCAGTACGTGCTCTCGGACGGCGCGCGCAGGCTGGGGGTGCTTACAGACATCGGCGCCCCGACGCGTCACGTCGAGGAGACGCTCTCGGGCTGCGACGGGCTGGTGCTCGAGTGCAACCACGACCTCGAGATGCTGTGGGGCGGGTCGTATCCGAAGTGGCTCAAGGAGCGCATCGCCGGGCCCTTCGGGCACCTCGCCAACTCACAGTCTGAGCACCTGCTTGCCGCGCTCGACCGCTCGCGCCTGAAGCACGTGGTGGCCGCGCACCTTTCCGAGCAGAACAACCGGCCCGGGCTCGCGCGCGCGGCGCTCGCGCGCGCGCTCGGCTGCGCGGAGCACTGGGTCGGGCTCGCGAGCCAGGACGAGGGCTTCGGCTGGCGCGCGCTGGAATAAAAAAAACGGCGGCGGGCCGTGAGGCGCGCCGCCGTCGCGGATCGAATCCGCGCTTACTTCTTCTCTTCCTTCTTCTCCTCGGTCGCGGGCGCGGCCGGAGCGGCCGGCGCCGCAGCCGGGGCTGCGCCTTCCTTCGGCGCTTCCGCCGCCGGGGCGGCCGGCGCGGGCGCCGCCGCCGGAGCGGGTTGCGCCGGGGCGGCCGCCGGGGCGGGCGCCGGTGCGGGCGCGGGTTCTTCCTTGCTGCAGGCGGCCAATGCGGCGACGGCCACCGCTGCAGCGATGAGCAGCGATTTGTTCATGTGCGTTCCTTCTGAGATTTAATGTGGATCAAATACCTGAGCATCACGGCCGACGGGACGGCCGGGGCCGCATTCTAGCTCAAAGTCCGAGCGTCGTGGGCGCGACCGCGGGAAAGGAGGCGGTCCAGATCTCGCCGAAGCGGCCGCGCATCGCGAGCGCCTCGTTCTCGTCGTTCAAGCCCAGCGCGCCGCGGAAGAAGTGCGCCGACGGCCGGCGCACGTAGTGCAGCGCGTCGAGCACCAGGAACGAGTCCTGCGCCTTGCGTGCCTCTTCCTGCGTGCGGTTGATCTGCACCGCGTGCGAGTGGCGCGCGACGAGCGCCAGCATGCGCGGGCAGTACTTGGTGAGGAAGTCGGTGTCGTGCAGCGCGACGTACAGGCGGCGCGTACGGCTCGCCTGCAGGAAGCGCTCGATGCGCCCGATGCGCTCGGGCGAGTCGAGGCGCAGCCGCGACAGGTCCGGATCGAACAGGCGCAGCTCGCGCCCGTCCTGCATGAGCAACAGGTCGACCGCGGCCTGGAATGCGGCCTCGTCGTCGAAGCGCTCGTAGCGCGGCGCGCGCGCGTCGCTCAATGCCGTTTCTCCAGGTGCAGGTAGCCCGACCGGTACCAGTCGTAGATTAGATCGGCGAGTCCGGCCGCTGCAAGGCGCCGGCCGGCGGCGCGGCGCGCGTCGGCGAGCGCGGCGAGCGCGGCGCGCTGGCGCGCGGGCGCCCGCAGCGATTCGCCGTTCACGAACAAGCGCACGCCGTGGTAGAGCAGCTGCGTGCGCGCATCGAGCGCGACCTCGGCGCGCGCGAGTCGCCGGGCGAAGGCCCCACGTGCGAGCGGGCGCCGGGGCAGGGCGAACACGACCTGCGGCTTGGGCGCGCTCAGGTAGGCGCCGAGGAACTCGTCGACGTCGCGCGCGGACCAGCGGATGCGCGCGAGCAGCCGCCGCGCGTGCGCGCGCAGCGGGGCGGGAACGCGCGCGGGCTGCGCCGCCGGGCGCAGGTCGGGGTCGCGGTAGGCGAGCTCGGGCAGGCCGCGCTCGTGCAGCCAGTCGAGGAAGGCCGCGCCGAGCTCCGCGCCGCGCGGCGCGCGAAAGCCGATCGAGTAGGTGAAGCATTCCTCGAGCGCCACGCCGTCGTGTCCCCAGCCCGGCGGCAGGTAGAGCAGATCGCCGGGCTCGACAAGCAGTTCCTCTTCGGCCGCGAAGCCCTCGATCAGCCGGAGCGGCGCGCCCGGCAATTCGGCGAAGGAGCGCGGGCGCGCAAGGTGCCAGACGCGCCGGCCCGGGCCCTGCAGCAGGAACACGTCGTAGGAGTCGCAATGCGGGCCGACCCCGCCGCCCGGCGCGGCGTAGCTCACCATCACGTCGTCCAGGCGGGCGTAGGGCAGAAAGCCGAAGCGGCGCAGCAGGCGCTCGGCGGCGGGCACGTGCAGGTTCAGCCCGCTCACCAGCAGCGTCCAGTCGCGCGGCGGCAGGGCGCGCAGGCGCGCGCGCGGCAGCGGCCCCTCGGTGACCCGCCAGCGCCCGCGGCGCCGCTCGACCAGCCGTGACTCGACGTCCGCGCGCGCAGCGAGCGCCGCGAGGCCATCCGCGCTCACCGCGCCGCGGAAGCCCGGCAGCGCGCCGCGCACCAGGAGCGGGCGCTTCTGCCAATGACGCCGTAGAAAGGCCGCCGGCGTCAGCCCTCCAAGCAATGAATCGCGCATCACGAAATTATAGGCGGCGCGCGCGTTGCGAAAGGCGCGCGCAGGTACTTGTCATGGCGGCGAGGCAATGCTTTAGAATCGGCGCGACATGTTGCAGACCGGACAGCCCGCGCCAGCGTTCTCCCTGCCCGACGCCGACATGCAGAGCGTCAGCCTGTCGGACTACAAGGGCCGGAAGCACGTCGTGCTGTACTTTTATCCGCGCGACGGCACGCCGGGCTGCACGATGCAGGCGGTGGATTTCTCCGACCACGAGGAGCAGTTCAACAAGCACGATTGCGTGGTGCTCGGCGTGTCGCGCGACGACTGCCTGACGCACGCGAGCTTCCGCGACAAGCACGGAGTGTCGGTGGGGCTGCTGTCGGACCTCGACGGCGAGGTGTGCCGCCGCTACGGCGTGCTGCAGCAAAAGGAGAACGAGGGCGTCTCGCGCGAGAGCCTGGTGCGCTCGACCTTCGTGATCGACAAGAAGGGCGTGCTCCGCTATGCCGCCTACGGCGTGAACCCGCGCGGGCACGCGCTGGAAGTGTTCGAAGTGGTGCGCAAGCTGAAAAGGTGACCGTGGGCGCGATCGCCGAGAACACGGTGGTCGAGCTGGCGGTCGATCTGTACGACGCGCAGGGCGCGCTGCTGCAGGCCGGCGAGGAGCCGCTCGTCTACCTGCACGGCGGCTACGGCGGCTTGCTCGACGCGCTCGAGCGCGCGCTCGAGGGCAGGAGGGCGGGCGACGTGGTGCGCGTGCACCTCGAGCCCGAGCAGGCGTTCGGCGAGTACGACCCGGCTCTGCTGCGCGTCGAGCCGCGCGGCCGCTACGGCGAGGGGCTCGGGGTCGGCATGCAGGTCGAGGACGCGTTCGACGACGGCGAGCCGCAGGTCTATACGGTCACCGACCTGGCCGACGACAAGGTGGTGCTGGACGCCAACCATCCGCTCGCCGGCATGGCGCTGAACTTCTCCTGCCGCGTGCTCGCCGTGCGCGCGGCGAGCGCGGAAGAGCTCGCGCGCGGCACGCCGCAGCCGGCGGCGCGAGCGCATTGAGCCGCTAGCCGAGCGACACGCCGAGCGCGGCGCCGATCGCGTAGGTCACGCCGCCCGCCGCCGCGCCGATCGCCAGCATGCGCAGCCCGCCGGCGGCGGCGGAGCGCCCGGTGAACAGGCTGGTCGCCGCCCCGACCAGGAACAGGGCGCAGGCCGACAGGCCGATCGCCGCCGCGAGCGCATGCGGCCCGCGCGCCAGCACGTAAGGCAGGAGCGGCACCGCGCTGCCGAGCGCGAACGACACGAACGAATAGATCGCGGCGCCCCAAGGCGAGCCGAGCTCGCCCGGATTGAGGCCGAGCTCCTCGCGCGTCAGCGTCTCGAGCGCCTGGCGCGGGTCGGCGATGAGGCGCGCCGCGTGCACCCGCGCCTCGCCCGCCGGCATGCCGCGCGCTTCGAAGATGAGCGCCAGCTCCTCGGCTTCTTCCTCCGGATAGGCCGCGAGCTCGGCCTTCTCGAGCGCGATCTGATGCTCGTACATCTCGCGCTGCGAGCGCATCGAGACGTATTCGCCCGCGGCCATCGAGAACGCGCCGGCGAGCAGTCCGGCGACGCCCGCGAGCAGGATCGCCGCGTTGCCGCTGCCGGCGCCGGCGACGCCGAGGATCAGGCTTGCGTTCGACACCAGCCCGTCGTTCACGCCGAACACGGCGGCGCGCAGGCCGCCGCCCGCGCCGGCCTGAGAGCCGGGCTGATGACGCTCGCCGACCTCGTCGTGCTCCGAGGGCAGCGCTCCGACGCCGCGCGGCGCGCCGCCGCGGTACACCGACATCCCGCGCACCTTCATCGCGGTGAGCGCGTGCGTCAGGCGCTCCGCGCCGAAGGCGCGCACGAGCAGCGCGACCAGCCGCGCGCGCGTCGAAGGCACGAAGGGCGCGGCGGGCGCGCCCGCGCGCGCAAGCAGCCCGCGCCAGTGCTCGGCCTGCGACTCGGCGTCGCGCGCCAGCTCCTCGAACAGGCGCCGCCGGCGTGGCTCCCGTTCGCGCTCAGCGATCACTCGGTAGAGGAAGGCCGAGGTGAGCTCCCCGTTCAGGGACTCGGCGGCGGAGGCGTTCGGGTCCATCGGCGTCCGGATAGGCGAATATCGCCTATTATTCGCGAAAAGGGCACGATCCGGATACGAGAGCCGCCGCCGATGCCGATCGAGGATTTTCCAGACCGCAGGTATCTGATCGACGCGCGCACGCTCGGCGCGCGCCTCGGGCAGGTCACGCTGCTCGACCTGCGGCCGGCTGAGGATTTCTCGCTCGGCCACATCGAGGGCAGCAGGCACCTCGATCTCTACGGAGTGAGCCTGAACGACTCGTCGGAGGCTCCGCTGAATGCGTTCCTCGCCATCTTCCGCACGCTGTTCGGCGGGCGCGGCGTGACGCAGGACAAGCCGGTCGTGGTCTACGATCACGAGACCGGCGAGCGCGCAGCGCGCGCGCTCTGGCTGCTCGCCGTGCTCGGGCATCCGGAGGTCAGGATCCTCGACGGCGGAACGCGCGCCTGGACCGCTGCCGGCGGGGCGCTGGCGCGGCTGAAGGAAGCGCCGCCACCTCCCGATCCGGCAAAGGCGCCGCCGACGGCCCCGCCGTACAAGGGCACGCCGAACTTCGAATTGCTCGCGACCCGGTTCGACGTCCAGCGCGCCATCGGCGACGCGCAAACGGTCATCGTCGATGCGCGGCGCGAGTCCGAGTACCGCGGCAGCGAAAGGCGCGCGCGGCGCGCGGGAACCATTCCGGGCGCGGTGCACGTCTTCTGGCGCGAGCACCTGGACGGGCGTGGTGCGCTGCGGCCCGCGGAGGAAATCCGGGCGCTCTACCTCGCGAAGGGCGTGACGCCGGACAAGACCGTCATCCCGCTGTGCCAGGGCGGCTATCGCTCGGCCAACACGTTTCTCGCGCTCAAGTCGCTCGGTTATCCGCGCGTCCGGAACTATGTTTCGTCTTGGGGAGAATGGGGCAACCGGGATGATTCGCAGATCGTCGTCCCGAACGCGCTCATTTAGCCGCCGTTGAGGTTAGAGTATGGGCCGGCGGCCGGGAACGGGCCGCGGCTCTGACGGGTGCGTAAGGGGAGGGCGATGGCGAACGGCGGTGGTGCGCGCTCATGATGACCTGCGTTGCGCTGCTGCGCGGCGTGAACGTCGCCGGCAAGAAGAAGATCGGCATGCCGGAGCTCGTCAGGAGCTGCGAGGCGCTCGGCTTTTCCGAGGTGCGCAGCTACCTGCAGAGCGGCAACCTGGTGTTCGTCGCGCAGGGTACCGCGTCCGAAATCGCCGCCGCGCTCAAGGCGCGCATCGCGCAGGATTTCGGGCACGAGGTCGAAGTGCTGGTGCTGCCGGCCGACGAGCTCGAGCAGGTTCTCGGCGCGAACCCGCTGCAAGGGCAGGAAGAGAAGTTCTGCCACGCGACGTTCATGTTCCGCCACGTCCCGGAGACGCGCTTCTCGGAGCTGGCGCTGCCGCTCGCAGAAGGAGAGAAGGCGGTGCTCGTCGGCCGCGCGGTGCTGCTGCATTGCCCGCACGGCTACGCCAAGTCGAAGCTCAACACGCGCTACTTCGAGACGCACCTCGGCATCCCCGCCACGTCGCGCAACCTGCGCACCGTGCGCGCGCTGCGCGACCTGTCCGCGCCCAAGGCGAAATGAGCGCGCGCGTCGTAGTCGCGCTCGCCGCGCTGGCGGCCGCTGCGAGCGCCTACGCGGCGCTGCCGGTCGTGCAGCCGGGCAAGTGGGTGCTGAAGAGCAAGGCGAACGGCCAGTCGCAGGAAACGACGCTGTGCGGCAATCCGCTCGACAAGGTCGCCGAGGCGATCGCCGCCGCGCACGAACGCGAGAAGAGCGGCTGCCGCGTAACCGTGCGCGAGCCCGTGCCGCGCACGACGAGCGTGCGCGTCGAATGCCCGGACCGGGAAAAGAGCGAGCTGACCGTCAACTCGGCGTCGATGCAGTCGGTGACGATCGACATGTGGCGCGCCGGCCGCCACGAGACGGTCGACGCCGAGCGCGTCGGCGCCTGCGAGAACTGACAACTGCGTTCGAAAGTCGCGCCGGCGCTGCTCAGCGGCCGCTCGGCAAGCCGACGACCACTTCGCTGATCTGAATCACCGGCGCGATGTCCGTGTAGTTCGGGATGTCGGCCATGATCTCCTGTGCGTGCGGGCCGAAGCCCGCCTGGAAGCTCTCCACGGAGTCGCAG
>DASPRX010000112.1:0-13434 GCA_035624235.1 Burkholderiales bacterium | reverse complement strand
TCATCTGCGCGATCACGAGCTTCACGCGAGTCCCTTCAGCTCAGCATCTGCCCGCCGTCGACGACGACCGTCTGGCCGGTGATCCAGCCCGCCAGGTCGCTCGCCAGGAACAGCACCACGCTCGCGATGTCCTCGGGGCGCCCCATGCGGCCCCAGGGAATCGAGCGCAGCGTGCCGTCGTACAGGGCGCGGTTGTCGCGCTTGCGCCGCTCCCACACGCCGCCGGGAAACTCGATCGAGCCGGGCGCGACGCTGTTGACGCGGATCTTCTTCGGCGCGAGCGCGAGCCCCTGGCTCATCGTGTACTGCGCGAGCGCCGCTTTAACCGCGCCGTAAGGCGGCGTGCGCGCGCTCGAGCGCAGGCCGGCGATCGAGCCGATGTGCACGATCGAGCCGCCGCCCGCGCGCTCGAGGAACGGCAGCGCCGCGCGCGAGGCGCGCACGCTCGCCATCAGGTCGACCTGGATGCTCGCCGCCCAGCCGGCCTCGTCGTCGCTCGCGCCGAAGCCCGAGGCGTTGTTCACGAGCACGTCGATGCCGCCGAGCGCCGCGGCCGCCGCCGCGACGTAGCGCAGGACGGCCTCGCCGTCGCCGAGGTCGCAGCTCGCGGCGTGCGCCTTGCCGCCGTGCGCTTTGAGCTCGCGCTCGGCCGCGGCGAGCGCCTCGGCGCCGCGCGCGCAGATCGAGACGCTCGCGCCGGCGGCGGCGAAGGCGAGTGCGATCGAGCGCCCGATGCCGCGGCTGCCGCCGGTGACGACGACCTTCTTGTCGCGAAACGAAATCTCCATTGGACTCCTCAGTGCCGGATGCAGACCTTGCCGAAGTGCGCGCCGCTTTGCAGATAGGCCATCGCTTCCTTCAGCTCGTCGAAGCGGAACGCGCGGTCGACGACCGGCGCAAGCTTGTGCTGCGCCATCGCGCGCAGCATCGCCTCGAAGCCGTCGCGGTTGCCCACGCCGATGCCCACCATGCGCGCCTGCTTCATGATGATGCGACCGAGCTGCGCGCTCATCGTGCCGCCCGACAGCACGCCGATGATCGAGATCGTGCCGCCGGTCGCCACGCACAGCAGAGACTGCGGCAGCGTCTTTTCGCCGCCCAGCTCGAGCACGTGCTCGTAGCCGCGCCCGCCGGTGATGGCGAGCGTCGCCTTCGCCCACTCGGGCGTCGTGCGATAGTTGATCGCCGCGTCGGCGCCGAGCGCCTTGGCGCGCGCGAGCTTTTCGTCGCTCGAGGAGATCACCGTGACGTGCGCGCCGGCGAGCTTGGCGAACTGCAGGGCAAAGAGCGCCACCCCGCCCGTGCCCTGCACCAGTACCTTCGCTCCCGGTGCGAGATGGTCCTGCACCATGAGCGCGCTCCAGGCGGTGAGCGCGGCGCAGGGCAGGGACGCGGCCTGCTCGTCGGAGAGGTACTGCGGCACCTTGACCACGCCCGACTCGTGCAAGCACATCAGCTCGGCCATCGTGCCGTCGAGCGGTCCGCCAAGGTTGTGCGCCTGGCGGTCCGGCGTCGGCGGCCCGGAGATCCAGCCCTGCGTGAAGCACGGGCAGGCGCGCTCGCCGACCTTGACGCGCGTCACGTCCGCGCCAACCTCAATCACCTCTCCGACGCCGTCCGACACCGGAATCAGCGGCAGCGTGCCGGTATGCGCGCCGTAGCCCCGGTTCGGCACGAGCAAATCCCTGAAATTAAGCGACGCCGCCCTCATCCTGAGCAGCACCTGCCCGGGGCCGGGCTTCGGATCGGGGCGCGTGGCAAGCTGCAGGTGCTCCATGCCCCAGTCGTCCTGGATCTGAAAGACTCTCATCTGGCGGTACCGGAGATGCGACCGCGCCAGTATATGGAACGCATCCGCCGCCTGTCGCGCCCGCGTTCGAACCCGTCGCCGGCGGCTCAGTCGACGCGGAAGCGCCGGATGACCTCGGCGTCCGGGTCGGCACCCAGGCCGGGGCCCCGGGGTACCGGCAGCTCTCCGTTCGTGGGCGCGAGCGCCGAACCGTACAAGGAGGCCTCGGCCCAGAGGTAGAAGCATTCGAAGCGCTCGGTCGCGTCGAGCGTCGCGAGCAGGTGCAAGGTGGCGAGCGCGCCGGGACCGAAGTACGGCGAGTGAGGCGCAAGCCGCACGTTGTGCCGCGCCGCGAGCGCCGCCACGCGCTGGAACTCGGTAATGCCCCCCACCTTGGTGACCGAAGGTTGCGCGATCTGCACCGCGCGCGCGTCGAATAGCGCCGCGAACTGCGTCGCGAAGCAGCAATTCTCGCCCGCCGCGATCGGGATGCCGCACGCCTCGCCCACCGCGCGCAGCCCGGCGCCGTCCTCGGGCGGGAACACCGGCTCTTCGAACCATCCGAGGCCGAGCGGCGCGAGGCGCTTGCCGACCTCGATCGCCGCCTCGACGCCCCACTCGCAGTTGACGTCGAGGAGCAGCGCGGTGTCGCCGGGCACCGCCGCGCGCGCCGCCGCGATCACCGGCTCGCTCACTTCGTGCAGCTTGATCGCGCCGAAGCCTTCGCCGAGCGCCTTTTCGCAGTAGCGCGCGGCGAGCGCGCCGTCGGCGTAGCGCAGCAGGCTCGCGTAGCACGCGAGCCGCTCGCGCCGCGTGCCGCCCAGCAGGGCGTGCAGCGGCTTGCCGGCCGCCTTGCCGGCGATGTCCCAGAGTGCGATGTCGAGGCCCGAGAGCGCGAAAGCCGCGATGCCGAAGCGGCCGAAGATGTGCAGACGCCGCTGAATCGTCGCGTGCAGCCGGGCGATGTCCGCCGCGTCGTGCCCGACGGCCAGCGGCGCGATCATGTCGTTGACCGCCGCGGCGACCGGACGCCGGCAGGAATAGGCGAAGGCCTCGCCCCAGCCGGTGAGCCCCGCGTCAGTGTCCACGCGCACCAGGCAGAAATCGAGCGCCTTCCACCCGCCGGTGCCGAGCGTCCAGGTGTCCGCGCCGTAACGGGCCGGAATCGAGAGCGGAATCGCTTCGACGCGGATGATCTTCATTTCTGGATGATAGCCTTTGCGCAGGCGTTGACTGCGGGGTAAATTGTCGCCGCCCGACACAGGAGGAGGGCGCCCGATGATCCGTTCCACCATGCAGCGCGTGCCGCTGTCGCTCAACCATTTCCTCGAGCGCGCCGGGAAGCTGTTTCCCCAGTCCGAGATCGTCAGCCGGCTGCCGGACAAATCGCTCAAGCGCCAGCGCTTCGCCGATTTCTACCGCCGCGCGCGCGCGCTCGCTGCGGCGCTCGGCGCGGCGGGCCTGAAGAAGGGGGACCGGGTGGCGACGCTGTGCTGGAACCACTACGCACACCTGGAGTGCTACTTCGGCATCCCCGCCGCGGGCGGCGTGATGCACACGCTGAACCTGCGCCTTTCGCCCGACGACATCGGCTGGATCGCGACGCACGCCAAGGACCGCTTCCTGGTGCTCGACGACATCCTGCTGCCGCTCTATGAGCAGTTCAAGAGCAAGGCTTCGTTCGAGAAGGTGATCGTGGTGCCGTACTCCGGCAAGCCGGTCGCCGCGCCCTTCGTCGACTACGAGGTGTTCCTCGAGCGCGCGCCGCAGAATTTCGAGTACGCGCCGCACGAGGAGGACGACCCGGTCGCGATGTGCTACACCTCGGGCACCACCGGGCGTCCGAAGGGCGTGGTCTACTCGCACCGCTCGACCGTGATTCACTCGCTGGTCGCGAATCAGCCGGATTACTGGTGCCTGTCGGCGAGGGACTGCGTAATGCCGGTGACGCCGATGTTCCACGCGAACAGCTGGGGCGTGCCCTACAGCTGCATGATGATGGGCGTGAAGATGGTGTTTCCCGGGCCGCACCTGCACCCGGAGGACTTGCTCTCGCTCATGGCCGCCGAGTCGCCGAGCTACGTCCTCGGCGTGCCCTCGATCTGGATCGCGATGGCGCAGCTGCTCGAGTCCGATCCCGCGCGCTACAAGCTGCCGAAGGGCATCCGCATGCTGGTCGGCGGCGCCGCGATGCCGGAGGCCGGGATCCGCACTTACGCGAAGCACGGCGCGCAGGTGATGCACGGCTGGGGCATGACCGAGATGAGCCCGCTCGGCACGGTGTCCTACCTCAAGCCCGAGTTGCAGGGTGCGAGCCAGGACGAGCGCTTCGCGCGCTTCGCCATGGCGGGCGTCCCGGTGGCGATGGTCGACATGCGCATCATCGGCAACGACGGCTCGGAGCAGCCCTGGGACGGCAAAAGCGTCGGCGAGATCCAGGTACGCGGCCCGTTCATCGCCAGCGGCTACCACGAGGTGCCGACCGACCCGGACAAGTTCACCGCCGACGGCTGGCTGCGCACCGGCGACGTCGCCTCGCTCGACGCGCACGGCTACCTGCGCATTGCCGACCGCACCAAGGACCTGATCAAGTCGGGCGGCGAGTGGATCAGCTCGGTCGACATGGAGAACCTGCTGATGGCGCATCCCGCGGTGCAGGAAGCGGCGGTGATCGCGATCGCCGACGCGAAGTGGGGCGAGCGGCCGCTCGCCTGCGTGGTTCTGAAAAGCGGCAAGAAGGCGGCGCCCGAGGACCTGCGCACGCACCTCTCGGGCAAGTTCGCCAAGTGGCAGCTGCCCGAGCGCTTCGAGTTCCTGGACGCGATCCCCAAGACTTCGACCGGGAAGTTCTGGAAGGTCAAACTGCGCGAGCAGTTCCGCTAGCCATGTTCGTCGTCGAGCGCTGCGCGGCCTTCGCGCAGGCGGTCCGCGCCCGGCCGCTGGAGCCCGAGGTGCTGCACCACGCCAAGCGCGCGGTGATCGACTGGCACGCGGCGCTTTTCCCTGGCGCGGTGATGGCGCCTGCGCGCCTGCTCGAGCGCGCGCTCGCCGAGGAGCTCGACCGCGGGGAGGCACGCCTCGCGCTCGGGCGGCGCGCGAGCGTGCGCGCGGCGGCGCTCGTCAACGGCACCGCGGCGCACACCGCGGAAGTCGACGACATCTTCCGCGACGGCATCTACCATCCCGGCGCGCCGACGATCGCCGCGGCGCTCGCGCTAGCGCAGGCGCACGGCGCCTCGGGCGAGCGGCTGCTGCGCGCGGTGACGGTCGGCTACGAGACCTCGACGCGCATCGGCGTTGCGCTCGGGCGTGCGCACTACCGCTACTGGCACAACACCGGCACCGTGGGCGCCTTCGGGGCTTGCGCGGCGGTGGCCGAACTGCTCGAGCTCGACCGCACGCGGTTCGCGCACGCGCTCGCGACCGTCGCGACCTTTTCCTCCGGTTTGCAGCGCGCGATGCGTGGCGAGTCGATGTCCAAGCCGCTGCACGGCGGGCGCGCGGCGGAAGCCGGTGTCACCGCCGCGCTCGCCGCGCGCGAGGGCGTCATCGGCGTGCTCGACGTGCTAGAGGGCGAGGGCGGCTACGGGCGCGCCATGGGCTACGACGGCGCGGAAGCGGGTCCCGACTGGGACGCGGCGTTCCATTCGCTCAACCGCGAGTTCAACATCACGCGCATGACCTTCAAGAACCACACCTGCTGCGGGCACAGCTTCGCCGCCATCGACGGGGCGCTCGCGCTGAAAGCGAAGATGGGCGTGGCGCCGGAAGACATTGCGCGCGTGCGCGTGGGCACCTACAAGGCGGCGCTCGAAGTGGCGGGCATCGAAGCGCCGAAGACCGCCTCCGAGGCGCGCTTCTCCACCAAGTACACCGTCGCGACCGCGCTCGTGCACGGCAGCGTGCGCTTCGCCGCCTTCGAGACGGAGCGACTCGACGATCCGGCGACGCGCGCGCTCATGAAGAAGATCGAGCTCGCGGTCGACCCCGAGCTCGACGCAGCCTTCCCGCGCCAGCGCGCCGCGCGCGTCGAGATCGAGACGCGCACCGGACGGCGCGAGCAGCACCTGCAGCCGACGCGCATCGGCGATCCGGACGCGCCGCTCTCCGACGCGCAGCTAGACGAGAAATACCTCGAGCTCGCCGGCCCGGTGCTCGGCGCGCGGCATGCGCGCGCGCTGCTCGCGCGCCTATGGCGCCTGGAACGCGAGCCGGATTGCGACTTCGCGCAATGAGCCTGGCGCAGACCCTGTTCGCGCCGCGCGCGGTGGCGCTGGTGGGTGCATCGGGCGATGCGAACAAGAATACCGCACGCCCGCAGCGCTTCCTCGCCAGGCACGGCTTTGCCGGTCGCGTGCTGCCGATCAATCCGACGCGCGCCGAGGTGCTCGGCAAGAGGGCCTACCGCAGCATCGCCGAAGCGCCGCAGCCGATCGACCACGCCTTCATCATGATCCCCGAGGTCGAGCAGGCGCTCGAGGACTGCGGCCGCTGCGGTGTGCCGGTGGCGAGCATCTTCTCGGACGGCTTCGCCGACGCGGGAGAGGCGGGCGCGGCGCGCCAGGCGCGCCTCGCGGCGCGCGCGCGCGAGCTCGGCGTGCGGCTGCTGGGGCCGAACAGCATGGGCGTGATCGATCTTCCCGGGCGGCTTGCGCTCACCGTGAACGCAGTGCTCGAGATGGATGCGCCGCCGGCGGGCGGCATCAGCATGGTGTCGCAGAGCGGCACCATGCTCGGCACGGTGCTCTCGCGCGGCGCCGCGCGCGGCCTGGGCTTCGCCAAGCTCGTGTCGGTCGGCAACGAGGCCGACCTCGGCGTGGGCGAGCTCGTCGGGCTGCTCGCCGAGGACCCGGCGACGCGCGTGATCCTGCTCTTTCTCGAGACGGTGCGCGACGCCGCACGGCTCGCCGAGGCGGCGCGCCGCGCGCACGCGGCGGGGAAGCCGGTGGTCGCCTACAAACTCGGGCGTTCGGTGCTCGGCGAGCGCCTGGCGCGCTCGCACACTGGCGCGCTCGCGGGGAGCGACGCGGCGATGGACGCCTTCTTCCGCGACTGCGGCATCCAGCGCGTCGACCTACTCGAGGCGCTGTTCGAAATCGCGCCGCTCGTCGAGGGACGGGCGCCGCCGCGCCTTGGCAGCGCTGGCCGGGCTCCCCGCGTCGCGGTGGTGACCACCACGGGCGGCGGTGCGGCGAGCGTCGTCGATCGCCTCGGCCTGTCCGGAATCGAGACCGTCGCGCCCGGGCGCGACGCGCCGATCATCGACCTGACCATGGCCGGCACCTCGGCCCAGTACGCCGCGACGCTCGACTCGCTGCTCGTGTCTCCCGACTGCGACGCGGTGCTCGCCGTGGTCGGCTCCTCGGCCATGTTCCACCCGCAGCACGCGGTCGAGCCGATCCTGCACGCGCGTCGCGCCGCAAAGCCGCTCGCGACGTTCCTCACGCCGCATGCCGACGCGTCGCTCGCGCTGCTCGCCAAGGGCGGCGTTGCGGCGTTCCGCACGCCGGAGGCCTGCGCCGACGCCTTTCGCGCCTATTTCTCGTGGAAGGAGCCTCGCGAAGTTCCTGCCGGGATCGAGTTCGATTTGCCGACTAGAGAAACGAAATTCAACGAAAAATCGGCGCTCGAGCTGTTCGCCGCGCTCGGCATCGCGGTCGCCGAATCGCAGGTCGCGCACGCGCCGGCGTTCGCGCATTCGGTGTCCTATCCGGTCGCCGCGAAGATCCTGTCTACCGATATCGCGCATAAGACAGAAGCAGGGGGCGTCGTTCTCGACATTTTCGACGCGAACGATTTCCGCGAGAAAACAAAACCGCTGGCGAATCTCGGCGGCACGATCCTCGTTCAAAGGATGGAACGAGGTCTCGTGGAAGCGATCGCGGGCTATCGCGACGATCCATTGGTCGGTCCGCTGGTCATGGTCGGCGCGGGCGGGATGCTCGCCGAGCTCTACCGCGACACGGTGGTCCGCCTCGCGCCGGTGAGCGTGGCGGAGGCCGAGGAGATGGTCGCGGAAGTGAAAGGGCTCGCGCTTGTGCGCGGCTACCGCGGCCTGCCGCGCGGCGACGTGCGCGCGCTCGCCGAGACGGTCGCCGCGCTGTCGCGCCTCGCGCTCGCGCGCGGGCGGCCGGTGGCGGAAGCCGAGATCAACCCGGTGATCGTCAAGAGGGATGGCGCGGTAGCGGTCGACGGGCTGGTGGTGCTAAAAGGCTAGCCGTGCCGTACACAGCGCTCGCGCAGGTCCTCGCAGCCGCCGGCGTCGACGGGCCGCGGCCGGGCGAGATCGCGATCCGCGGCGCCGACCCGGTGTTCAAGACGCGCTACCGCGTCGGCACCGCCGGCGCGGCGGCGCTCGCCGCGCTCGGCCTGGCCGCCGCCCGCCTCTGGCAAACGCGCGGCGCACGCGCGCAGAAGATCGCGGTCGACGTCGCGGCGGCCGCGGCAGCGCTGCGCAGCACCAACTACCTGAGGATCGACGGCAAGCGCCCGGCCGAGTTGTGGGACCCCCTGAGCGGCATCTATCCCGTAAAGGACGGCTGGATCCGCCTGCACTGCAACTTTCCCCTGCATCGCGATGCCGCCTTTGGCGTGCTCGGCGCGGCGCAGACGCGCGAGGCAGCCGAGGCGGCGTGCAGGAACTGGACGGGGTTAGCGCTCGAGGACGCGATCCACGCCGCTGGCGGCTGCGCCGGCTACGTGCGGACGAGCGAAGACTGGGCGCGCCATCCGCAGTCGCAGGCGGTGGCGGCGCAGCCGCTCATCGAGATCCGCCGCATCGGCGACGCGCCGCCCGATCCGCTGCCCGCTGCCGCGCGCCCGCTTGCCGGCGTGCGCGTGCTCGACCTCACGCGTGTGCTGGCCGGGCCGACCTGCGCCCGCAGCCTGGCCGAGCACGGCGCAGACGTGCTCAAGATCAGCGCCGCGCACCTCGCCGACTCGGGCGCGGTCGAGCTCGACACCGGCATCGGCAAGCTGTCCGCGCGCCTCGACCTGCGCGAGGACGAGGGCGTGCAGGCGCTGCGCGCGCTCGCGCGCGAGGCCGACGTGTTCTCGCAGTCCTACCGTCCGGGGACGCTCGCCGCGCGCGGCTTCTCCCCCGAGGCGCTCGCCGCGCTGCGCCCGGGGATCGTGTGCCTGTCGCTCGACGCCTGGGGCACGGCAGGCCCTTGGCGGCTGCGCCGCGGCTTCGACACCATCGTGCAGGCGGTGAACGGCATGGCGCAGGCCTCGGCCGGTGCCGACGGCAAGCCGCGCCAGCTGCCGGTGGCGGCGAACGACTACGTGACCGGCTACCTGATGGCCTTCGGCGCGGCGGTCGCGCTCGAGCGGCGCGCGCGCGAAGGCGGCAGCTGGCTGGTGCGTGTGGCGCTGGCGCGCACGGGCAAATGGATCACTGACCTCGGCGAGGCCGCGGCAGGCGGAGCCGACGAGCTGCCCGAAGCAATGCTGAGGACGCTGCTGACCGAAACCGTGGCCCCCGATGGGCGCATCACCCATCTGCGCCCGGTGCTCGAGATGTCCGAGACGCCGCCGCGCTGGGACCGGCCTCCGGCGCCGCTCGGCTATCACCCGCCCGCGTGGCCGCCGCGCTAGGCGGCTTGCTGGGCAGCCTGTCCGGCTTGTTCGGGCCCCACGCGCGGCTGTAGTAGGTGTCTACGAGCTGAAGCGCGGCCACTGGGTTGTGCGCCAGCACCCGGTCCTTGGCGACCAGCGTGGTGACCAGCCCCTGCGAGTGGCGCATAAACAGGCTGTCGTGCCCGACGCACAGGCCGAGGATCACGTTCAGCTCGCAGCCCGCGCGGTTGAGCAACTCGGCCTGCGAGATGGGGTTGCAGATCGCCTCGAAGGTTCCCGGGCGGATCTTCTCCTCGTCCTTCAGGCCGATGTCTTCCTTCGGCACGCCGCCGTTCTTGCACGCGACCGAGGCGACCTCGAGTCCGTGGCTCTCCAGGATGGCGCTGAACACGCGCGCCAGGTCGACGAAGCTGATGCAGGTGGCGATGCCGACGCGCTTGAAGCCCATGCGCTTCGCGAACTGGCAGATCTCCTCGACGCGCGTCCACTTGCAGTAGCCCTCGCTCTCGACCAGCGCCGAGACGCGCGCGACGCGCTCGACGAAGGGGTCGCGCAGGTAGTCCGCGGCGCCAGCGATTCCCTCGGCGTCGACCTTGGACGGGCAGTAGCCGGGACCGCGCGTCTCGCTCTCTCCCGCGCGGCAGGCGCGCACCGTTCCGGGGCAGTAGGCGCAGCCCGGGGTTTCGTACGTGGTCATGGCTTGGCTCCCAATACGTCCAGGCGCAGCTTCGTGTCGACGGCGCCGCGCTTGGCCTCAGTCGTCGCCTCGGTCTTGCCGACCGCTACCCGCGCCGATTCGACATGCGCGTCTTTGACGAGCGCTTGGGCCACGGAGTCGGCGCGGCGCTGGCCGAGCGCCTCGAGCTCGTTGGGCGCGAGCGGATGCAGCTCGACCAGGCGCTTGTACATCGCCTCGTAGAACTCGCTGTCCGAGCTGCCCTTGCCGAAGAAGGCGAGCGCCGGGTTCACGCGGCTCGCCTCGCGCCCCGTGCGTTTCTCGAACTGCGCCTGAAAGTCCGCCACGGCGCGCTCGCCCGCGCGCGCGGCGAGCAGCTTCTCGAGCGCGCGCTGCGTCTTGGCGTTGTCGAACGCGGGCGGGCCGGGCTGCTCTCCCGGCTCGAGCTTCACGTCCTGCGCGGCTGCGAGCTCACGCCTCACCTTGTCCGCGCGCAGCGCCTCGCCGTCGACCGCCGTGTCGTAGCGGCCGTCGACGATCACCTTGAGCTGCGGCCGCTTCTGCAGCGCCTCGGCGACCTTCTTCAGCTTGTCGAGCTCGGTCGGCAGCACGCGATCCGAGCCCGCGTCGAAACCGATGGCGTCGAGCTGCTGCGCGCCGCCGCCAAGCAATGCGCCGAGCGCACGGAACGGCGCGGTGACGATGTTCTTGATCACGGTGACGATCGCCTGCCAGATGAGGTGGCCGTAGCTGAACTTCGGATTGTTCACGTCGCCGCTCACCGGGACCGCGACGTCGATCTTGCCGTCGGCGTCGGTGAGCAGCGCGATCGCCAGGTCGAGCGGCAGGTGCAGCGCGCTCGGCGACTCGACGCGCTCGCCCAGGGTGAACTTGTCGAGCAGGATCTTGTTGCTCCCCTCGAGCTGGCCGTCCCTGATCTTGTACTCGAGGTTCGTGGTGAGATGGCCGGAAGCGATCTTGCGGCCCGCGAAGGTCGCGCTGTACGGCGAGAATGGCGTCAGCGCCACGTTGCGGAACTCGGTGCGCAGATCGAGGAAATGCTTCGGCGCGAACGGGCTGAGCGCGCCCTTCGCGCGCGCCAGCCCCTGCTCGTCGACGCGCCCCTCGAGCTCGAGCTCGGCGCGGCTCGCCGGGTCCGATGAAATGCCCGCGATCACGCCGTTCAGCTCGCGCACGTGAGCGGCGAACGGGAGCGCGAGGCTCTGGTCGGCGAAGTCGACCGTGCCGTTCTCCAGCCGCACCCGCTCGATCGACACCGGGAAGCCGCCGCCCTGCTCCTTGGCCACGGGGGCTGCGGGGGCCGCGGGAGCGGAAGGCGTTTCCTTCTTGAGTATCGTCGCCAGGTTGACGCTGCGGTCCTTGAACACGGTGATCTTCGCCTGCGGCTGGACGACGCGGACCTGCGCCACGCCCAGGCGGTCGGGTGACAGGCTGAAGCGGATGCCCGTCGCCGAGAGCGATTTCCAACCGAGGAAGCGCTCGCCGCCCTGCGCTTCGTCGATCGCGAGGCCGGCGATGCCGAGTGTGCCGTTCGCACGCAGCGCCGCACCCGATTTCTTCGTTTCGTAACGCAGCGTTGCGTCCGCCGAGAGGTTCCCCGACTTCAGCACGAGCTCGGCGTAGCGCGCCAGCGCGGGCTGCAGCGGCGCGAGGTTGACGCGATCGATCTTCACGCGCGCATCGGCGCTCGAGCCGTCGGCCGCGAAGCTGCCCGCCGCCGTGGCGCTGCCTCCCTGGGCCACGCGCAGCCTAGCGTCGACCGCGACCGGGGTCTTCGAGTCGTTGCTCAGGTCCTTCAGCGTCGCCGACACGTCCGCCAGGTCGTAGCGCAGTTCCGGGGCAAAACTCTCGTCGGCCAGCACGAGGCGGAAACCGTCGAGCTTCGCCGAGTCGAGGCGAAATTGCCAGGGCGCGCCCTCCGCCTGCGCGGCCTTCGCCGCCTCTTCGAGGGCTTTGCGCGCCGCGCCGCGGCTGCTCGGAGCGAGCGCGTCGAGGAGCTCGATACGGCCCTTCGCATCGCGCACAAGCCGCGTGCCGCCGCCGTGCAGCGCGATCTCCTTGAGGCGCACTTCGCGTCTCGCCGTGTCGATCGAATCTCCATCGAGCGTCGCGCTGTCCAGCGCAAGGAGCGGCGTCGCGGCTCCCGGCGGGGTGAAGGCGACCTTGGAGAGATCGACGCGCAGAGCGTCCGAAGACACCGTCGTCGCGGCGCCGAGCGCGAGCAGCACCTTGGCCTCGATCGCCACGTTGCCCACGTCCAGCGCGAGCGGCATGGCACGGCTGCGGTCGATCAGGTGCAGCGCGACGTCTCCTATGCGAATGCCGTCGAACTTGACGTGCCAGGGTGCGGCGGAGGCGCCCGCCGTCTCGGGCGTGCTCGTCGTCTTGTCGTTGCTCGCGATGGTCTGCCAGTCTACGATGCCGTCGGGGTCGACGGCCACGGCGACGCGCCCGTTCGAGATCGCGAGCATCGGCACCGCGATCTCGCGCCGCTGCAGGTCGAGGCCGACGTCGCTGGCCTCTACGCGTTGCAGCGCAAGCAGGGGTTGCGCAGCGCCGGGCTGGCGCAGCTCTAGCCCCGCGAGGCGCAGGCTCGCGCCGCTCAGCACCAGCTGCGGCGTTCCGCCCTTGAGCTCGAAGCGGTAGCGCGTGGTCAAGTCGACCTTGCCGCCGGGCGGGTCGAGCTGGACTCTGCCTCGCAGGAATTTCCAGTAGTTGGCGGGCACGAGCCCGCCGATGCTCAGCACGCCCTCCGACGCGATCGGCCGCAGCGACACCTGGCCTTGCCAGCGCACGTTTCCGCCGCCCGGAAGCCGGGCGCTGATCGTGTAGGGACCCTCGCGCTCCGGCAGCGTGGAGACATCGTCGAACTCGAGGCTGATCGGTGCCAACGTAACGCTCGCGGGCGCTGGTCCCGAGCGGTCCGTGTAGGTCAGCTTGCCGTCGCTCAGCGCCACGTGGCGAAGCAGCATGCGCACCGGCGCCTCACTCTTTGCGAGCACGGGCGATTTGTCTCCGCGCGCGACTGTGGCGATCTCGGCGAGGTTCACGCGCCCGTCCGCACGCGTGACGACATTCAGGTCGAGCCCGTCCACGTCTATGACCGAGAACACCCAAGCCCAGCGAGCCAGGCTCTCGGTCTGCAGATTGACGAAGACGCGCCGTACACCGAGGATCGGCGTGCCGTCGGCCTCGGCCAGCCGGAAGTCGTTCGCCTCGAACGTGAGCAGGAAGGGGTTGATGCGCACCTTGCCGATGCTCGCCTGGCGCTTGAGCGTATCGCGCGCGTAGTCTGGGACGTAGCGCTGCACGAGCCAGGGCAGCATCAGGAAGCCGAGAAGCGCGTAGGCGACGAGCAGCCCCGCGGCGA